>DATAQC010000071.1:0-25633 GCA_036264885.1 Acidimicrobiales bacterium | reverse complement strand
CGTGCGATACTCGACTCACTGAAAGTGCCTCCCGTGTTTGTGGCTCTGACGACGTCAAGCACCGTCATCGTCGCTGCTCAGGAGGCACTTTCCGCGGATGCACAGCCGCGGTCAGCTCAGGTCAATCGGTGGATCGAGGCTGAGGCGGGCACTCTCCGCCAGCAGGACCGCCCGCCACCGTCGCCCATCGTGCTCGATACCCCGACGGGACCGTTGCCATCGACCACTACAGTCGGCCCATCGTGGCTGAACGTGTGCTCGGCCCCGGGGAGCCAATCGATGGCGCGGATCGCCCTCCGGTGCCAGTCGAGGCCCGAGTCACGCCGGCACGGCGGACGTTCCTGACGACGTGGGCGGCGGCATCGCTGTTCTTCGTGATCCTGTGCGGGCTGTGGAGCCTGTCGACGCCCATCCCCTCGGGCCCTGACGAGCCCACGCAGTACGTCAAGGCGACGGCCGTCGCCCACGGCACCCTCACCGGCGACCATCGCGTCGGGTTCCCGCCCGGCACGGTCCTCGTCCACGTGCAGTCGACGTTCGTGCTGTACGACCCGAGCACCAGGTGCTACTACCTGCATCCCGCCGTGCCCGCCGGGTGCACGCCACCGCTGAAGGGTGGCTCCGGTGTCCAGGCCACAACTACCTACGTCGGCGAGTACCCGCCCCTCTACTACGCCATCACCGGACTTCCGAGCCTGGTTTCCAGTGATCCGCTGGCGCGCCGGGCCATGCGGGGGATGAGTGCAGTGGTCAGTTCCCTCCTGTTGGGAGCGGCCCTGGCCGCCGCCGTCACCTGGTCCCGCTCACGCTGGCTGGTCGCGGGCGTGGCGTTGGCGGTCACACCCACGGTGATCTACCTGGCCTCGGTCCTGAACCCGAACGGGCTCGAGATCAGCGCCGCTCTCGCCGCCTGGACGGCGGGGGTGCTGCTGGTGTTCGACCACGACGCGCGCCCCCCGCCAGGGCTGGTGGCCGTCTTCGCTGCCGCCGCCGTCACCCTCGCCCTGACCCGCCCTCTGTCGCCCCTGTGGCTCGTCGGCATCGTCGGCGCCCTGGCCTTGATGCGCCCGGCGGCGGCTCGGCGCTTGTCCGCCGACAGGGCGGTGCGCGTGGGCCTGGCGGTGACCGGGGTCGCCATCGCCGTCGCTGTGCTCTTCGTGGTGATCAACGGCAGCCTGTCCATCGAGAAGTTCCCGCTCACCCCGGGACTGTCCGACCTGCAGATCGCCTCCCTCGTCGCCGGCCGCATTCCCCTGCACCTGTGGTCCATGGTGGGCCAGTTCGGGGGCCCCGAGTTCACCGCGCCGTCGCTTGCCGTCGGGATGTGGGTCGTCGGGGTCGGGGCGCTGGTGTGCGTGGCCGCCAGCATCTCGTCGCGTTGGGAGGCGACGGTGCTGATCCTCACCGTCGTCGGGCTCTTGGTCGTGCTGCCCTTCGCCGCCACCTACCCGGGGGCTCGCACCCACGGATTGGCGTGGCAGGGCCGCTACCAGTACCCGGCGGCCATTGGCATCCCCCTTCTCGCCACTGCCCTCCTCGGGAAGGCACACGCCAACATGGGGCGGTCGGGGGGATTGGCGGTGACCGCCATCGTGATCGTGCACCTGGTCACCTTCTACTGGGTGCTCCGCCGTTACACCGTCGGGTTGGGCTCGTTCGTCAATGCCTTCGCCCACGTACCCGGGGGCTGGAGCCCGCCGGTGTCCGCCGTGGTCCTGACCGGTCTGGTCACCGTCGTCAGTGTGGGCTCAGGAGTGTGGCTGGTGAGCCGGTTGCGACGCCCCCTCCGCCTGGAGGCGACCGGCGAGGTCGACATGAGCCCGGCCTGACAGTCGACGGCGACCCCGTGCGGTCACCCGGAAGGCCCGGGATAGTCTCGGCGCTTGGCCGTGGCCGCAGACTTGACGTCGCAAAGTCGTGCCGCTCGTCCCCGGAGACTCCCACCCAGACTCCGGAACCACCTGGCGACGGATGGTGTCTTCGTGGGCCTCCTGGCGGTCGGGGCTGTCCTGCGCATCCTCACCGTGGTCGCCTACCGGCCGGCCATGGAGTTCGTGCAGGACTCGTTCGACTACCTCGGCGATGCCCGTTCCCTCACACCGGGCGTGATACGCCCCCTGGGCTACCCGGCGTTCCTCCGCGTCCTCGCCTCAACCGGGCACTTCGGCGTGGTGCCGGTGGTCCAGCATCTCCTGGGGCTGACCATGGCCGTCATGTTGTACGCCCTGCTCCGGCGATTCGGGGTGTGGCCGTGGCTCGCCGCCCTGGGCGTGGCGCCGCTCCTGCTCGACGGCTACCAGGTCTACATGGAGCAGTTCGTGCTGGCCGAGACCGTGTTCGAGTTCCTCGTGGTGACCGCCCTGGTGGCCCTGCTCTGGCGTGAGCGACCCAGCGTGGCCCTCTGCGCCCTGGCGGGCGGCCTGCTCGGGATGTCGGCGCTCACCCGGACGGTCGGACTGGCCCTCCTCGTGCCCGCCTTCGCCTTCCTGGTGGTGCGCCGGGTCGGGGTCGCCCGGGTGGCGGCGTTCGCCGGAGCGGCGGTGGTGCTGCTGGGCGCCTACGCCGGCTGGTACCGGGCCGAGCATGGCAACCTGGCCTTCGGCTCCTTCGACGGCTACTTCCTCGCCGGTCGGGTGGAGCCCTTCGCCGATTGCCGGGGGGCCCACCTACCGTCCCACGAGCGCCGCCTGTGCGACGACCGCCCGACCGCCGCTCGTCCTGGGCCGGATTGGTACGTGTGGAACCCCGACTCTCCCTTGCGCAGCCCCGCCATCGCGCCGGGCACCGACCGCAACGCGCTGGCCGGCGCCTTCGCCCGTGACGTCATCGCCAATCAACCGGGCGCCTACACCTCCACCGTCGTCCACGACCTCGCGCACTACTTCTCCCCCGTGCGCACCACCGGGCGCCACGATGGCCCCGTTCAGACCTTTCAGTTCCGCACCTCGTTCACCGCCGACCCGTGGCAGCCGGCCACGCCGCCGTCGGACCCGCACGTGTGGCAGTGGACCTGGCCGGGAGCGTCGGTGCGCTACGGCACGATCGTGGCGACCCACGGGTTCTCCCTGAACCAGGTGAACCCTCGACTGAACACGAGTGTCGCCACGGTCCTGCGCGACTACCAGCGCCTCGGCTACACACCCGGGCCCCTGTTGGGCGCAGCTTTGGTGCTCGCCCTGGCGTCGGGTGTCGCCCGATTGGCACCCGGGCAACGTCGTCTGTGGTGGGTCGCCTGCCTGTTCGTCGGCACCGGCGTGGTGATGTTGGTGGTGCCGGCGACGACTGCGTCGTTCGACTTCCGCTATCTGCTCCCGACGCTGACGGTTCTGCCCGCGGGCGGGGTCCTCGGGGTGATGGTGCTCGCCCGCCACCGCCAAAGCGGGGCCGTGATCCCGGCGAACCTAGGCATCGTGCGCGACGACGGGGGCTTGCTCGTCGGACAGCCCGGTGCCGGCCGAGCTGGGCCGCCGGGCGGGGGACCAGGCCCGGCCGTCGCTTCGTAGGAACCTGCCGAGAATCCACACCGCCGAGGCGATGATCACCAGTGTCATGGTCAGGGCGCTGACGTTGGGGTGGTTGGTCACGTCGAGGGTCCCGGGGCCGAGGGGCGTGAGAGCCAGGTTCATGGCGATGATCGCCACCTGCAGGCCGGGCGGCATCGTCACCGCGGCGACGAAGACCACGCCCCAGACCAGGTACCACGGCCACACCGCGGGCGTGGTGAAACCCAGGACGAGAAGGGCGAGACCGAGGGCGAGCGTCGCTCCGAGTCGCTCGGCGCTCATGATGACAAGCCCGGCCACGACGACGCCGAGGACCATCCCAGCCGGTCGCATGAACGCCAGGACCCATGCGCCCGACAATCCGAGATGGATGAGGACCTGCTGCAGCACGGTTCCGACGGCGGTGAACGGAGCCAACAGCGTGTACGCCCGTGAGGGTTCGTTCAGCGCCCCGATCCATCCCAATCCGAGTCCCGAGGCCACACTGATGGCCACCACGGTGACCGCCGCCAGGGCGGCGGCGGCAATCACACCCGGCGCCCGCCGGCGCAGCGAGCTGCCGGGCCCGGCCCAGAGCCAACCGAGTAGCGCGGCGCCCGACAACCCGGGAAGCTTGACGGTGGCGGCGGCGCCGCAGAGTGCCACCCCGGCGGCGACCAGGGCCAGGCGCCGGCGCCGGGGGACCCTCGACACACCGCCCCCTTGGGCCACGGCGGCCTCTTCGGTGACTCGCTCCTCGGACGCCCCGGCTTCCTCTGCCACCCCGGCTTCGTCGGCCGCCCCGGTCTTTTCGGGCGCTTCCTCCTCCCCCGCCTCCGGTGCCGGTCGAACCCGGAGGGGGCCGTCGATGCCGGCCAATCCGACGGCGACGCCCGCCGCCAACAGCAGCAGCATCAGGGGCTCGTTGTGGGCCGCCCCCACCAACTCGACCAGCACGAGGGGGCTGCACAGGACGGCGGTCAGTGCCACCGATGGTCGGGTGCCGGCCCGCCGGGCCAGCGATGTGAAAGGGAGGGCGAGCAGCATCAGGCAGGCCAGCCCGAACAGGCGCAGGGTCAGCACGGTCCCGCGGACGGAGTCATGGCTGACGACGCTGGCCAGCCAGGCCGCCCGGACGTAGAGCGGGCCGTAGGGGGTGGGGTTGTCGCGCCAGAACCCGGGAGTGATCTGGACGACGGGCGCCGGCCCGAGGGCGTTCAGCCCCACCTGGTACGGGTCGAAGCCACGCTCGACGAGCTGGCCCAGGGCGGCGTAGGCGTAGACGTCCTCACTGCTGACCGACGGACCGACGACGAAAGGGGCCGACCACAGCATGAACACGGCCAGGACGAGCCACACCGGGAACCGGGGCCTGGCCCGCACGACCCGGAGCAACCACACCCACGCCAGCCCCAGGACCACCAGCGAGCCGTAGTAGACGGCGTTCGCCTGCCAGTGAGCCAGCCGGGAGGAGCCCAGCACAGGGAACGGGGACGACCACCAGGTGGCCGGGAACCACAGCCCTTGGTACGAGCCGACCCCGACGATGGCGACGGCCGCCGCCAGACCCACGAGGATGGGGGCAACGGGCCCACTCGTCCATGTCGCCCTGACCGTGGCCGGCGTGGAAGGAGGACCAGACGGGTCGGTCGCGGCGGTGATGACGAAAGCATGGCAGAGCCGCCGGACGGCACCGTGCCTCTCGCCCTACCGCCGCCGGGCTACCGGTAGCGTTGGCGGCTGCCGACCGTGAGGCGCCCCGCCGTGGCGAGGCCGAGTGAGATCACCCAGGAAAGAGAGCTTGGCCAACAGCCATCCGGAGTCCACCGAGGTCGCCGGTCCCCGTCGACGGCCGGCGAAGGCTCGGAGGCTCTTGGCCGGCGGCCTCCTGCTGGTGGCCTTTGTGGCCACCCGTGCCGGCGGCGTCTGGTTGGCCGGCCACCCCGAGCACTACCGGGGGGGCCTCACGACCACCGTCACCTACGACCCCACCCTGTACGAGAACTGGGCCAACCAGGTCTACCGGGACGGCCGCGCCCCCTATGGCGACGTGAAGATCGAGTACCCACCCGGCTCCCTTCCGTTCATGATCCTCCCCATGGTCAAGTCGGCCGGCCATGCCTACCTGCCCCGCTTCATCGCCCTCATGCTCGCCGTCGACGTGGTCGGGATGGCGGGCCTGGTGGTCATCGCCCGCCGGGCCCGATCGTGGTGGGGGCCGTGGGCGTGGGCACTCCTCATCCCCATGCTGGGGCCGATCGCCTACAACCGGCTCGACATGGTGCCGGCGGTGGCGATCATCTGGTCCCTGGAGCGGGCCCAGGCCCGGGGGTGGTTCGGCGCCGGCGGTTGGCTGGGCTTCGGGGCGGTGGCCAAGATCTACCCGGGGGTGCTGGTGCCCGTCCTCCTCGCCGCCAGGTGGCGTTGGCGCTGGCGGATCCTGGCCGGCGCCGTCTTGGTGGCCGTGCTGGGCGTGCTCCCCGTCGCCGGATCACTCCCCGGCCTGTGGCACAGCGTCGTCGGCTACCACACCCAGCGGGGCCTCCAGATCGAGAGCACGTGGGGCATCGCCCTGCTGGCCACAGGGCACCTGGGACACACCGTGCAGGCGGTGCTCGACCACGGCTCGTGGAACACTGCCGGGTCCGGCGCATCGATGCTGAAGTCAGCCTCACTCGTGGCCTCGATCGCCGTCCTGGCCGCGGGTATCTGGCTGGCCGCCAACCGCCTGACCCAGGGCCCGAGCGGCCCCCTGAGCGGGATAACAGGCCCGAGCGGCCCCCTGAGCGGGATAACAGGCCCGAGCGGGGTGACAGACCCGATAGCGGGTCCGGCTGTGGTCATGTTCGCCACGCTCGCCCTCGTCTTTGCCGTGGGGACGGTGTTCTCACCGCAGTTCATGATCCTGCTGTCGGCCCTTGGCGCGGTGTCGGCCAGCGTCGCCGGTCGCCAGGTCCGCGTCCCCCTCGTCCTCCTCGGCGTCGCCAACGTGTTGTCCCAGGTCGTGTACCCCTTCCACTACGACGGCCTGCTGGCCAACCACGCCCTGCCCGTCGCCACCGTGGCCCTCCGCAACGCCCTCGTGGTGTTCATCGGCCTCGGGCTGTTCGTCAAGCTGTGGCGAGGCCGGTTCGCCGAGCCCGAGGCGATCGCCACCTCACCCGAGCCCGTTGCCGCCGGCGTCGAAGCGGCCGCCGGGTCGTGACCCTCAGGATGTGTTCGGCATCGGGGAACGGCGGGTCACCCGGTCGCGGATGCCCCACCAGCTGACGAGCACCAAGGCCTCGACCACCACCCGAAGCGACATCTTCGACACCCCGCGCTCACGGTCGACGAACTCGATGGGCCGCTCCACGATGCGCCCGCCGGCCTGTGCCACCCGGTAGGCCATCTCGATCTGGAACCCGTAGCCGTTGGCCCGCACCCCGTCGAGGTCGATGCGCGAGACCATCTCTGCCCGGTAGGCACGAAAGCCCGACGTGGCATCGGCCACGTTCATGCGGAGCATGGCCGCCGCGTAGCGGTTGCCGTTGCGCGACAGCGAGCGCCGGTGCCACGGCCAGTGGGGGATCGAGCCGCCCGGCACGTAGCGCGATCCCACCACGAGGTCGGCGCCCTCGTCGACGGCCGCCAGCAGCGAAGGCAACGCCGCCGGGTCGTGTGACAGGTCGCTGTCCATCTCGACCAGCACGTCGTAGCCACGCGTGAGGCCCTCGTTGAACCCGGCCCGGTAGGCGCTGCCCAGGCCGTCCTTGGCCGCCCTGGTCAGCACGTCGACGCCGCCCAGCTCCTGGCCGACGGTCTTGGCCAGCGCGGCGGTGCCGTCGGGGCTGGAATCGTCGACCACCAACACCTCGACCTCCGGCGCCGCGGCGCGCAGGCGCCGGAGCATGGTCTCGATGTTCTCGGCCTCGTTGTAGGTCGGCAGCACGACCAGTGTGCGCATCGGCCGGGAGCCTAGATGGCGAGGCCCTAAGGGCTGCGATCGGCGTCAGTGCGGGCGCGACGCCCTGTCGAGGATGGTGTCCCGGGCCTCGGTGACCACGCTGCGGGCCGAGTGCACCAGGTCGCGGGTGGCGTCGGGGAGGCGGCCCTCGAGGCGGTCGAGCACGGGGTTGATGGTCTGGTCGGCGTTCGTCGCCAGCCGTTGGAGCCGAGCGGCGGCCTCCCGGACCTGGGGCTCGACCTGTTTGGCCACGTCACGCCGGCGCACCTGGAGGCGCTGCACCCCGAGCACCCCGAGCCCGACGGCGGCGTAGGCGGCATCCTTCAAGTCCTTCACCGGGTCATTCGCCCTGTCGTTCATCCCTCCAGCCAACCATGGATGCCGAGGGTCTGCCTCCTGCGGTCCCGGCCTGGCTAGCCTTCGACCAAGAATGGATTTTCAGCCCTCCACACCTCCCGTCGTCGCGGTGGTCGTGGCCTTGGAGCAGGGCGAGTGGTTCGAGGAGACTCTGGCCGCCCTCGGTGCCCAGGACTACCCGAACCAGTCGGTGCTCGTGATCGACGGTGGCGCCACCGACGGCCCTGTTACCCGGGCCCCGACCGACCCCGCGTCCCGGGTGGCCGCCGTGCTGCCTGACGCCTACATGCGCCGTCCATCCGGGCGTCCGGGCTTCGCCGCCCTGGCCAACGACTGCCTGACGACCGTCCAGGGCGCCGCCTTCCTGGTGTTCTGCCACGACGACGTGGCCCTGGCCCCGGACGCCATCCGGTTGCTGGTCGAGGAGGCCCTGCGGTCCAACGCCGGCATCGTCGGCCCCAAACTGGTCGATTGGGACGATCCGACCCGCCTCCTCGCCGTCGGCCTCAACGTCGACAAGACGGCGGCAACCCGCTCACTGGTCGATCGGGGCGAGCTCGACCAGGAGCAGCACGACGCCGTCCGCGACGTGTTCGCCGTCCCTAGCGCCGCCATGTTGGTCCGCTGCGACCTGTTCTTCACCCTGGGCGGGTTCGACGCCTCGATGGACGATCACGGGGCCGACGTCGACCTGTGCTGGCGCGCCCAGATGGCCGGCGCCCGCGTCATCGTGGCCCCGGCCGCCGTCGCGCGCCACTTCGAGGGCGGGGCGGAGGCATCCGGCGACCAGCCCGACCACATCCGCTTCCTGGCCCGCAACCACCTACGCACCATGTTCAAGAACTACTCGTTCTTCCACCTCGTCCGGGTCCTGCCCCAGGCGGCGGCGGTGACAGTGGTCGAGGCGATCATCGCCGTGGTCAACCGTCGGTGGGCCGAGGCCCGGGCCCTGCTGGCGGCCTGGCCGTGGAACCTCCGCCACCTGGGTCACCTGCGTGCCGAACGACGGGTCGTGAAGGCCTCCCGGTCGGTGCCCGACAGCGAGGTCCGTCGCCTCCAGGTACGCAGCAGCGTGCGCATGAGTGCCTACCTGCGCCGCCGCCTCGACCCCGAGGAGCGGGCCCGCGCCCTCGTCTCCGCCGGCCAGCAACTGGTGAGCCGGGTCGGCAACGGGCCGGCCCAGGCGGCGACCGCCCTGCTCGTCGTGATGGTGCTGGCCGTGGTCATCGGGTCGCGCTTTTTGTTCCGCGGCGGCCTCCCGGCCGTCGGACAGCTGGCGCCGTTCCCCGGCGTCTCCAACCTGCTCAGCCAGTACGTGCACGGCTGGCGCACGACGGGCATGGGCGCAGGCGCGGCCACACCGCCGGCGTTCGGCGCCCTCGGGTTGGGCGGCCTCGTCCTGCTCGGCCACGTTAGCCTCCTCCAGAAGATCCTGATCCTGGCGACGTGGCCGGTCGCCGCCGTCGGCGCCTGGCGCCTCGGCCACGTACTGCGTTCGGGACTGGGCCGCCTCGTCCTGGTGGTCGTCTACCTGGCTGTGCCCCTCTCCTACAACTCCCTCGCCCGGGGTCACTGGGACGGCCTCATCGCCTACGCGGCGGCGCCGTTCCTGCTCCGGCGCCTCGGCCACCTCGCCGGTCTGGCCCCCTTTGCGACCGAGGGAGACGACGATCCCCACCGCCGGCGGACCGAGATACTCGGCTTCGCCCTCGCCCTGGCCACCCTGGGGGCGTTCGTGCCCAGCATCGCCCTGGCCGTGCTGCTCGTGGCCGTCGGCCTGGTCCTCGGCTCGGCCGTCGTCGGCGAAGTGGGCGCCGCCGGGCGCGGCCTGGCCGCAGCCGCCGTCGCCCTGGTCGGAGCCCTCGTCCTCCTCCTGCCCTGGTCGCTCGAACAACTGGGCGGCGGCTGGGCTGCGCTGGTGGGGGCCGCCCCGCCTGCCTCCCGAGCCGTCGGCCTGGGAGCGCTGCTGCGGTTCCAGATCGGTCCCATCGGCGCAGGGCCACTCGGTTGGGCCGTCCTGGTGGCCGCCGCCCTGCCCCTCGTCCTGGCTCAGGGTTGGCGCCTGGCCTGGGCGGTTCGCTGCTGGGCGGTGGCCCTGTTGTCCGTGGGCGTGGCCTGGGCGGGGGGGAGAGGCTGGTTCCCGATCCACCCACAGTCCCCCGACGTCCTCCTCGCCCCGGCGGCTGTGGCCCTGGCTGCCGCCGCCGCCCTCGGCGCCGCCGCCTTCGAGTTCGACCTCTCCGGGTACCGGTTCGGGTGGCGCCAGATGGCATCGGCGGTGGCCGGCGTGGCCGTGGTCATGGCCGCCCTGCCGATCCTCACCGCTGCCCGCGACGGGCGTTGGGGGCTCCCGGCCATCCCCCTCAGCCAGTCGTTGACCTATACCACCCAGAAGCCGGCCGAGGGATCGTTCCGCACGCTCTGGCTGGGCGACCCCGAGGTCCTGCCACTGGGGAGTTGGGGCATGGGCGGCGGGCTGGCCTACGCCACCTCCCGTGACGGCACGCCGGTCGGGACCGACAACCTGCCCGGCCCCGCTTCCGATGCCACCCGTACCATCGTCACCGCCATCGGGCAGGCCGAGCTGGGTGACACGTCGCGCCTGGGCCGCCTCCTGGCCCCAATGGCAGTGCGCTACGTGGTCCTGCCCCGTCAGCTGGCCGCCGGCGACGTCGGAGGACCCCAACGTCCCCCGCCCGTCGCCCTCACCCAGGGCCTGGCCTCCCAGCTCGATCTCCGCCTGCTGCCGTCGGACCCGGCGGCCATCGTGTACGAGAACACCGCGTGGGGCCCGGCACGGGAGTCCACCGTCGCCGCCAAGGTCCCTGCCGACCCCCCCGCATCCCTCGACTCGGGCGCCGACCTCTCGGGCGGCACTCCGGTGCTGCCAGGTCGTGGCCCGATCCAGTTCGCCGGCAACCTGCCGTCGGCCGGACAGGTCCTCGTCTCCGAGGCGCCGTCGTCGCGCTGGCAGCTCTCGGTGGCCGGCAAGGCGTCACCTCGCACGCCTGCGTTCGGGGTGGCCAACGCCTACCAGGTCACCGGCGCCGGCCACGGCGTCCTCCGCTACCGCACTCCCCTGTTCCGCTACGCCCTGGTGGCTCTGGGCATCGCCCTTTGGCTGGGCGCCCTGCAGGTCTTGACCCGCCTCCGGCGCCGCATGGCCCTCCGTGCGCCGGCGGGCCCGGCGGGCCCGGCGAACCCGGCAGACCGGGTGACTCCGGTGACGCCGACGGCGCCGGCTCCGGTGGCCGTGGTGGGCGCCCCGACCCCCGCTCCGCCGCCCGGCCCACCCGGCCCGGTGGTCGACGGTGATCGTCCGTGAACAGCGCCCGACGGGGTCCGGCACTTGCCCTCATTGCCGTGTTGCTCGTGGCCGGGGGCCTGCTCGACCGCCAGGCTCGCCCGGCGGCGCCCAGGGGTGACGTCACCGCCGTCCCCATGGCGGCGGCGGCCAAGGCGGCGTCGTCGGCCTGGTACTGCACCGGAGCCACCGCCGTCAAAGACGGCGGGGCCGACGGCACCGTGGTCGTGGCCAACCCCTCCTCTCGGGCTCTGAACGGCATCGTCACCGTCTTCCCGTACCAGGCGGCCCCCAAGGCAGTGCCCATCCAGGTAGCCCCGGACAGCCGCCAGACGGTCCACCTGGCCGATGCCGCGTCGGCGGTGTACGCCTCCGCCCTGGTCGAGCTGGACGGCGGGGAAGCGGTGGTCGAGCTGTCGGACTCCGGCCCCTTCGGCGAGACCGTCGCCCCGTGCGCATCGACGGCCTCGTCGCAGTGGTACTTCGCCGACGGGGTCACCACCAAAGACGCCACCGAGACCCTGTTCCTGTTCAACCCCTTTCCCGACGACGCCGTCGTCGACCTCGCCTTCGGCACCGACGACGGCCGGGTCACGCCCCAGGCCCTCACCGGGCTGGCCGTCCAGGGCGGATCCACGGCCGTCGTGCCCGTGGGCGACTTCGCCCAGCGGCGGGAGCAGGTGACGGCCTCCATCACCACCCGGGCGGGCCGCCTGGTGGTCTCCCGCCTGCAGACCTTCGACGGCACCGCCGGGCGCAAGGGCATCGCCGTGGCCCTGGGGTCGGCGTCGACGGGCACCCTGTGGTACCTCCCCGACGGCCTGGTGGCCGACGGCATCACCGAGCGCTACCAGGTGTTCAACCCCTCGGACAAGGAGGCCCGGGTGGAGGTCGCCCTGGCCCTCGAGCAGGGTCAGGCCGAGCCCTTCGTCCTCACCGTCCCGGCCGAGGCCAGGGTGACGGTCACGGCCAACGACGAGGCCCGCATCCCCAAAGGCGTCCCCCATGCCGCCACCGTGCGGTCGCTCAACGGGGTGGGCGTGGTGGTCGAGCGCACTGTCGACGTGGCCATCGCCGGCAAGCGCTCGGGCACGGCCCGCACACCCGGCGTCCAGGTGGCCGCCCGCCGGTGGATGCTCGCCGCCGGAGAGTCCGACGACACCGTCGAGGAGTACGTGGTGGTGCAGAACCCCGGCCCCACCACCGCTCGGGTGACGCTGACCGTCCTGAACAACGGTGTTCGGATCACCAACGACGCCCTGACCAACCTGGAGGTGGCGCCCGGCAGCCGCCGGTCCGTGCGTCTGGGCGACAGCGTGACTCTGGGCGCCACGCCGGTGCTCGTCACCGCCACCGCGCCTGTCGTCGTCGAGCGCACCCTCAACCGGCTGAAGGGCATCGGCACCACCATGACCATGGCCATCCCCCTGCGGGACTAGGCGTGGAACGGTTCCTGCTGGCCGGGGTCGTGGTGGTCATCGCCGCCGTCGTGGCGGTGCTGGCGGAGCGGCGGCGTCCGGAGGCCCCCACCCAGCCCACGTGGGCCGTGCCCACCCAGCTCGACCGCCACGACTTCGCCCGCCCCGACGCCCCCTGGCTGGTGGCGCTGTTCACCTCGGCCACGTGTGACTCGTGCATGCAGGTCGTGGAGAAGGCCAGGGCCCTCGACAGTGGGGCGGTCGCAGTGGAGGAGGTCGAGATCAAGGCCCATCCCGACCTCCACCGTCGCTACCACGTCGAGGCCGTGCCCACCATCGTGGTGGCCGACGCCGAAGGAGTTGTGCGGGCCTCCTTTGTCGGGCCGCCCAGCGCCACCGACCTGTGGGCGGCGGTGGCCGAGGCCCGCCAGCCCGGATCCAGCCCCGAGCCCGAGTTGGGCAAGTAGTCCCGGCCGCCTTTCCGGGTGCGGAACGCGCCGTCGCGCCCCGGAACGACTCACGGCTCAGGACGACAGGATGGGCGCCACCTGCAGGGATCGACAGCAGTAGAACCGGCCGTTGCGGGTGGGCCGGTTCCAGGTGTCGAACACGGCCCACAGCCCGCCCTTGCCGTCCTGGAAGGTCTCCAGGCCGCCGGGGGCGGACTGGCGGGGCTGGTCCTTCAGGTCGGCCGTGGTCAGAACCGGGGCGTGGCCGGTCTCGCTGCACGGGCCGCTGAGCTGGGGGCACCAGGCCACGCCGGTGGCGTACTCGGGCTTGTCGAAGAAGTTGCCCGAGTAGAACAACCACCAACCGCCCTTGGCCGCGGGGATCACCGCCGGCTCCTCGATGATGCCCCCCTGCCACGCCTCATTCGACGTGAGCAGTTGGTGGATGGGGCCGGAGACCCCGAGGCCGTCGTCGCTCAGGGCTTGTTCCCAGATGCTCGACGGGAGGTTGAGGGCGTTCCCGTCGTTCTTCCAGAGCATGTGCAGCTTCCCCGCCTTGTCGCGTACGACGGCCGGGTCGATCGACCCACCCAGCTCGTGCTGGCAGATGAGCGGCCCGTCACCGGCTCCGGTGTAGGGCCCCTCGGCGACGGCCGAGGTGGCGGCGCCGATGCACTCCTGGCCGCTGCGGGCGTCGGGCAGACTGATGTACAGCACGAACCCGTGCCCGGTGTCGAGGGCGGCGGGCGCCCAGCTGAACGAGTTCTTGGGGTCGGGTGCGGCCCAGGCCGGCAGCTGCGGCAGGGCGTCTGGGCCTCGCTGCCAGGTGATCGAGTCCGACGATCGGGCCGTGGGCACCCGGGCCGGCCAGTCACCGGTGCCGAAGGCCACGAAGCTCGTCGCCTGGCCGGGACGGATGACAGGCAGGACGAACGGGTCGCCCAGGTCGCCGTCGTAGACGTCGCGGGCCTGGCCGATCCGGGGCGCCGCAGGGATGCCGCCGGCGGTGCCACTCCCCTGGCGTACGACGATGACCAAAGTGGCGACGAGGGCGACGACGATCACGCCGGCAACGACCAGCGTCGCCCCTCGCCCGATGGGCCACCGGCGGCGTCGGCCTCCAGCGGGCTCGGAGCCCGGCCCGGGCTGTTCGAGTACGCCTACCGGCTCGGCCACCCGCAAATCATCCCACCGGGTGGCACATACTTCGGGTCAGGCGACGACCCTGGGGTGTCGGGGGGCAGAGCCCCCCGACTGTCAGCCGACGGAGCCCTCCATGTTGAGCTCGATGAGGCGGGACCACTCCACTGCGTACTCCATGGGCAGGGTGCGGGTGACGGGCTCGATGAACCCGTTGACGATCATGGACATGGCCTGCTGCTCGGACAGCCCCCGGCTCATCAGGTAGAAGAGCTGGTCGTCACCGACCTTGGACACCGTGGCCTCGTGGCCGATGCGGGCGTCCTGCTCGTTGATCTCCATGTAGGGGTAGGTGTCGGAGCGGCTGTCGGGGTCGAGGATGAGGGCGTCGCAGCGGACGTGGCTCTTGACCCCGTAGGCCCCTTCCTCCACTTTGACCAGACCCCGGTACGAGGTGCGCCCGCCGTCCTTGCAGATCGACTTGGACACGATGGTGGAGGTCGTCTCGGGGGCGGCGTGGACCATCTTGGCCCCGGCGTCCTGGTGCATGCCGGCACCGGCGTAGGCCACCGACAGCACCTCGCCCGACGCCTTGGGCCCGACCAGGTAGACCGAGGGGTACTTCATGGTGAGACGGCTGCCGATGTTGCCGTCGATCCACTCGACCCTCGACTCGGCCTCGGCCCGGGCCCGCTTGGTGACCAGGTTGTAGACGTTGGTCGACCAGTTCTGGATGGTGGTGTAGGTGATGTGGGCGCTGGGCTTGGCCACCAGCTCGACCACGGCCGAGTGCAGGGAGTCGGAGGTGTACACCGGAGCCGAGCACCCCTCGATGTAATGGATGGTGGAGCCCTCGTCGGCGATGATCAGCGTGCGCTCGAACTGGCCCATGTTCTCGGCGTTGATGCGGAAGTAGGCCTGCAGGGGCATCTCCACCTCGACGCCCGGCGGGACGTAGATGAACGAGCCTCCCGACCACACCGCCGAGTTGAGGGCGGCGAACTTGTTGTCGCCCGGGGGGATGACCGAGCCGAAGTACTCCTTGACCAGCTCGGGGTACTCGCGCAGGGCGGTGTCCATGTCGCAGAAGATGACGCCCTGGGCCTCGAGGTCGTCGTGGTTGCGGTGGTAGACCACCTCGGACTCGTACTGGGCGGTGACCCCGGCCAGGTACTTGCGTTCCGCCTCGGGGATGCCCAGCTTCTCGTAGGTGGCCTTCACCGACTCGGGAAGCTGGTCCCAGGCGTCGACCTGCTTGTCGATGGGCTTGATGTAATAGAAGATGTCCTGGAAGTCGAGCTCGGGCATGTTCACCGCGAACCACGGCGCCATGGGCTTGCGCTCGAACAGGCGCAGGGCCCGCAGGCGCATCTGGCGCATCCAGTCGGGCTCGCCCTTCATCCACGACATCTCCTCGACGATGTCGGCGTTCAAGCCCTTCTTGGGCTTGAAGATGTAGTCCTCCTGAGGATCGACCCATCCCAGCTGATAACGGTCGAGGTCAAGTGCTGTGGTAGCCATCAGGGCACCAGCTCCATGGGGTTGACGAACACGGGGTTGAAGTACACGGCGGTCGAAAGACGCAGGGCATGCGGAATTTCTCCTACGTAGATAGTAACAAGTCTCCTCACCCGGATCATCCGGGAACCGCGACTTCATCGAGCGCCGAACCCGATGTCCGGGCCTGGCGGGAGCCGAGGCGGCGGCCCAGGCGGTTGGTGGGCACCTCGACGTAACGGTGGACGACCGCAGCCAGGGCGATCACGATGGCCATGGTGAGGGGCACGACCACCGCGTAGCTGGTGAAGTACCGGAAGAAGACGCGCATGAGGATCCACCCGATGATGGTGTGGACCAGGTAGAGCGGGTAGCTCACGTCGGCCAGCCAGTCGAGCGGGCGCAGGTAGGGGACCAGATCGCGCGCCAGGTAGAGCAGCGTGAAGACCACCAGGGCGGACATGGTCGAGACCAGGAAGATGGCCGCCTGGTTGCCGGGAAACGGTCCGTTGTAGAGGCAGACGGTGAACAGAGCGATGAGGCCGGTCCCGGTGACCAGCGACGACCGGGTGCCCCAGGTGCCCCGGTAGTGCTCGTGGAACACCAACCCGATGAGAATGAACACCACGAACCCGGAGTTGCGGGCCAGGTGGGTGCGCAGGTACCACAGGGGGGGCACCGAGGTGGTGGGGTCAGGCGGTCCGATGGTCACGCAGACTGTGGTCAGAGCGGCGGCCACCAGCACCACCGTCGCCCGGCGGTGCAGCGCACCCCGCCAGGCGCACAGAGCGGCGATGGCGTAGAAGATCTCCTCGATGGCGAGGGT
Source organism: Acidimicrobiales bacterium (assembly GCA_036264885.1). Lineage (GTDB taxonomy): Bacteria > Actinomycetota > Acidimicrobiia > Acidimicrobiales > AC-14 > DATAQC01. The sequence goes on along the minus strand of DATAQC010000071.1, from coordinate 9,214 downwards.
CCAGTACACCGGGTCGACCCACGCCTTTCCCAGGTACACCCCGACCAGGCCGCCGCTCGAGGCGATGGTGTCACCGTGGTATGGGAAGGCGGCGCCGAGAAACCAGGCCTGCACGGCCAGCACGGCCAGGGTGATCCCGATGGCGGTCCACAGCGTGGGATAGAGGCGGAAGAACCGGCGGATGAAGAACCCGCCGATGGTGTTGCGCTCCAGGGAGAACGGGATCACGAAACCGCTGATGAGGAAGAACAGCGCCACCCCGAAGGCCCCCGGCCACAGATGCACGTTGTCGAGCCACCCGAACACCGACGTCTGGATGGCCGGGGAGGGGATGACCAGACGCTTGTCGGGAGGGGTGAAGGCCAGCAGGGACACCACCCCGGGGGTGGCGAAGTAGTCGTGACCGAGGTGCTCCACCACCACGATGAGACAGGCCATCCCCCGCAACGCCTGGGCGAACCACACCCGCTGGGTGCCGCGGCCGCCGTCGGCCGCCACCGTCTCGCTGGGTTGCACCCTTCGTGGCTCCTGACCGGTGTGACGTCGCTGTGGCCGTCGCCGGCGTCGGTCGGGCGACGACCGGCTGGAACTCTACCGCCGGCGCCGTCACCGGCGACAGGTCAACCGCCGGCGGGACGCTCCCCGTCGTCGGATGCCCCGGCGGAGCCAGAGGAGTCCTCGGCGGCCACCACGACGGCGTAGCTGCCGACGGCGAGCAGGCGGTCGGCGGGAATGAACGCATCTGCGCAGACAAGGGTGTCGATGCGGCCCGTCTGCTCGTCGAACTCGATGTCGTCGAGAGCGCCGAGCACGTCGCCGTGGTCGGTGAGCACCCGGCCGCCGAGCAGGGCGATGTCGCCCTTGACCGAGCGCTCCTCCCGCTCACCGTGGGCCGACCGCAGGCTGGCCTCGCCATCCACCACGGCGGCGTCGGGACCCACGCCGGTGATCGACGCCCAGTCGGCCAGCCGTGCCTTGTGGCCCTTGCCCACCTGGAGGGCGACGATCTGCCGGGAGGCGACGTCGACGACCGCCCCGTGGACCTGGCCGATGGTCTCGGCCGTGTCGCGGGCCACCACCGAGGTGCCGATGGTGTCGCCCAGGCGCATCACGAGGCGCCTCCGGACGACAGCTGGGAGCGGAACTCGTCCACCGCCGCCCCGAACCCCGACAGGTCGTCGCGGATGAACGGCTCGGCGCTGGCCGGCACCATCAGCGCCGTTCCCGAAACCGCCAGGGCGGCGGGGATGGGGAGGAAGAGCGGCCTGCCGGCGTGGCCCTGCAGCTTGGGGTCGCCCTCCAGCTCATAGCCGAGGACCTCGCCGCTGTCGGCCGCCACGATGATGTCGGAGACCTCGCCCAGGCGATGGCCGGTGTCGGTCAGCACGTCGTTGCCCACGACGTTGCGTCCCGCTGACGACTGGGCCTCAGCCGCCAACCCACCCTTTTCCTCGCACACGTCGGCGTCGGTGACCATGACCGCGTCGCGGCCGATGCCGGCCACTCCGGACATGGGAAGCACCGCCTTCATGGGCCCCCGAAGGAAGCCACGCTGGTTGAGGGTGAAGCCCAGCAGATGTCCCTGATCGGGGTTGTAGACGACGTCTTTGACCTCGGCCAGGGCCTCGCCCTCGGCGATGCTCACCACCGGCAGCCCGGCCAGCTCGGTGGCCCGCAGCAACAGCCGCGACCCCGCATCCCGATTCTCGGTTCGGTGCTCGCTCATGTCCTTCCCCGGCCGCGGCGGGGCTTGGCGGCGATCACGCCGCCGGCTCGGCGCTTGCGCTGGACCACCGCGAAGGCGGTGAAGGCCACCACGAGGACCACGAGGATGAGCAGGAGCAGTGTCAGTGTGTTCAAAGCCGGCCCTCCTGAGGCTCCGGAACCGCGCGGCCCGGGAGCTCGTCCGCCGACGACCTACCCACGGTCGCCTGACGACGAACCAAGCCGGCGCGCCCGGGTGCGCGCCTGGTCGACGAGCTGCCGGAACAGGCCCTGTTGCTCGGGACGGTCCTCCAGCAGCTCCGGGTGCCACTGCACGGCGACGACGTGGGGGCTGCCGGGCAACTCGATGGCTTCGATGGTGTCGTCGGCGGCCCACGCCACCGCTCGGGTGCCCGGAGCGGCTTGGTCGACGGCCTGATGGTGGATGGAGTTGACGTCGACCTCGGTGGCGCCCAGGGCGGCGGCCAGGTGGCTGTCGGGCTCGATCTTCACCCGGTGCACGCCCTCGCGCCACCGGTCGTTGTGGCAGTGGCCCTGGCCGGTGACGGCGGGCACGTGCTGGATGAGCGACCCCCCAAGGGCCACGTTCACCACCTGCATGCCCCGGCACGTGGCCAAAACGGGCAGGTCGGAGGCGATGGCCCGCTCCAACAGGCAGATGTCGAAGTCGTCACGGGCGGGATCGACGCCGTTGGTCTCGGCCACGGGCTGGGCCCCGTAGCGGGCCGGTTGGACGTCGCCGCCCCCGGTGAGTAGCACGCCTTGGACCGCCACGAGAACGTCGTCGACGGCGTCAGGCGACATCACCGGCAGGACGACGGCAACCCCACCGGCGCGTTCGACGCCTTCGACATAGAAGCGCGACGCGGTGTGCAACAGGGTGGGCCCGACGCTCGTCTCCACCACGCGCGGGTAGGCGGAGATGCCGATGACGGGCTTCACGGGCCCACAGTACGGGAGCCCGCCGCCCTGCGCGGCCGGCCAGGGCCGACCGGGGCCGACCGGGGATCAGGCCTGGCGGGTGAGATCGTCGGCCAGCTCGACCAGGGCGTCGACGTCGCCGCCGACGTCATCGCCCGGGCAGAAGACGGCGCCGGCGCCCACGTCAGCTGCCAGGCGCCCGCCGATACCGGCGTCGGCCGACACCAGCACCACCGACGCCCCCTCGGCGACCAGCGCCCGGGCCAACGCCCGGGCCCGTGCCACCTCGCCGGTTCCCTCCCCCACCGTGACGAAGGCGACGCGCCCCGACAGCCGACGTGCCATGAGCGCCAGGCTAGGGGACCGGAATGCCGACTGATCCGGTCGGGTTTATAGTGACGTCATGGGCGACTTTCCTTCCGCCGGTCCCGTCCCCGCCGCCCGCACCCCCCGGCCCATCGACCCGCGCGGCCCGCGGTTCAACCAGGCGGTCATCTCCGCCCTGCTCCTGGTCGCCTTCGTGGGCAACTGGCCCGTCGTCGTGCCCGCCGTGGCTGTCGTCTTGCTGGCCGGAGCCCTCCTCGGGCCCCGCTTCGGCCCGTTCCTGGCCCTCTACGCCAGCGTCATCAAGCCCCGCCTGGGCCCTCCTGCGGAGTTGGAAGACCCCCGCCCGCCCCGCTTCGCCGCCGGGTTCGGCGCGTTGGTGCTGGGCGCCGCCACCGTGGCTTTCGTCGCCGGCCACGTCGACATCGGGTGGTTCCTGGCTCTCGCCGTGGCCGTGCTGGCCGGGCTGGCGGCAGGAACCGGCATCTGCATCGGCTGTGAGATCTACCTGGTGACGGCCCGCCTCCGAGGTGTCTCGGTACCCAGGTCCGTCGAACCCGATCCGAGCCGGCCGCCCGCGAGATGATCCTTCTGCGTCTCGGCGTCGTCGTCGTCCTGGGCTTCGGCGTGCTGCTCGTCATCCGTCTCTACCGGGGGTGGCGAGCGCAGGTGGCCGCCGACGATCCCCACCATCCCCTGGTCCCCGCCGCCCTCCGCCACGGGGCGGAGCGCACGTGGGTGGTCTTCACCACGCCGTACTGCGCGTCATGTGGACCGGTCGAGGTGAGCCTTCGGGCCGCCGATCCCGACGCCCGGGTGGTCCGGGTCGACGCCAGCCGGGAACCGCTGCTGGCTGACGCCTTCCGCGTCCGGAGCGCGCCGACCGTCGTGTTGGCTGACGCCGACGGGAACGTGCAGCTCCGTCTGGTCGGCGCCGACGCCGTCCACCGCTGGACGTCGGCCCGTGCCTGACCTCTACGTCGGGCGAGGGCCGCCGAGCAAGGGGCGCAGGCCGTGGGGAAGGTCGGCCCGGGCGGGGTTGGCCTGGTCCCGCTTGGACAGCACCGGTTCGCTGACGCCCCAGTCGGCTCCCACCTCGGGGTCGTCCCAGGCGACCCCCAGCTCGTCGTCGGGGCTGTAGTACTGGTCGACCATGTAGGTGATGGTCATGTCGGTCAGGGCGGCAAAGCCGTGGGCCACCCCCGGCGGGATGTACACGCCCTGCTCCTGGTCGTCGCCGATGTCGAGATGCAGGGTGGCGCCCTCGGTGGGCGACTTCTCGCGCAGATCGTGGAGCACCACGCGGGCCCGGCCGCGGGGCACGTACCAGTAGTCGGCCTGGTGCAGGTGGTAGTGGAGGCCGACCACACTTCCGACCAGCTTGTCGGAGCAGTTGGCCTGCACCATCTCCCGCCCCTCTGGGAACCACGACCGCCGGTAGGTCTCGGCGAACCGGCCCCGGTCGTCACCGAAGATCATCGGGGTGACGAGGAGGACGCCGACGATGCTGTCGGACTCGACGACGTCGGGCATCGGTCCTGCCGCCGGGGCGGGCTCAGAGTTGAAAACGGCCATATCCACCACGGTAGAACACCAGGGGCCTCCCCTCGTGATCCACGCCCATCTCCCCTACCCGGCCCAGGACGAGGATGTGGTCGCCGGCGTCGTGTTCCGCCTCGACGGTGCAGTCCAGCCAGGCCAGCCCGCCCGCCAGGATCGGCGCTCCCGACCGGGCCGGGCGCCACCCCACGCCGACGAACCTGTCGGCGCTGCGGCCGGCGAAGGCCCGGCACAGGTCCTCCTGGTCCTCGGCCAGGATGTTCACGCAGAACGAGCCGGCGGTGCGGATCCGGGGCCAGGTCGTCGAGGTTCGCGCCACGCAGAAGCCCACCAGGGGAGGCGCCAGCGACACCGACGTGAACGAGTTGACGGCCAGGCCCGCCGGTTGGCCGTCGTCAGCGGTCGTCACCACCGTGACCCCGGTGGCGAAGTGCCCGAGGACCTGGCGGTAGCGGGCCGCCTCGATGCCCCCCACACCCACGCCCACCTCGGGGCCGAGATCGCCGCTCGGAGCCTGGTCCCCGCTCAGGGGGCCGCTCGGGCCCTGGTCCCCATTCCCGAACGGGTCGGTCATGGTCCGAACGACAGCGTGGCGCCCTCGGTGGCGGCGATGACCTCGTCGACGCCGAGGCGCTCGGCGCCGCGCCGGGCGCCGGCCAGGAGGCGGTCGATCTGATCGTCGTCGTGATCGGGGTCGTGGTTGAACAGGGCCAGGCAGCGGGCACCCGCCTCCCGCGCCACCAGGACGGCGTAGTCGACCGTCGAATGGCCGTCCCCGGACCGGTCTGCCCACATGGCGGTCGACAGCCGGGCGTCATGGATCAACAGGTCGACGCCCTCGGCCAGTTCGAGGACCTCCTGGGCGACGGTGTCGAGCCTCGCCGATGCCTGGTGGTCGCTCACGTAGGCCACGCTGGCGCCCTCCCACTCCAGCCGGTAGCCGTTGGTGGGGCCGGCGGCGGTCGTGGGGGAGGTCGGCACCGGCCGCACCATCACCTTGGCGTCGCCCACGACCAGATCCTCGTCGTCCACGGGGATCATTCGCGCATGCTGGCCCGGTCGGGCCCGTCGGCCTCCGGGAGGCCACGGGCCGTAGACGTCGACGCGGGTGCCATGGGCCTCGAGGGGGCCCAGCGCGGGGCGCCCCTCGAGGTGGCCGCTGTCGACGCGCGTCACCAGGGCATGGACCCGCGACGGCACCAGCGGGACGGGAGCGCCACGGTCGAGGGAGGAGACCCAGCGGCCCACCCCCGTCCCCAGGTCGAGCAGGACCGGCTCCCTGCCTTCGACCTCGATGGCGACGCAGGGGGTACGAAGCCCGTAGCGCCGGGTCACCCGGCCGGGCGCAGGCGCTGAGGCCCGAACGCCGTGGAACGTCAGCTTCAACACGACGGCGTCCAGGCCGATTTCGAGCGGGTCGGCACGACGGAAAGGCTAGGCCCGCCTGGCTGATGGCGGGCGCTGTCACCACCTTCCTTGGAGCTCAGGCCCAGAGGTCGGCCAACAACTGATCGACGCTCGCCAGGGCGGCCCCCTCGGGCTTGCCGCTCCATGCGTCGGTGCCGTCGTCGACGCCGGGACGCCCTTCGGCGTGTGTCTCGTCCATGAGGGCGCGGACCTCGGGGGAGAGGAAGCGGCTGATCTGGGCATAGCCGTGGGCGTCGCCCCGTGGGTGGCGGCTGAAGTGGTAGCGCACCGGGGCATTGACCTCGAGCGACTGCCGGGCCCGGGTGACGGCCACGTAGAGCAACCGCCGCTCCTCGTCGATGCCCTCGGGATCGCCGGTGGCCATGTCGGACGGGAACATCCCGTCGCTGGCGTGGAGCACGTGGACGACGTCCCACTCGCCGCCCTTTGCGGAATGGATCGTGGACAGGACGAGCCAGTCCTCGTCGAGGTGCGGGGGGCCGGCCAGATCGGATGACGACGACGGTGGGTCGAGGGTGAGGTCGCTGACCAACCGGTTCCTCGACGGTGCCGAACCGGCGATCGCCTCCAGATGGATCAGGTCGGCGAGACGCGCCGGGCCGGCGTCGTAGACGCGCTCGACCACCGGGTCGAGCCACTGCCGCAGCCGGGCGACCTGGGCGCCCGGCGCCAGAGCGCACGGGCCGGCTGGGTCGCCGCTGCCGTCGGCGCAGTCGGACAGAGCCGAACGCAGCGCCCCCAGCTCGGCACGGGCGGATTCCGGGACCCGAGGCGCGGCCGCCAGGAGCCGGGCCAGGGGCGTCACCGCCGGATCGACGACGGGAGCGACCGGGCCCGGCACCACACTGGGGGCCGGGCTCACCGGGCCCAGGCCCAGGTCGGCCATCACCCGACGGGCGGTGACGGCCCCGACTCCGTCGAGCAACCGCAGCACCCGGAACCAGGCCAGCTCGTCGGTGGGGTTGTCGAGCACCCGGAGCAGGCCGAGGAGATCCTTGACGTGGGCGGCCTCGAGGAACCGGAGGCCGCCGTACTTCACGTACGGGATGTTGCGCCGGGCCAAGGCCAGTTCGAGGAGATCGGCATGATGCGACGCCCGGAACAGCACCGCTTGTCTCTGCAGCGCCACGCCGTCGTCGCGATGGGCCAGCACCGAGTCGCAGATGGCTTCGGCCTCGGCCCCCTCGTCCCCGCAGGTCCGCAGCACCGGCCGGCGCGCGCCCGGTCGGGTCGACCACAGCTGCTTGGCCAGGGTCTGGTGGGCGTCGGCCTGGGCCATCACCGCGTTGGCCACGGCCAGGATCGGCGACGTCGACCGGTAGTTCTGTTCGAGGCGGACGATCGTCGTGCCGGGGAAGCGCTCGGGGAAGTCGACGAGGTTGGCCGCCGTCGCCGCCCGGAAGCCGTAGATGGCCTGGGCGTCGTCGCCGACGACGGTGAGGCCCGCGCCGCCGGGGCGCAGGGCGGCCAGGATGTCAGCCTGCACGGCGTTGGTGTCCTGGTACTCGTCGACAAGCACATGGTCGAACAGCCCGGACAGCAGGCCGGGGATGGCGCCCATGGCACGCCAGCACAGGAGGAGGTCGTCGTAGTCGAGCAGCTGGCGCTCGCGCTTGCGCACCGCATAGCCGCCGAACACCGCCCGTATGCCGTCGATGTCGGTGGCACACCAGGGGAACCACCGGTCGAGCACCGCGCTCAGCGACTCGCCCGTGTTGGCCACCCGGTCGTAGATGGTGGCCAGCGTGGCCGCGCGGGGAAAACGGCGGCGGCGGTCACGTCCGTCGCCGCCGTGGCCCAGGCCCAAGTCGTGGCGGACCAGGCCGAAGACCTCGGTGACGTCGGCGCCGTCGAGGATGCTGAAGCCCGGGTCGATGCCCACCCGCCGGCCGTAGAGGCGGAGCACCCGGTTGGCCACGGCATGGAACGTGCCTCCCCACACCTGCCCGGCGGCCCCGGCGTCGGAGAGGCGGCCGGCCCGGGAAAGCAGTTCGTGGGCGGCGCGGCGGCTGAAGGTCAGCAGGCAGATGCGTTCTGGGCCGACATCGCTGCGCAGCAGGGCGGCAACCCTGTGGGCCAGCACACCGGTCTTGCCGCTCCCTGCCCCGGCTACCACCAACAGGGGCGAGCCCCGGTGCTCGACCGCCTCCCGTTGCCGGTCGTTGAGGCGCTGGTCGCCGGAGCCGAACATCAGTTCGCCAGCGTACAACACCTTCTGCCAAACCGGGTACCGAGATCCGTCCGGGTATACCCCCATAGACAGCTTCTTCGTTGAGCATTAGGCTACGGCGGTCGGGTGAGCCCCTGTCGGCCCATCGCCCAGCTGGGTAACCCGTCTCCCGCTGCCACGCCCCCTCGGCAGCTCCGCCTGTCGCAGAAGGGTGACTCGGTCATGGAACGCACGGCGCTCATCTGGAGCCGTCCCATCGCCAATTGGGACATCGAGAGCTGGCGCCATCGGGCCGCGTGCCGCAACACCGACCCGGAATTGTTCTTCCCCTCGGGCAGCACCGGCGACGCCCTCGATCACATCGACGCCGCCAAGGCTGTCTGCGCGCGGTGCCCGGTCAAAGAGCACTGCTTGGAGTTCGCCTTCGAAACCAATCAGGAATCGGGGATCTGGGGAGGCAGCAGCGAAGATGAACGGCGCAGGCTTCGCAAGACCTGGCTCGCCCGGCGTCGGGCCCAGGCCGGCTGAGCCACAGCCGCACCGCAGCCAGCCGCCCGCTCGGCGGCCCGGGCTGTGGCGACCACTCGCCGACGAGGCGGGCCCCCGGAAGGGAACCCGCCTCGTCGTCGGAAGACGCTCAGCTGCTAGGGACAGCCGAGGAGAGGCCCGATGAGCCCGGACAGGCCGGGGACCAGCCCGCACAGGGCACCGGCCACCGCGTTCTGGGCGAAGGTCTCGATGTTGGCGGCGTGGAAGTCGATCGACCCGTTGCCCGGGCCCACGTCGGTCCGCACCTGGTCGAGGTCACCCCTGATGCCGCTCACCGAGCCCAGGATGTTGTCCACCCGGACGTTGATGGCGTTGACCCCACCGATGGCAGCGGGCGAAGGACTACCGGGAGTCCCGCCCCCGTCACCACGGATGTTGTTGACCACCGGCGCCAGTGACTGGAAGGTGCCGTTGATGGACTTGACCGTGCCGTTGATCTCCTGGGCGTTGGACAAGATCTTGGACCCGGTGGCGTCGATGCTCTTGGTCTGGGTCAAGATGTCGTTGGCCTGACCCGACAGGGGCTTGGCCGCAGCC
>DATAQC010000094.1:0-3235 GCA_036264885.1 Acidimicrobiales bacterium | reverse complement strand
TGGGGAAGAAGAAGCAGCCCACGTACCGACTGGTGGTGGCCGACGGCCGCTCGCCCCGTGACGGCCGCTTCATCGAGTCCATCGGCACGTACGAGCCGCGATCCGACCCGTCGGTGATCAAGGTCGACAACGACAAGGCGGTGGCCTGGCTGCGCAAGGGCGCCCAGCCCACCGAGCCCGTCGCCAAGATCCTGAAGATCTCCGGCGCCTGGGAGCAGTTCACCGGCACCCCCGCAGTGGCAGCCGCCCCCGTCGGCGCCGGCGGCGGGGCTTCATGAGCGACGTCGACGAGACCGTCGACGACGACGACCAGGCGCTCGACGACGACCTCGCCGACGACGATGACGAGGTGGACGGGAACCGGGCCGCCGGCGCCGTTGCCCGGACGGTGCTCGAGTACCTGGCCAAGTCGATCGTCGATGATCCCGACTCGGTCGTCGTGGAGGTCGACCAGGGCGGCGGCCGGCTGAGCCTGCGGCTGCACGTGGCCCCGTCCGACATGGGCCGGGTCATCGGCCGCCGGGGGCGCGTGGCCCAGGCCATCCGCACCGTCGTGCGGGCCGCGGGCGCCAAGGAAGGCATCGAGGCCGAGGTGGACATCGTCGACTGACCCGGCCCCGGCCTCCGAGCCGGTGCCAGCCGCCGCCCACGCCGGTCCCGCCCTCCTCGAGGTGGGCCTGGTGGTCAAGCCCCACGGTGTGCGCGGCGACGTCATCGTCGACCTGTTCACCAACAGGCCCGAGACGCGCGTGGCGCCGGGGGCGGTGCTGGTCACTGACCGCGGGCCTCTCGAGGTCGTGTCCTCGCGCCCCCATCAGGGGCGGTGGATAGTGGTGTTCGCCGGCGTGGTCGGACGCGACGGCGCCGAGGCGCTGCGGGGCACCAGGCTGTCGGCCGAGCCGCTCGACGAGGACGGCGCCCTGTGGGTCCACGAGCTCATCGGCGCCGAGGTGGTCGACGTGGACGGTGGTAGCCACGGGCCCGTGTTGGCGGTGGAGGCGAACCCCGCGTCCGATCTGCTGGTGCTGAGCGGGGACCGCCTGGTGCCTCTGACCTTCGTCGTCGAGCGGCGTCCGGACGGTACCGTGGTGATCGATCCTCCTGACGGCCTGTTCGATTGAAGTCAGAAGGACAGCCACCTGTGCATTCCTGAGCCGCCACACTGGCGTCATGGACATCCACGTGTTCACCGTGTTGCCCCAGCTGCTCGAGCCGGCGCTGACCGCCGGGTTGTTGGGCAAGGCCCGGGAAAGCGGGGTCGTGGAGGTCGTCGTCCACGACCTGCGTGAGCACGCCACCGATCGCCACCGATCGGTCGACGACGCCCCCTTCGGCGGCGGGCCGGGCATGGTGCTCACTCCCGACCCCATCTTCCGGGCCGTCGAGGCCGTCGAACCGCCTCGGCCGCTGTTCCTGCTCGGCCCCGGTGGACGCCGCTTCGACCAGGCCATGGCCTCCGACCTCGCTGCCGGGCCGGGCTTCTCCCTGTTGTGCGGGCGCTACGAGGGGGTCGACGAAAGGGTGCGCGAGCACCTGGTCGACGACGAGTTGTCCATTGGTGACTACGTGCTGGCCGGCGGGGAGGCGGCGGCGTTCGTGGTCGTCGAGGCGGTGACCCGGCTGGTCCCGGGGGTGATGGGCAACGTGGCGTCGGGCGACGACGAGTCGTTCTCGTCCGGCCTGCTCGAGTACCCCCACTACACCCGGCCCGGTGACTTCCGGGGGTGGGTCGTCCCCGAGGTCCTGCGTTCGGGTGACCACCCCCGGGTGGCCCGGTGGCGGAGGGCCCAGGCCCTGCGGCGCACCATCGACCGCCGCCCCGACCTCATCGCCGCCCGGGGTGGGCTGGACCCCGATGCCCGGCGCCTGCTCGACGAGTTCGACCTGGGGGCCGGCGATGCCGCCGACGCCGCGCCTTCCTGAGGAGGCCTGAGGGGGCCCGAGGAGGCCTGAGGAGGCGGCCCGGGGGTGGTGGGCGGAACCCCTGTCGGGGGTGGCCTATCCTGGGTCAGCCCCGTTCCCTCCGCAGGAGCCGATCGCGCCATGAATCCCACCGACCTCGTCGATCGCGCCGCGCTGCGTTCCGACCTGCCGACCTTCAGCCCCGGCGACACCGTCAAGGTGCACGTCCGGGTGGTCGAGGGCACCCGGGAGCGGGTCCAGGTCTTCCAGGGGGCGGTCATCCGTCGCCAGGGCTCGGGGGCACGCGAGACCTTCACGGTGCGCAAGGTGAGCTTCGGAGTGGGGGTGGAGCGCACGTTCCCGGTGCACTCGCCCGTCCTGGCCAAGATCGAGGTCGTCACACGGGGTGATGTCCGCCGGGCCAAGCTCTATTACCTGCGTGACCGGATGGGCAAGGCGGCGAAGATCAAAGAGAAGCGCACCGCGCCCTGAGCAACGTCGCCCTGCCCGGCCCCCCCGACCCCGAGACAGTGGTCGACCAGGCCCCCGCGCCCGCCGGCGACCCGGAGGCGCCAGGCGCCCCCCCGGCGCCTGACGACGGCCGTGCGCAGCACCGTCGGCGCCACCCCCTGCGGGAGCTGCCGCTCATGGTGGCGGTTGCCGTGCTCGTCGCCTTCGTGGTCAAGACCTTCGTGGCCCAGGTCTTCTACATCCCCTCGGGCTCGATGATCCCCCAGCTGGAGATCAACGACCGGGTCGTGGTGTCGAAGCTGGCTTACCGGTTGCACTCGCCCCGGCGGGGTGACGTGGTGGTGTTCGACGCCCCTGGCGGCCACACGCCTGACAACTCCCCGGCGCCGGTGCGGGCGGCGAAGGCGGTCCTGGGGGCCATCGGGCTGTCGGCGCCGTCGACCGAGGAGTACATCAAACGGGTCATCGCCCTGCCTCACGAGCGGGTCGAGGGACGCGACGGGAAGGTGTTCGTCGACGACCGGCAGTTGGTCGAGCCCTACCTCCCACCCGGCGACGTCACGTCGGACTTCGGGCCCGTCGTCGTCGGTGCCGGCCAGCTGTGGGTGATGGGTGACAACCGGGACAACTCGGCGGACAGCCGTGTCTTCGGCACCATCCCGCAGTCCACCATCGTGGGCCGGGCCATGGCACGCCTGTGGCCGCCGGGAAGGGCGGCGTTCCTCTGAGGTGTGAATCACTCTGGCGTCAAGTGGGTGTGGTCGCGCGTCAGCGGGTCGGGGCGTAGCCCCGACATCGTGGTGGGTAAGGGGAATCAGGCCGCGGGTTCGAGAGTGACGCGGAGACCCATGGCTTCGAGCTG
>DATAQC010000029.1:0-17549 GCA_036264885.1 Acidimicrobiales bacterium | reverse complement strand
CGTGAACGGGGTGGCCATGGGTGCCAGCGACGGCGCCGGCGCCTACAAGGTCGAGAACAGCTCGTTCGACCACGGCACCAGCTGCATCATCCAGGTCAACGACGGCTCGGCCACCTCGACGCCGGCCAGCCTCACCGGGTGTTCCACGACCACGACACCCCCCCCGGCCGGGGCCACCGGCACCGTCGGCATCGTCCCCGGCGGCAACGGCCACGGCCGCATCACCTCGACGCCCGCAGGGATCAACTGTGTGCTGGCAGCCAGCGGCGTCACCGGCCCGTGCTCGGCCCGTTTCACCGCCGGCACGGTCGTGCGCCTCGACGTCCGCCCCGACGCCGACTCCAGCTTCCTCGGATGGCGAGGGCTCCCGGGCTGCTCGGACGCCTCGAAGATCACCATCTTCGCCAACACCAACATCAACTGCCAGCCGGGGCTCATGCTCAAGTTCTGAAAGATCCGGCGGCCCGTCGGAGATCGGGCGCCGGCGACGACTATCGGGGCGTGAGCGGTCTGTCTCGAGCGGTGGGAGATCCTGCCCGCGGCGGTCGTTGGCAAGACGTCGTGGTGCACACCCGGCGCAACCTCGTGCACGTGGGCGAGAGCCCGTCCAGCCCGCCGATGCGACGATCCAGCCCCTGATGTTCACCCTGTTGTTCATCTACGTGTTCGGTTCGGGCATCCCGATCCCTGGGGGCGGCAGCGACAAGGATTACGCCCTCGGCGGACTCTTGTGTACTCAACCTCACCACCGCCACCGCCGGCACGGCCTTGGGCCTCAGCACGATCTCGACACGGGCGTGATCGACCGCTTCCGCACCGTTGGCGGGGCTCGACCCCAACGACTGGGCCAGGCCCACGGCGTGCGGGCACTGGGACGTGCGCCAGGTGACCACCCACCTCCTCGGCTCGGCCGAGGCGGCGGCCTCCATGCGGGAGTACATCCGCCAGAAGGAGGCGGCTGGCCCGGTCATGGCCGAGCTCGGCCTCGACCACATCGTCGACGGCGTGAACGAGGTGCAGGTGCTGGAACGGGCGGACCTGGGCCCGCCCAGGTGCTCGAGCACTGGCGGGCGGCGGTCCCCCGGACCCTGCGGGCCCGCCGGCGCTTTCCCCCGGAGTGCTGCTCCTCGTGCCCATCGGCCTCCCCGAGCCCACGGGCAGACGCACCCTGGCCTACCTGTGGGACGCGGCCTTCACCCGCCAGGCATGGATCCACAGCATGGAAATCGCTCGGGCCACCGGCCGCCAGCCAGTTCTCACGCCCACCCACGATGGCCGCCTGATGGCTGACATGGTGGGCGATTGGGCCGCCATCCAAGGCCACGCGTTCACCCTCCGCCTCACCGGACCCGCCGGCGGCAATTTCGTCGATGGCGACGAGGGGCGGACTCGGACATCGACGCGGTGGGCTGGATTGGACCGTCTCGGCGCGGGCGCAAGGGAAAGGCTGCTGGCGAAGCGTCCTGGTGCTCTGACCCGGCTGCCCCCGCCCCGAGTTGCCGCACCGCGGGCGGAACGACGTCGAAGGCGAAGCTCCCGCCGCCACAGCTGCTTGGCGGGCTGACCGTGCCGCTGAAGGTGAACGTCTGGCTGGTGCCCGTGCAGTTGATGAAGGTCACGTCGTTCTCGAACGGGGGGTCCGACGAGACAAGACCACGCCCCCCGGCCTGTGCCGTCACGGGAGATTCCTCCCGGAGGACCTTGTGGGTGGCAAAGGAACCGCCTAGCGTGACCCACGCAGGCACCACTCGACGCACGCTCAAAAGGCGGGAAGGCGGCAAATCAAATGAGACGCCATCTGAGGTCGTCCATCGTCATCACCATGGCTCTGGCCCTGGTGGCTGCCCTCGACCTGATGGGGGCGCCGGCGGCGCTGGCCGCCACCGTCAACGTTGGCCCCGGCCAGTCCATCCAGGCCGCTATCAACGCGGCCAGTCCCGGTGACACCATCGTCGTCGCCCCCGGCACCTACCGGGAGAACATCGAGATCCACAAGAACAACATCACCCTTCAGGGCACGCCCGGGGGAACCGTCCTCGCTCCTCCCGGCGCCGCCAAGGCCGCCCACAACGCCTGCTTCGTGAGCGCCACCAACTTCGACGGCATCTGCCTCGCCTCGGTGAGCGGCGTCACCGTCAGCGGCTTCACCGTGCGGGGCTTCCCCGGCATCGGCATCCACTCGTTCAACTCCGATCACCTGAGGATCGACAACAACCGGCTGAACAACAACGGCTTGGACGGCATCGCCGACTACGTCGGTTCCCAGAACTTCATCACCAACAACCAGGCCTCGGGCTCGTCGGAGGCGGGCATCCTCGCCGCCAACTCGATCAAGGGCGGGATCAACATCATCGGCAACACCACCACCAACAACGGCGCCGGCATCTACATGCGCGACGACGCAGAAGATCGCAACGCCCCCTTCGACCCCAATGCCCTCGTTGGGAACTATGTGATCAACAACGACTCGGAGGGCAACTGCGTCGGCATCCTGGCCCTGGACACCCCCGCCGCTCCCGACGTCATGTCGGTCAGCATCGGGGGCGCTGGCGTGGGCGACGAGCAGGGCGCCGGCAACCGGGTCATCGCCAACAACAAGACATGCCCGCCCACCCAGTACCTACCGGTTACCACCTCGGGCTCGGGAATCCTGGCCCTGGGTACCACCGCCAACCCCGCTTCCTTGGACCCGGGCGCCTATGGGGTGTGGGCAGCATCCCAAGACAGCTTCACCATCCGCTTCAACACCGTGCGTGACAACGTGCCCAGCGACATCCGCCTGCCCTACGCCGGTGGCATCGTGTTGGGCACCTACCCCGGCAGTCTGCCCCTGACGGGCTCCAACATCTGCTGCAACACCGCCTACGGCGACCAGCCTTTCGACATCCGTTACATTCCCGGCGCTAACGGCAGGGCGCTCAGGCCCAATACTTTCCCCTATGGCATCGGCAGCGGCGTCATCATTGTGCTCAACAACTGCGACACGTCCTCGCCCAAGAACGCCCCGATCTTCACCGCTACTGGGATCGCCTACGTGCCGATCTGTCGCCCGGAGCCGGCACCGACAGGATTCTGAGCCATGGCTGATCCTCAGACGGAAGGCGCCCTCCGACGAGCGCCTTCCGCCTGAGACTAGAAACGGGGTGCCAGCGCACCAAGTGGCTCCACGTGCACCATATTCGGCATTGGGAGGACGGCGGGCCCACCGATACAGCCAATTTGATGGCGTTGTGCTCCCGGCATCATCGACTCCATCACCGGGGCGGTCTGGGGATCTCGGGCAACGCCTACGAGCCTGATGGCATCGTCTTCACCGATGCCCGCGGTCGGCCATTGGCACCCGCCGGGCAACCGACCACACCGACCGGTCCTCTGCCCACCGGGTCCTGGACCCACCCCACCGGCGAGCGCCTCGACGACCGCTGGGTCGACTTCGCCCGGCCATCCGAACGATGCGTGTCCCCGAGCCCGGTGACGACGGCGGCACCTCCCGTCCGGTCGCCCCTGCGTGACTACCTGGCGTTCATCGACCTCGACGACCCGGTGTACGGGGTGAACGAGGACGAGGTCGCCTGAACGTGTGAGCGCCCGCCGTTGAGAAATCCGCCGGTGCCCGTCGGAGATCGGGCGCCGGCGACGACTATGGGGGCGTGAGCGGTCCGTCGCCAGCGGTGGGAGATCCTCGAGCCGCCGTGCTCGACCTCTACGACACCGCCCTGCCCCGGGTCTACGGCTACCTGCTCTCGCGGTGTGGACGGGCTGCGCTGGCCGAGGACCTCACCGCCGAGACCTTCCTCGCCGCAGTAGACGCCGCCGGGCGGGACCACCCACCGACCATGACGGTGCCCTGGATCGTGGGCGTGGCCCGCCACAAGCTGGTCGACCACTGGCGACGCCAAGGACGCGATGACGCCAACATGCGCGCCCTGGTCGACACCGCCCCGCCCCCCGAAGACCCCTGGGACGCCGAGCTCGACCTGGTGTGCGCCCACGACACGCTCGCCCGCCTGGCGCCCCACCACCGCGCCGCCCTCACCCTGCGCTACCTCGACGACCTCCCGGTCAAGGAGGTGGCGGAGCTGCTCGACCGCACTGTGCACGCCACCGAGGCACTCCTCGTGCGGGCGCGCATCGCCTTCCGGCGCGCCTACGAGGAGGTGGGGACCCGTGACTGATCCATTCGAGGCGCTGCGCAGCCCGGCAGTGGGGATCGAAGCGGTGGCGATCGATCCCGACCCCGACTTTGCCGCCCGCCTGCGGGCCCGTATCGAGCGGGCCCTCGACCAACCCGGAGGACCACCCATGTCCGAAGTCACCTTCGACCCCGACGCCGACCAAGGCCACCAGCCCGTCCCCGAACTCACACCGCCGCGCCACGGTGACGTGGGCTACGTCTCGCTCTGGGTGCCCGACGTGGAGCGGGCGGCGGCCTTCTTCTCGGCCGTACTGGGATGGCGCTACGCCCCGGCCGGCGGCCCCCGGGAACGCCAGGTCGAGGGGACGGCGAGGCCTCACGGCCTGTGGGGCGGCCAGGAGCGCAGCACGCTGTTCCTGTGCTTTGCCGTCGACGACATCGAAGCCGTCCTGGAGCGCGTCGAGTCCGGCGGCGGGCGGGCGGGGCGGGCCCGACGGGAGCCCTACGGGGTCGTGGCCGATTGCGCCGACGACCAGGGCATGCCCTTCGCCCTCGTCGAGTCGGCGGGGTCACGGGAACCACGGCCGGCGCCGCGCCCGCCGGCGGCGGCCGGCACCGCCCACGGCGACCTCGCCTACATCACCATGGAGGTGGTCGACTCCGGTCACGCCCGGACGTTCTACGGGTCGGTCCTCGGCTGGCGGTACAGCCCCGGTCACGCCGAGGGCGGCTGGGAGGTCGAGGACGTGGCACCCATGGTCGGCATGATCGGCGGCGCCGGCACGGCCACCATCGTCCCCATGTACCGGGTCGACGACGTGGCCGGCGCCGTGGACCGGGTCCGGGCCGCCGGCGGCACCGCCACCGACCCCGAGCGCCAGCCCTACGGCGTGACGTCATCGTGTGTCGACGACCAGGGCACGCGCTTCTACCTGGGTGAGCTGTGAGCGGGATCCGACAGTGAGGGTGCCACCGGTCGCCCTCGCCGGGAGCGGGCCCATGCCACCGCCAGCGCCACCAGGGCGGCCCCGATCAACGGACCGTCGCCCAGGCGAGTGGCAGGCGTCTGGCCGTGCCGGCGGCTCACGGTGGCCTCGACCACGGCGGCCGCCCCCAGCCCGCTGCGGCGGAGGACCCGGCCCTGGGCGTCGACCACGGCACTGAAGCCGGTGGGTGCGGCCTGGACCACGTCGCGACCCGACTCGATGGCTCGTAGGCGCGCCGCCGCCAGCTCCTGGGCCGGCACCTGTGACGTGGTGTACGACGAGGCGTTGGTGGGCACCAGGAGCACCTCGGCGCCGGCCCGCACCGCCGCCCGAGCCCGGTCGGCGAAGAACACCTCGTAGGAGATCATCACCCCGAGGCGGCCGGCGGGCGTGGCCAACACGCCGGGCCCCCGTCCGGCGATGGCGTCGCGGGGCACGGCCGACAGATCGGCCAGGTGGCCGATCACGCCCCGCAGCGGCACGTATTCACCGAAGGGGACCCGGTGGACCTTCTGGTAGCCGGCGACGACGGCGCCGTCGGGCGCCCAGGCCACCGCCGCGTTGCGGAAGTGGTCGGGCCCGGCATCGGTGACCACCCCGGCCACGGTCGTGGCCTCCAGGGTCCGGGCCACGTCGGCCATGGACCTCTCCTGGGCCGAGCCGGCCAGGGGGCCGTCGACGCTCACCACGTTCTCCGGGAACACCACCACGTCGACGGGGCGGGCCACGCCCGCAGCGGCGGCCAGGTGGGCGTCGAGGACGACCTGGGGATCGACGTAGATGGCTCGCAGGCCGCGCGCGCCGCCTCCCTGGACGGCGGCCACCCGCAACGCCGCCCCGGGCACCACTGAGCCCGACGGTGACACGGCGCCGGTGACGGCCACCGCCACCACCGCGGCGACGGCGGCCACGGGCCCGAGCACCCCCCGCCAGTGAGACCGAGGCCCGTGACACCGGGAGCCGGCGAACGACTCGACGAGGGCGGCCAGCGCCGTCCCCAGCGACCCCACCAGGGCGACGAGCAGGAGGTCGCCGCCCAGGCGGCCGGCGGGGGCGAGGGGGCCGCCGGCCTGTCCCAGGGCGATGCCGGCCAGAGGCAGGCCCCCGAAGGGCCAGTGCCCGCCCACCGCACTGGCGGCGACCAGGGCGACCGGGAAGGCGATGCGCCGGCCCCTGCCGCCGGGAACCGCCACCATGGCCAGCGCCACCAGGGCGGCTTCGAGAAGGGTGGTGACCACGTAGCCGGGCGCCGAGAACTGAATCATCCACCACAGGCCGGGTCCGTAGAGCCCCAGACCGGCGGCCCCGCCGGCCAGGAGGCGGCGTGACCAGGGACGGTTGGCCACGGTGAGGGCGAGGCCGGCAGCGCCCATCGGGGCCAGCGGCCACCACCCCCAAGGCGGCAGGCTGGCGGCCAGGGCGACGCCGGAGCCCAGCCCGGCCACGGTCACCAGGGCCAGGGCCCGAGCGGCCCCCGGAGCGGGGCGCAGGGCCCGAGCGGCGGCCGGAGCGGGGTGGCCGTCGCCCCGCTCTCTGGGCCCGGTCACCTCCACACTCAACCGCCCACGCGGGGGTGGGCGCCAAACCACCGCCTAGGCCATCCCGATCGCCATAGGACCCGGACCTCTGCTAGTCCTGGTAGGGCCATGGAGGCAACCACGATCGTCACCGAAGGCAAGCCGCCGTTCCGCCTCGGCGACCCCATGCCGCCGGAGTACCGAGCCGACCCCTACCCCCTCTACGACTGGATCCGCGAGAACGAGCCCGTCCACCGGGCCGCCGACGGCAACTGGGTACTGGTCCGCTACGCCGACGCCAGTGCCGTGCTCCGCGATCCCCGCTTCTCCAACAACCCGGAGTGGTTGGGGCCCGACGCCGTCAACGCCAGCTCGGTGCGGGTGCCCGGCTCCCGGGTGATGATGTTCCTCGACCCGCCCGATCACACCCGTCTGCGGTCGTTGGTGAGCAAGGCGTTCACTCCCAAGGTGGTCGACGGGCTGCGGCCCCGCATCCAGTCCATCGTCGACGAGTCGCTCGACGCGGTGGCCGATCGGGGACAGATGGACGTGCTCGCCGACCTGGCCTATCCGCTGCCCACCACCGTGATCTGTGAGCTGCTGGGCATCCCCCTCGCCGACCGGGAGCTGTTCAAGGACTGGTCGGCCGACGCCTCCCGGCTCCTCGACGGCTACGTCGACGCCGACGCCCAGGTCCGGGGCATGGCCGCCACCATGCACCTGGCCCAGTACTTCACCGACCTCATCGACGAGCGGCGTTCCAACCCCCGCGGTGATCTCCTCACCGCCATGATCGCCGCCGAGGAGGACGGCACCAAGCTCACCCACGAGGAGCTGCTGACCACCGCCACCCTGTTGTTGCTGGCCGGCTTCGAGACCACCATGAACCTGGTCGGCAACGGCATGTTCATGCTCCTGCGCCACCCCGACCAGCTCGACCGTCTGCGCCAGGACCCCTCCCTCGACCGCACCGCCGTCGAGGAGCTGCTGCGCTTCGAGGGCCCGGTGCACATCACCGCCCGCATCGCCACCACCGACATGGAGGTGGGCGGCCAGCGCATCGCCAAGGGCGAGCAGATCGCCGTGTCGATCGCCGCCGCCAATCGCGACCCGGCCCAGTTCGCCGACCCCAACCGCCTCGACGTGGGCCGCTCCGACAACCGCCACCTGGCCTTCTCCGCCGGCGCCCACTTCTGCCTGGGGGCGGCGCTGGCCCGCATCGAAGCCAAGGCCGCGGTCACCACGCTGGTGAGGCGGTTCCCCGACCTGCACCTGGTCGGCCCCGACCCGCAATGGCGCGACCACTTCGTAGTGCGAGGCCTCAAGGAGCTGCGCGTCGGGTTCGACCCCGCCGCCGCACGCACCACTTGAACACCGGCCGCCGGTGGGGCGTAGGCTCGACCATGGTGGACGACCGCCCGCTGTTGCTCCTCTTGTCCCCGGCCTGGCTGGGAACCGGCATCTTCCAGACCTTCGGGCACCGGATGCCGCCCATGTCGCTCATGACCCTGGGCGCCCATGCCCGCCGCTGCGGCTGGCGCACGCGCATCGTCGACCTGCAGTTCGAGAAGATCCCCACCGACATCACCCCCGACCTGGTGGGGATCACCGTCTGGACCATGAGCTCGCCGCAGTCGTACCGGGTGGCCGATGCCTTCCGGGCCAAGGGCGTGCCCGTCGTGCTGGGCGGCGTGCACCCGTCGCTGCTGCCCGAGGAGGCGCTTCGCCACGCCGATTCGGTCGTCTGCGGTGAGGCCGACAGCATCATCGACCAGGTCTTGGCCGACGCCGCTGCCGGGTGCCTCCAACCCCTCTACAAGGGCGAGTGGCTGGGCATGGACACCGTGCCCACGGCCGACACCTGGGCCGGCGACCTCAAGCGCACGCCACTGACCCGCTACGCCCCCCTCAACACGCTCCAGACCACCCGGGGGTGCCGGTTCAACTGCGACTTCTGCTCGGTCATCCGGATCAACGGACGGGGCTCGCGTCACAGCGACCCCGACCGCGTGGTCGACGAGATCAACGTCATCAAGAAGGCGGGCCAGCACATCGGCGGGTTCGCCTATGTCTTCTTCCTCGACGACGACCTGGCCGCCGACCTCGAGTACACCGAGCTGCTCTGCGAGACCATCATCCGGCGCAGGTGCAAAGTCACCTGGGGCGCCCAGGCCTCCATCGGGCTGGCCAAGAACCCCAAGCTCATCGACCTGGCCGCCCGGGCCGGTTGCCGGGTGGTGTTCACCGGATTCGAGAGCGTGTCGCGCGACAGCCTGGTCGAGGCCAACAAGAAGAACCGCCCGGGCGAGTACGGCGAGCTGATCGAGGCGCTGCACAAGCGTGGTATCGCCGTGGAGGGTGGCTTCATCTTCGGCTTCGACACCGACGGGCCCGGGGTGTTCGACGAGACGGTGCAGGTGGTCGACAGCATCGGCGTCGACGTGGCCCATTTCGCCGTGCTCACCCCGTACCCGGGCACCCACACCTTCGCCCGCATGGCCTCCGAAGGGCGCATCACCAGTTACGACTGGAAGCGCTACAACCTGTACACGCCGGTGTTCGAGCCGGCCCGGATGACGGCGCCCCAGCTCTCCGACGGCCTGCGCCGGGCCTATCGCAACTTCTACGCGGTGCGCCCCCGGGCGCGCCGGTTCTGGAAGGAGGCTCGCCGCCGCGACCCTCGCTTCCACATGGCGCTCACCCTGGCCAACCAGAACTACGCCACCCGGTACCGCAACCCCCACCTGTCGCCCGAGGCGGGCTACGAGGCCGACCCCGACCACATCGCCCGCCTCATCACCGCCTCGGAGGCGCCGGCCCAGGAGGCGTTGAACGTGGCCTTCGCCAACGTGCGCCTCATGCCCAAGCCCTCGCCCGCCGCCCCGCTGGCGGCGCCCGCCGGCGGGTAGCCCGGACAGCCCCGAGCCGACCGTGGCTCACCCTCTCGGCATGGCCCGGCGTGTCCTCGAGGCCACCCTTGCCGCCGGTCTGGCCCTGGGCCTGCGAGAGGCCCTCCAGCCGGAGCCCACCTCTCCCATCGTCGTCATCGACGACGAGCAGGAACCACCGCCGCCGGGCCCGGTCACCTTGTACTTCCATCCCGAGGTCCCGGAGGCGACCCTGATCCTCGTCCGGTAGGCGAGGCGGCCACACCACCGATGAGTCGGGGCGCCCGGCGACGTCTGTGTCGTTGCCTTGGGCGCCGAGAACGAGATCGTGGTCGTCGCACCCGACGGCGCAGTCGTGGCCAGGTGGACGCTGGGCGCCCGTCCCCCCGACCTGTCGGCGATCGACGAACTGGCGCGCCTCCGGCTCTGCGCCCGCCGCACGGGTCACACGGTGAAGCTGCACAACCCGTCGACGGAGCTGTGCGAGCTGCTCGAGCTCACCGGACTGCGCCTCGACGACCCGGGGTGAGGCGCCCGCCGATGGGTACGGCGCTGCCTGGCTGGGTAGATATTCCCAATTCGAAAAAGGAGAACTGCCATGGTGAACATCCCCCTCGAATCAGTCGCTTTTCGCGAAGGTGCCGTTCCCCGTCCTGACATGGTGAGCGTGATCGACGAGAGCGCCATCAAGGAGAACGCCAAGCCGCCCGGTCCCACCGGCGACGCCGCCGGCTTGGAGCTGGAGACCAAGCTGTCACTGCAGGCATGGGTACGAAACGTCGACCCGGTCAAGCACAGCTGGGTCGACATGCACGTCTTCGACGAGAACGACCAGCTCATCAGGGCCGAGACGCGGGCTCTGAACTGGCTGACGTCGGGCGGCGACGACGGTGACATCTTCGGCTTCGAGGGAAGCATCTTCCGCGGCACCGGCGCGGTGGGCGGGTCGGTCTGGTTCGGCGAGGACGTCCGCAAGCTGCAATACCGCCTGTACTACGAGGTCAACGGCACCGTCTTCAGCGACGGCGTGCTGCGCCAGCACGAGGTCACCGCCGATCGCGAGGTCATGAACCCCTCCCGCCCGAGCCGCAAGCCTCGCGCCGCGGCCAAGGTGCCCTCGTCGGGGATCAAGACACCTTCCAAGTCGGCGCCCGCCAAGTCGGCGACGACGGCCAAGCCGGGTTCACCCAAGCGGACGGCGGCGGTCAAGCCGGCGCCCACCAAGCGGGCCCGTCGGGCCGGCTGACCCTCTGTGGGCTGACCCTCTGTTCGTTCAGCCGGTGAGTGACTTCTTCTTCCGCCCGGCCACCACCAGCGCCCCGCCCAGCTTGATCGACATGCCGGCCAGATAGATCATCGGGACGAAGTCGGCACCGGTGTTGGGCATGCCGCTGGAGTCGGTGCTGTCGGCTCCGGTGATGCCTGAGTCGGAGCTGTCCGAAGAATCGCCGGTGACGTCGTTGGACGACGGGTCAGTTGTGTCGGTGGTGTCGGTGCTACCGGGATCGGTGGCCGACAGATCGCTGTTGGAGCCGTCGGTGGTGCCGTCGCCGCTGTTTGTCGCCGGCTGGTCGACCGGCGTGCCGGCGCCTCGGCTGGCCTGGATGACGTTGAAGGCGACGGCGGCGTTGCCGCTGGCGTCGGCCAGTACGAGGTGGTGGGCGCCGGGCGCGGCGTCGGTCGGGATCTTCACGTTTGCCTGGTAGTGACCCTGGGCGTCGGCGGTGACGGCGCCGAGCACGGTGGGCACGCTGCACAGGGTGACGGTCAGGTGCTGGCCAGGGCCGAACCCGTTGCCCTGGAGGCCGACCTCCTGGCCAGGAGCGGCGGCCTTGGCGCTGACGCTCACCGTGCGGGCCACCCACGACGAAGACGTGCGCAGAGCGGCGTCGTCCGGTGCCTCGGCCAGCTGGCAGAGGGCGGACGGGTCGGTGGGCTGGACGGCGTCGACGGGGGCGGCGCCCCCGGCCGCCGGGGCCATGTCGGCCGCGGCCTTGTCGATGCGGTTCTGGGGCGAGTTGGCCACCAACACCGCCCCTGCCCGGTCGACGGCCACCCCGAGGGGGCCCGGCGCCGGATTGGTGGGCGGCGGGTCGGAGCCCGGCGCGGGCGTGCCGCCGACAGTCGCTGCTCCACCGGCCAGGGTGGTGATCACGCCGCTGGCGGCATCGATGCGGCGGATGCGCTGGTTGGCGGTGTCGGCCACCAACACGTTGCCGGCACCGTCCACGGCCACACCCGAGGGGTTGGCCAGCTGGGCCTTGGCCGCCGGGCCGCCGTCGCCGCCGTAGCCAGGGGCGCCCGACGCTGCTCCACCGGCCAGGGTGGTGATCACGCCGCTGGCGGCGTCGATGCGGCGGATGCGCTGGTTGGCGGTATCGGCCACCAACACGTTGCCGGCCCCGTCCACGGCCACACCCGAGGGGTTGGCCAGCTGGGCGGCGGTGGCGGGCCCGCCGTCGCCACCGAAGCCGGGGGCGCCGGCCGCGGTGCCGCCGGCCACGGTGGTGAGTGCCGCAGAGGCCCATGCCGAGGCGTGGGTCATGGTCAGGGCCAGCAGCGCGGTGGCGGTGAGCGCCAGCGGGCGCTTCATGGCCAAACCGCGGAGATCAGTGGTCGTGCGGCGCATGTGCGGCAACGTTTCCGCCTTTCTGGAGGTGTGACGCGACGCCAGCTGCGCCGTAGTGGCGGGTGCTGCTCACCCGCTGGTCCGAGAACGGCGCGAGCCTATCGCTCAGACCATTCAGGCGGTCCCCGGGGCACTGGGCAGCGACTGCTCGAGCTCGGCGACGGGGGCGAACAGGTCGCCGTGCTCGGCGACCCGTGCCAGCACGGCGTCGGCCTCGAAGACCACGCCGCCGGCGTCGCCGGTGGATGCCACCCGTTCGACCTCGTCCCAGGTGAGTGGCGTGGAGACGGTGGGACGGTCGCGGGCCCGCAGCGAATAGACGCAGACCGTGGTCTTCACTGCGTCGTTCTGGCTCCAGTCGATTAACACCTTGGCCTTGCGCAGCTCCTTGGCCATCTGCGACACCACCAGGTCGGGGATCCGGGCCTCGAGCATGCGGGCCAGGGCATGGGCGAAGCGCTTGGTCTGGTCATAGGTGACCGGGGTGTTGAGGGGGGCGTAGACCTGCAGGCCCTTCGACCCCGATGTCTTGGCCCAGCTGGCCAGGCCCAGCTGGTCGAGCACCTCGCGCACGGCCAGACCGACCCGGGCGCACTCGACCATGGCGGCGGGCGCCCCGGGGTCGAGGTCGAACACCACCATGGTGGGGCGGCCGACGTCGTCGGCGTGGGCCAGCGAGGTGTGCAGCTCCAGCGACGCCAGGTTGGCCACCCACACCAGGGTGGACAGGTCGTTGGCCAGGCAGTAGTTGACGTCGGCCTTGTTGCGCCCGCTCCACACCGCCACCGTGTCGACCCAAGGGGGGCGGTGCGAGGGACAGTTCTTCTCGTAGAAGAACTGTCCGTCGACGCCGTTGGGGTAGCGCTTGAGGGTGAGGGCCCGCCGCCGCAGGTGCGTCAGCAGCACCGGCGCGATCCGGGTGTAGTAGTCGATCACCTGGCCCTTGGTGAAGCCCGACGCCGGGTAGAGGATTTTGTCGATGTTCGACAACTTGAGCTGGCGGCCCTCGACGGTGACCTCCACCGGGGTCGCAGCCGGGCTCACGAGCCGGTCTTGTCCTTCTTGGAGTCACCCGCGGCGCCGTCACCCTTCACCGCGGCCAGGCTGGCCTCCAAGGCGGCCATGAGGTCGACCACCTTGGTGGGCTCCTCGGTGGCGTCTTCCACCACGATCTCCTGGCCGGCGGCCTTCTGCTCGATGAGATTGAGCACCCGCTCGCGGTACTCGTCGTGGTACTTGTCGGGCTCGAACTGCGACGACAGCGAGTCGATGAGCTGGCGGGCCATCTTCTCCTCCCGGGGCGAGACGTCGACCTCGTCGCGTGGCAGGTCGAGCTCGTCGTCGGCGACGACCTCGTCGGCGAACAGCATGGTCTCGAGCACCAGGGCGTCCCCCTTGGGGCGGATGGCGGCGAGGTACTGCTTGGTGCGCAACACCACCCGGGCGATGCCCACCTTGTTGGTCTCCCGCATGGCCTCACGCAGCAGGGCGTAGGCCTTGGTGCCCCCCTTGTCGGGCACCAGGTAGTAGGGCCGCTCGTAGAAGACCGGGTCGATCTGGTCGAGGTCGACGAAATCCTCGATGTCGATGGTCTTGGTGGCCTTGGGGTCGAGGGCGTCGAGCTCGTCGGGGGTGATGGTGACGTAGGTATCGGGGCCCATCTCGTAGCCCTTGACGATTTGGTCGAAGGGGACTTCCTCGCCGGTGGCGGCCGACACCCGCTTCTGCTTCACCCGGGCGTTCGACTTGGCGTCGAGCTGGTGGAAGCGCACGTCTTTGGACGACACCGCGCTGAACAGCTTCACAGGCACGTTCACCAGCCCGAAGCTGATGGCGCCGCTCCAGATGGGTCGTGGCACCGGCCACCTCCTTCGAGGACCGATGGTAGATGGCCGCCGGGACGAAGGGGAGCACGGGGGACGACCGGTAGCGTGGGCGGATGGCATCCACCGACAAGCCCGACGTGTCCATCCCCGGGGGCCAACCGCCCGCCGAGCTCAGCATCGAGGATCTCACCGTCGGCGACGGCCCCGAGGCCACACCCGGCACCCAGGTCGAAGTGCACTACGTGGGGGTGGCGTGGTCGAACGGCCAGCAGTTCGACGCCTCCTGGGACCGAGGGTCGACCTTCTCGTTCGGGCTCGGCGCCGGCCAGGTCATCGCCGGTTGGGACCAGGGGGTGGCCGGGATGTCGGTGGGCGGCCGCCGCCGGCTCACCATCCCTCCCCACCTCGGTTACGGCAGCCGCGGCGCGGGCGGGGCCATCGGCCCGAACGAGACCCTCGTCTTCGTGGTCGACCTCGTCGGCGTGAAGTGACGGGCTAGGAGGCCGTCGGGTTGGGGCCGGGAATGGCGGCGGCCAGGGCCACGACCACGGCGGCGCCGAAGGCGATCCCGCCGAGCACGTCGGTGGGGTAGTGCCAGCCGAGGCGCACGACGCCGGCGCCGGTGGCCAGGGGCAGCAGGGCGACCACCGGGGACCAGTGCAGGGCCCGGCGCCAGCCGTACCAGCGGTTGAGCAGCACCAGCACCAGCGAGGCGGCCACCGCCGCGGTGGTGGCGTGCCCGGACGGGAAGGCCAGGCCGGCGCCGTGGTAGCGACCGATGAGGGGCTTGGCCACCAGGTCAACGGCCAGGATGGCCAGCGCCGGGGAAACGAGGCTGACCGCCGCCGCCCAGGTGTCGCGCCGTCGCCAGGCCAGCACCGCCATGAAGAGGGCCACGGCCACGGAGACGGCAATGCTGCCCCGGGCAACGACCGGTACGGCCAGGACCCGCGGTGGGGCGCCGCCGAAATCCATGGTCAGCTGCCGAGGGGCGCGGATCGAATCGACGATGCCCGAACCGATCCGGTCGACCCCGATCGGGAACCCGGTGCCGTGGACCCGCAGGGCCAGGATGACGACCACGGCGAACAGTCCGGCGGAGACGACCGAGAGCTCCCCACGGCGGAGCCGGTCGATCGGTTGAGGGCCGCGTCCGGCGCCTTGCATGCCCCAAGCCTAGATTGGCGTCGAAGCGGTTCGGCCGCGCCCGCTACGTTGGCCACGATGACGTCAGCGGAGGCGGTCACGAACGCGTTTGCCTGGTTCGAGGTCAACAGCGGCTGGGCCCCGCCCGATCCCGAGACCCTGGAGGACTGGTTGGGCGACGGTGTGTGCCGTTGCCCGGACGAGTGCCTGGTGGAGCCCAACGGGTGGTGCGAGCACGGCCTGGCCAGTTGGTCGCTCATCCTCATCGCCGTGGAGGAGGCCGACGGAGCGGCTCATCCACAGCCCGACGAAGGAAGAACATGATGGCCGCCCTCGACGCCGACGCCCGCGCCGCCCTCACCTCGGGCCGTCTCGGCCACCTCGTCACCATCAACCCCGACGGAACGCCACAGATCTCCCTCGTGTGGATCGGCCTCGAAGGCGACGAGATCGTTGCCGGCCACCTCGGCCAGGGTCAGAAGATGCGCAACATCGAGCGCGATCCCCGGGTGGCGCTGTCGGTCGAGGTCGAGGGTCGCAACGAGATGGGGCTCGACCATTACCTGCTCGTGCACGGCACGGCGCGCCTCACTCAGGGGGGCGCGGCCGACCTGCTCCAACGACTGGCCGAGGTGTACCTGGGCCCCGGCGTGAAGTTCCCGCCCTTCGACAACCCGCCGCCCGGGCGAGTGGTCCGCATCACCGCCGAGCGTGTCGG
The DNA here is from genome assembly GCA_036264885.1 of Acidimicrobiales bacterium. Taxonomy (GTDB): domain Bacteria; phylum Actinomycetota; class Acidimicrobiia; order Acidimicrobiales; family AC-14; genus DATAQC01. Next base: position 1,704 of record DATAQC010000029.1, on the reverse strand, counting down.
CGGGGTTGGTCCCTGGGCGGCCACCACCTGAGCCCGAGGAGTCCCATGCGCGTCGACATCCACCTGATGAACTTCGCCTGGCCCGACCAGCCGGCATCCATCGCCGCCACGGTCGCCGCCACCGCCAGGGCGGCCGAGGAGGCTGGTGTCTCGTCGTTCTCGCTCATGGACCACTGGTTCCAGATGGAGAACTTCTCCCGTGCCGAGGACCCCATGCTCGAGGGCTACACGTCGCTCGGGTTCATCGCCGGCCACACCGAGACGGTGACGCTGGGGCTGATCGTCACCGGCGTCACCTACCGCCATCCCGGGCTGCTGGCCAAGATCGTGACCACCCTCGACGTGCTGTCCGGCGGCCGGGCCCAGTTGGGTATCGGCGCCGCCTGGTACGAGCGCGAGCACGCCGCCCTGGGGGTGCCGTTCCCTCCGGTGGCCGAGCGCTTCGAGCGCCTGGAGGAGACCCTGCAGATCTGCCTGCAGATGTGGAGCGACGACAACGGCCCGTTCGAGGGTCGCCACTACCGGCTGGCCGAGACGCTGTGCTCGCCCCGTCCCCTGAGCTCCCCCCGCCCGCCGATCCTCATCGGCGGCGGGGGCGAGCGCAAGACGCTGCGGCTGGTGGCACGCTACGCCGACGCCTGCAACCTGTTCGCCGCCGACGTGGACGTCGTGGCCCACAAGCTCGACGTGCTGCGGGGCCACTGCGACGCCGAACAGCGCGACTACGCAGACATCACCAAGACCATCATGGCCATAGGCAACCCCCTCGACGACCCCGACGCCTTCGTGACCCGGATGGCCGGCTACGCCCGCCTCGGTGTCGACACCGTGGCGGTGATGCCCGCCGGTGACCCCGTCGAGTTCGTGACCGAGCTCGGACGCCGGGTCATTCCCCGCCTCGACGACCTCGAGGCGTCGTCGTCGGGATGACGAGCGTCGCCGGCCGGCGCCTCCTCACGGCTCCGAGCCCAGGTCGTCGCGGGCGTGGCGTCCCCAGTCGGGTTGGGTGCCGTCCACGTCGGTGAACCCGTAGTCCCGGTAGAGCTCCCACGTGGCGGTGGCGGTGCCGGTACGAGCCATCTTGTCGGGGTCGGCGGCCAGCGCGGCCACCGCCCGACCGAGGTAGCGGGGGGTCTCGGAGAAGGCGAAGTGCGGGTCTTTGGCGATGGCGTCCCGCCAGGTGGTCTCGGTGACGCCGAACAGCTCGAGCATGGCCTCCGAGCGCAGGAACCCAGGGCTCACAGCCACCGCGGCGATCCCGTGCTCCCGGAGCTCCTCGCCCTGGGCCAGGGCCAGGCGGATGGCCGAGGACTTGGCCAGGTCGTAGAACAGCGAGCCGCGGTAACGGGGGCCAACGCCGTCGGTGACCTCCACGACCAGCCCGCCGGGCTTGGCGAGCATGAGCGGGACGGCGTGCCAGCTCGTCACCAGGTGGGTCTCGACGGCGCCGCGCAGCAGGGCGATGCCGTTGGCCAGGTCGTGGTCCCAGAAGGCCACGCCCCATTCGGCCAGGGGGTCACCTCCCCAGATGTCGTTGACCAGGATGTCGAGACTGCCCTGCTCGGCCTCGATCCGGTCCGTGAGGAGCCGCACCTCGTCGGGGCGGGAGTGATCGACCCGCACGGCGATGCCGGTGCCGCCGGCGGCGTCGACCAGCCCGGCCGTCTCCTCGATGGTCTCGGGGCGACCCATGGGCGAAGCCGA
>DATAQC010000009.1:0-16573 GCA_036264885.1 Acidimicrobiales bacterium | reverse complement strand
TCGTCGGCGAGGGCGGCCTTGGTGAGCGCGGCCATGCGGGCACAGGCGTGACGGGCGAACTTGACCTGTTCGTGGCGGCCGAAGAGCCGGAACCCGAGGCGCACGACGGGGTTGCCCGACCGGGCCCGGCGCGAGAAGGCGCAGATGCGGAACTCGACCTCGCCCGAATCCAGCCACTTCCACAGCTCGTAATCCATCTGGCCCATTTCCAGGTGGCCCTGGAGCGTGCGGTAGTTCCACCCCCAGACTCGGACCTGACGGCCGTCGACCTCGCGGGTCTCGTCGTGCGCCCCCCCGACGCGCACACCGAGCTTGAACCGCAGCCCGTAGAAGTGGGCGTCGAGGAGCATGTCGCGCTCGTCCAGGGGCCGGTCGGGGTAGTAGACGGCCCGTACGATGGCGGGGTCGGCGAACTCGTAGTTGCGCATGAGGCGCTGGGCCACCTCCCAGGTCCCTCCGGGGGTCGGAGGGCCCGGCTCCTCGGAAGGGAGAGCCTGGCAGTAGTCGTCGACGTGCCAGCCCTTCTCGGGCGTGAACTCGGCCCGCCGGCCCAGGTCGAAGTTGAGCGTCTTGTCGTGCAGGGCGTCGAGAACCTTGCGGGCGTCAGGATCACCGAGCATGCGTTCGCCGCTCGAGGACTCGTCCACCCGGCGGGTCTCGATGTCGACCCCACCAGTCATGCGCCCGCCGGACAGGCTCACGGCGCGCTCCAGCACCGACGTCCACATGTGAAGCTGCACCTCCTTGGCCATGCGCAGCTGCCCGTAGAGCAGCTTCGACAGGCGATCGCCGCTGCGGGCCCACGACTCGATGCTGAACACCAGGTCGTCGCCGTCGGTCGCGGCCCGGAACTCGATCTGGCCCGCTTCGAGATGGCCCCGCAGGGTGGCCAGTCGGAACGAGGTCGGCGTCCGATCGACGACCCTCACCGGCCCGTCCCACGGCCCCGGCATGCGGACGACGAAGCGATCGCCGGGCGTCAGGCGACCCTCGTCGCCGGCCACCTTGGTGAAGCGGGCGAACTCGGTGGGGGCCACGTCATTGGGGTCGGCGCTGACGGCGGTGATCAGCTCCTCGGGCGAGATCCGGGCACCGGCGATGCGCACCTGGTAGCGGCGGTGGAAGAGGATGCCGACGCCGTCATGGGCTGGCTGCAGGCCGTCACCGTCCACCTCCGGTGGCAGGGCGGGTCCGCCGTCGTCAGGCAGCGACCCTTCGACCTCCCGGCGGTGCAGGGGCGTGGTGCGCCACATGTAGTTCCACGACGTGAGGGCGATCCCGAAGGGCCACAGCGTGGCGGTGACGACGCGGCGGGGCACACCCGGGAGCCGGGGCACCGTCATCGACCCTGCCGCTGTGTACGTTGGGCCCCATGCTGACGGGGCTGCTGCACAAGTCGGGTCTGCGGGGTTGGCACCTGCACGTGTCTTCCCTCGCCGCGGTGGGGCTATGCGTCGGTTTGTGGATCAGGGCCAAGACCGTCGACCAGGACGAGCGGGGCAACGCCGAGCGCCGGGCCCTGTTCGTCGGCCTGTGGCCGCCGACCCTGTGGCTGATGGGCGACTCCATCGAACGCCGCGAGTAGCCGGGGTCAGCGGCGGCGCAGAGGGGGGACGACGCTGGGCGGTTGGCGCCGGGGCGGGAGGTCGGCGAGGAGCTCGGTCGTGGCCGACGCCACCAGGGCGACGGCGCGCTCGACGGCGGGGTTGGCCATCTGGGCGGCGGTGGTGATCGAGGACACCTTGCGGACGTACTGGCGGGCGGCGGCGGTGACCTCCTCGGCGGTGGGAGGGGGGTCGAGGCCACGGAGGGGAGTGATGTTCCGGCACATGGGACCGACGATAGGACCATGCCGGCGATAGAGGGGAATGGCCGGGCCGGGAAACTGGTTAGCTAAGCTAATAATGATGACGGCACTCCCCACCCCACCGAGCACCACGGCGACGGCAGGCGACGAGCTGGCCGCCGACCTGCGGCTGGCCGTGAGCCGGTTGAGCCGTCGCCTGCGCCAGCACGCTGTGGGGGGCCTCAGCCCCTCGCAGGTCTCGGCCCTGGCCAGCCTCGACCGCCACGGCCCCGTCCCCATGGGGCGCCTGTCCCGCCTCGAGGGCGTGTCGGCCCCGACCATGACCCGCATCGTCGACCGCCTCGAGCTGCAGGGCCTGGTGACCCGCCGGGCGGACCCGGGCGACGCTCGCTCGGCGGTGGTCGAGCTCACCGACGAAGGGGCCGGTTCCCTGGCCCGCCTCCGCCACGAGCGGACCGCCTTCCTGGCTCAACGCCTGTCCGGGCTGGACGCCGCCGATCGGGCCGCTGTCACCGCCGCTCTCCCCGCCCTGCGTCGCCTGGCCGACGACCGTCGTGGCGGCACCGAGGAACGATGACCAGCCCCGCCCCGACCGGGGTGCCGGGCCCTAGCGGCCCCCTGAGCGGGGTGCCGGTGGTGCGACGCACGGTGTCGTCGCTCAAGGTACGCAACTTCAGGCTGTACTTCTTCGGTCAGATGGTGTCGTTGTCGGGCACCTGGATGCAGAGCGTGGCCCAGGCCTGGCTGGTGCTGAAGCTCACGGGCAGCGGCACCGCCCTGGGGCTGGTGGTGGCCCTGCAGTTCCTCCCCGTGCTAGTCCTCGGGCCTCTGGGCGGCCTGGTGGCTGACCGCTGCGACAAGCGGCGCCTCCTCTACGCCACCCAGACCTCGGCCGGGCTGCTGGCCCTTGCCCTCGGGTTGCTGGTCAGCTTCGACGTGGTCCGACTGTGGATGGTCTTCGTCCTGGCCGGCGGCTTCGGCCTGGTGAACGCCGTCGACAGCCCCGCCCGCCAGACCTTCGTCCACGAGATGGTGGGTTCCGGCGAGCTCCCCAACGCCGTCACCCTCAACTCGGTGATGGTGAACCTGGCCCGGGCGGTGGGGCCGGCGGTGGCCGGTGCCCTGATCGCCACCGTGGGCCTGGGGCCGTGCTTCTTGATCAACGCCGGGTCGTACCTGGCCGTGCTCACCGCCCTGCGACTCATGCGGGCCCACGAGCTGCAGCCCACGATCCCCCAGCCCCGGGCCAAGGGCCAGATCCGGGAGGGGTTCCGGTACGTCCGGGCCACCCCGGCGCTGTCGACGCCCCTGCTCATGATGGCCGTCATCGGCACCTTGGCCTATGAGTTCGGCGTGATCCTGCCCCTCATGGCCCGGTTCACGTTCCACGGCGACGCCGGAACCTACGGGCTGATGAGCTCGTGCATGGGTGTGGGCTCGGTGGTCGGCGGGCTCTACGCCGCTTCCCACCGTCGGGTCGGAGCCACCGCCCTCGCCCTCGACGCCGTCGCCTTCGGGGTGGTCCTGGTCATGGCCGCCGTCGCACCCAACCTGGCCGTCGAGCTGGTCGCATTGTTCCTCATCGGGGTGGCCAGCATCGGCTTCTTGTCCCTCGGCAACGCCACCCTCCAGCTGACCACCGCACCGGAGATGCGTGGCCGGGTCATGGCCCTGTGGTCGGTTGCCTTCCTCGGCTCCACGCCCGTCGGCGGACCGGTGGTGGGATGGATCGGCCAGAACGTCGGCCCCCGGTACGGGCTGGGGGTGGGTGGGCTGGCCGCCCTCGCCGCTGGTGGGCTCGCCTACCGCAGCCTGGCTCGTATCGGCGCCCGCGCCGACACCGAGGCCCAGGCCGTCGCCCCGCCGGCTCCGGAGCCGCTGCCGCCGGCGGACACCGCCATTCCCCCGGAGACCTGGCCGGCCCCGCCCGAGCTCGCCATCCGGGGCGCCGGCGGCGACCGCCGCTAGTCTCGACGGTCATCGCCCCGCCCGCCGACGCCGGGCTGCCGGCGGTGGGCGCCGACCCCGCTCGCTGGGCCCGCCGGCTGGGGATCTCCCGTGAGGCCGTCGAGTTGTACGCCGCCTCGGAGGTGGTCGACGCCCACGTCGAGTCGTTCGTGTGGACGCGCCTCATCGGCTACGACCTCGGACACCGCCACGGTGCCGGCCTGCTGGGCGGGTGCTTCTACTCCCAGGCCGACCTGCCCCGCATGGTCGAGGCAGGACTGGGCGCGGCGGTGCTGAGCGTGGCCACCAACCCCTTGCGGCGGCGGTCGTCGCGCACCGCCACCCTGCTGCGCAACCTGGCTCGGCTCCAGGCCGCCGTGGAACGCCAGGGCGACACCGCCACGGTGGTCACCGACATCGCCGGGTACCGCCGGGCCCGGGCCGCCGGCCGCCTCGCCGTGTTCGTGGGCCTTCAGGGGGGCAACGCCCTGGGATTCCCGGGCGACGTCGACCGCCTGCCCCCGGGCCTGGTCTCGAGGGTCACCCTCGTACACCTCACGGCGTCGTCGGTCGGTTCACCCAGTGCCCCGTCGACCCGTCCCGGCCGGGGCCTGACCGGCGAGGGACGGGAGCTCGTCCAGGCCCTCAACGGCGCCCGCATCCTCGTCGACCTGGCCCACATCGGTGTCCGGGGCTTCTGGGACGCCCTCGCCGTCCACGACCGCACCCAGCCGGCGATCGTCTCCCACACCGGCGTGCGGGCGGTCCACGACCTGTGGCGCAACGTCGACGACGACCAGATCCGGGCCATCGCCGACCTGGGCGGGGTGGTCGGGATCATGTTCCACGCCGGGTTCCTCGGGGAGCCCTTCTGGGCCGGTCGGGCCGAGGCGGTGGTGGCCCACATCGACCACGTCATCAACGTGGCCGGCGAGGATGCGGTGGCCATCGGCAGCGACTTCGACGGCCTCATCGTGCCGCCCGCCGACCTGCGCACCGTATCCGGGCTACCGGTGCTGGCCCAGCACATGCTCGACCGGGGCTTCTCGGCGGAGCGGGTGGGCAAGGTCCTCGGCGCCAACTACCTGGGCGTCATGTCCCGCATCCGGCCGGGCGACTGAGGCCCGGTTCCCGCCTCACTCCACGATGACCAGGTCGGCGATCACCGGACGGTGGTCGCTGCCCCGGCCCTCACCTTCGGCCACGCCCATCACGGCCAGATGGGCCGAGACCAGCACGTGGTCGATCCGGGCGAACGGGGGAATGAGGCGCCGGTTTCTCGGCCAGGTGGTCACCCACCACCGGCGGCGGGCCATGTGGGCGTCGCGCACCCCGGTTGCCAGCAGTGCCCGGAAGGGCCGGTGCCCGGCCGAGGCGTTGAAGTCACCGACCAGGACCAGCGGCCCCGTCTCCACCCTGACGACGTCGGCCAACGCGCCCAACTGGGTCTTCCACAGCGGGCGGCTGCCGGGCCCAAACGGGGCGCGGGTGTGGACGTTGTAGATCCGCAGCCGGTGGGGGCCGACGACGACGGTGGCCCGGGCCATGGGCATGCCCCCCACGATGCACTCGTCGACCTCGTCGAGGGGGAGGCGGGAGAGGACGGCCGAGCCCAGCGGGTCACGTCGGGGCCTGAGGGAGCGGTGGGGGAAGCGGTCGAGGATGCCGGCCCCGCCCAGGCCGGCGAGGGTCGACGACGAGACCTCCTGGAAGACGACCACATCGGGGTCGGCGGCCACCACCTCGGCGGCGATGCCCTCGAGGTCGGAGTTGGTGAACAGCACGTTGGCGGAGAACAGGCGCAGGCGGGAGGCGGGATTGGCTCGCGGTGACCGGGGGGAACGCCGGTCGACCGAGCGGTGCGCCTGTCGCAGCTCGGCGGTCAGCCAGGCCAGGTGCAGGCCGGTGACGGCACCGGCGGTCATCATCAGTCCCCGGCGCCGGGTGGCCGCCGCCAGCCCCAGAGCGCCGACGGCGGGGATGGCGAGCAACGGGCCGAAGGCCTCGGCCATCAAGATGGTGTCGGTGGACTCCCGGCGGGTCAGCCGGGCGGCGGCGGTGACGGCAGGCGCGGCGACCAGGGCCCACCCGGCGACCTCCGCCACCCTGGAGCACGCCACCCGACCGTAGGTCGACGGGAGGGGGCCGACCATCGCCGAGCCGGCGGGCCCGGACCGGCGGCCGGTGGCCCTGGTGCGACCCGGCCACCCGGCATGGGCACCGACGCTGCGGCGCACCCCGTCAGAACCGGTTCATGAACGAGGCGAGGGCGTCGTTGAACGCGGCCGGGTTCTCCAGGTTGGACAGGTGGCCGGCGCCGTCGATCACCTTCAGCTGGGCATCGGGCAGAGCCCCGGCCATGGCCTCGGCCACGGCCGGAGGTGATGGCCCGTCGTGCTCGCCCACCACCACCAAGGCGGGGACGTCGACGGTGCTCAATTGGGCCACCGCGTCGGGGCGGCCCCGCATGGCTTCCAGGGCGGCGATGATCCCCTCGGTCGACGCGCCCGACATGAGGGCCCGCGCCCGGTCGACCACCTGGGGACGCCGCCCCTGGGTCTCCTCCGACAAGAGAGTGCCCACCATGGCCTGGAGAACCTCGTCCTTCCGCCCGGCGGCCACCTCGGCCACCTGGGCCGTGCGCCGCCCGGCCACCTCGGGAGAGTCGGCCGCCGCCCGGGTGTCGGCCAGCACCACGCCGGCCACCATCTCGGGGTGGTCGCGCAGGAGGGCGAAGGTGACGTAGCCGCCCATCGACAGTCCGCCGACGACGGCGGGGGCGATTCCGAGGTGGTCGACGAGGCCGGCAACCAGATCGGCGAACCCGCTCATGGTGGCGGCACCGTCGGCCCTGGACGGGGGGGTGGACCCGAAGCCGGGCAGGTCGGGTGCCACCACCCGTCGGTGCGGCGACAGCGCGGCCACCTGGTCGTCCCACATGCCCGAGTGGAGCGGGAAGGCGTGGAGGAGCACGAGGGCGGGGGACCCTTCGCCGGCGTCGACGAACTGCACCGGCGTCCCCGAGATCACTGCGGTTGGCATGGGGTGATCCTAGGAAGCCGGGGGCCGGGGTCGTGGGCACCCGACCCCCGGTAGGGTCATGCCCCTGGAACCGGTCGAGCGGGGCCTGCCCGCCTTCGAGGAGGCGACATCGACGTCGGCCTGACCGGCGCCACCGGCGCCATCGGCTCTCGCCTGCTCGATCTGCTGCTGGGCGACGCCGACGTGTCGAGTGTTCGCTCGGTGGCCAGGCGGGACCTCGCCGATCATCCCAAGCTGGTCCACACCCGCGCCGACCTGTGCGATCCCCGGGCGCGCCAGGCGCTCGCCGGTTGCGACGTGCTGTTCCACCTGGCGTTCCAGCTGTGGCGCACCGGTCGGGCGAACCGCCTGGGCCCGGTCAACGTGGGCGGGACGGCGAACGTGGTGGCCGGGGGCCCCCGGCGGGTGGTGCTGGCGTCGTCGGCGTCGGTCTACGGAGCGTGGCCCGACAACCCCCTGCCCCTGACCGAGGCGTCGGTGCCCCGACCCAACGCCGAGGTCCCCTACGCCCGCGACAAGCTCGAGGCCGAGCGCCTGTGCGCCGACGCCGCACCCACCGCCGCCCTTCGCATCTCCGCCGTGCTCGGCCCTCTCTCCGACCCGCGAGTCAAGCGCTCGGCCCGCGGCTACCGCCTGGCCGTGCCTGCGGTGCGCGGGGTGCGCCAGGCGTTGCAGTTCCTCGACCACGACGACGCCGCCGCCGCCCTGCACGCCGCCGGGCGCAGTGCCGCCACGGGCGTGTTCAACGTGGCCACCGACGACTGGCTGGACGAGTCCGACATCGCCCGGCTGGCCGGGGGCAGGGTGGTCCGGCTGCCCCTGCGGGTCCTCCTGTCGGGCTCCGAGGTGGCGGCGAGGCTGCGCCTGATGCCCTTCGGCGTCGACCGGTCCATCTTCCTCAACGGTCCCCTGGCGCTGGATCCCACAGCCGCCGCTGCTGGCCTCCGATGGCGGCCCTCCCGGCGGTCCTGCGACGTGCTGGCCGAGTTCGTGGGCCGGCCCCGATCGTGATCGGGGCCGGGGGCGCCGGCGCTCAGGCGTCGATGACTCCGTCCAACACGGGCTTGACGTCGAGCACCGGGGTGCCGTCGACGGCCTCCAGGTTGCGCACCTGCACCCGCAGGCCGTCGACGCCGACGATCTCCACCCGGTGCAGGCCGATGGGGTTCGGCCGGTCCGGGGAGCGGGTGGCGAACACCCCCCGTTCGGGGTTGGCCGGGTCGCCCCGCGGATGCACGACCAGAACGTCTCTGCCGGCCCGGTCGAGCCAGGTCAGCACCACGACCTCGTCGCCCGCCCGCAGGTCGAGGGCGGGACGCACCGCCTCGTCGAAGACCAGCCAGGCCGGCGGCGATCCTTCGATGCCCTGTTTGGGGGCGCGCCCGACGTCGACCAGGGGCGACTCCACCCGGCCGATGGGCCTGACCTCGTAGGTCGTGGGCGCAACTTCGCCGGGTGTCGTCACGGGCCGGCCACGTCTTCGACCGCCGACCAACCGTCGCCCCGGCGGCGGGCGACGAACGATCCTTCACGCAGCAGGGACGCCGGTCCGCGGCCCACGGCCACCGTGGCGGGGCCGTCGAGGTGCAGCACCACCCTGGCGGCCGTCACCTCGACGTCGATGAGCGTCCCCCGCCAGCGCAGAGGGAAGGCCAGCGTCTCCCAGCCGGGCGGCAGGTGGGGGTCGATGCGGACGCTATGGCGGCTGGGTTGCACGCCGCCGAAACCGAACACTGCGGCCTGCCACAGCCCGCCCATGGTGGCGATGTGCACGCCCTTGGCGGCGTTGCCCATGTGGTCGCGCAGGTCGAGGCCCGCGGCGGCCCGGAAGTAGGTCATGGCCTGGTCGTGGGCGCCCACGCGGGCCGCCACCGCGGCGTGGATGGCAGGCGACAGCGAGCTGCCGTGACAGGTCCGGGGCTCGTAGTAGTCGTAGTTGGCGGCCGCCACCTCGGGATCGACGGCATCCGGCAGCATGTGCGCCAGCATGACCACGTCGGCCTGCTTGACGACCTGGGTGTGGCGCAGACGGTCGACCCCGACGACCATCTCGCCGGTGAACGGGCGGGGCGCCAGGTCGACGGCCCTGATGTTCTCCAGGCCGAAGAAGCCCCGGAACTGCTCGAACAGTCGCGTGCCGGGGTCGTAGCCGTCCACCAGCCCGTCGGCGACGCTCTCCCACTCCCGCACCTCGGCGGGGGTCAGGTCGAGGCGCCCGGTGAGCGCGGCCCACGCGTCGGCGTCGAGGGTGGGTACCAGGGCGCACACCTCGGCCGCGGTACGCAGGTTCCACCGGGCCAACACGTTGGTGTAGGCGTTGTCGTCGACGTCCTCGTGGTACTCGTCGGGGCCGATCACCGACTCGATGTGATGGCGACCGTCGGCGTCCCGCCGGGTCCGGCTGGCCCAGAAGCGGGCCGTCTCCACCAGCAGCTCGGTCCCCATGGTGACGAGGAAGTCGTCGTCGCCGGTGGCCTGCCAGTACTGCCAGGTGGCCCAGGCCACGTCGGCGGAGATGTGGTGCTCCTGGAGGCCGGTGAGGACGGCCAGGCTGGTCCCGTCGGGCAGGTCGATCGACGCCGGCGTGACCTCCTCGCCGGTGTCGGCCGACTCCCAGGGGAAGAGGGCGCCGGCGTAGCCCATCCGGGCCGCCTTGGCCCGCGCCTGGGGCAGGGTGCGGTGACGGTAGGCCAGCAGGGCCCGGGCCGTCGGAGGGTGGGTCCAGATGAAGAAGGGGAGGACGAACACCTCGGTATCCCAGAACACGTGTCCCCGGTACCCGGGACCGGTCATGGCCCGGGCGCCGACCGACGCCGCGTCGCTATCGGGGTCGGCGGCGGAGATCAGGTGGTAGATGGCGAAGCGTAAGGCCTCCTGGGCGTCGTCGTCGCCGCCCACCACCACGTCGGCGCCCCGCCAGCGATCCCGCCACGCCCGGCGATGGTGGGCGTGGAGGGCGGCCACGCCGGCCGACGCCGCCCGGGCCAGCGCCGCCGCCGACAATGTCGGGCCCGCGTCGGGGTCACCTTCGTCTCTGGGGGCCCTCCCGACGCCGACGAGCCGTTCAACCCGGCTGGCGGGCCCGTCGTCACCGTCGGCGTCGCCTTCCCGGCGGTCGGCCACCGCGAACGACATCGCCGCGCCACCGGCGGCGTGCACCGACAGCACCGAGTGGTCGTCGTGGCGGGTCACCTCGGCGGCGGTCACCAGATCGCCCACAGGAGGCAGAGGGATCTCGCCGGCCAGCGAGACCACCGGGGTCGCCGGCGCAGTGGCGGTTTCGCCCTCGACGGTGGCCTCGGCCACCAGGGCCAGGACCTCCCGGTCGGCCAACGACGCGAACCGGGCCGAGCGGAACCACCACGTCCCGCCCCCGGGGAGTGGCTGGCGCCACTCGCGGTAGACCGTCGCCTGGCGCAGGTCGAGGATCCGGCGGTGCCCGTTCGCATCACCGGGCCGGAGTTCGACGGCCTCACCCTCGACCCGGGGCTCGAGGTACGTCCACTCCGGCCCCGGCGCCAGCTCGGGCCCGCCTTTGTCACCGGCCACGACGGCGAACACCCCGGCCACGTAGCACCCGGCCGACGCCGCCCCATTCGTTTCCTCCAAGGACCCCCGGGTGCCGGTGCGGCCGTTGCCCACGGTGAGCCACGCCGCCACGTCACCCTCGCGGCTCTGGTCGAAGCCGTCCACCGACAGCGTCCAGGCCTGGTCCTCGACCATGGGCGCCATCGAGGGCGGTGGGGCCGTCAGCGGCTCGACCCGGCCCGGGTCGGCGACGGTAAGGACTGCGTCGGGCCCGCCGGCACCCACCAGGTGACGGCGAGCCCAGTCCTCGGGACTGGTGCCGACGACGCGTCGCGGTGCGGAGCCCGGTCGGCTCAGCTCGGTCACCTGCGCCGGGTCCCCTGACCACACGAAGAGCCGCCCGGGGCCGGAGTGTCCTGCCATGGCCACCTCCGCGGTGAGGCCGGCGGCCTGGTCAGCCGTCGACAGCACCACCACGTCTACGCCGAGAACGCCCAGGCGGTTCAGGACCGCCGGCAGGGGCGCGGTGTCGCCCCCGGCCCTCGGACCCGCCTGTTCGCAGTCCCAGAGGACGACTTCGATCAACTGGCCCCCTCGTACGCGGTCAGAGAAATCTCGGGCTCCGCCGACGCGAACCGCCGTGGCCGAGCCGGATGTTAGGTGCGCCCGGCGGCGATAGCCAACGAAGTATTGGTCCGGTCACAGGCTCGCCGGGCCCTACTCTCGGTGCGTGTCGTCGGACGTCCGGCCATTCATCGTCACCGATCCGGAAGATCCCGGAGGCCTCGACGAGGTTGAGAGCCTCCAGTCGCAGCTGGCCGCCGCTCACGAGTCCGCCGCCGGGCCCGGCCCGCCTGACCCGGCCATAACCGACCCGGTCGCCCTGCTTCGCGACCTGGAGACCAGCGGGCGCTTCCACCGCGACACCGGGTTCGGCCGGGCCTATCACCCCGGGAGCGTCTCGCTCCGGGAGAACCGGCCCAACGACAGCCTGCACATCGTCGTCACCGACGACCGCATCGCCGCCCACGTCGACCGGGTGTCACCCCTGGGCATCCGTCCGGAACGCCGCTCCCGGTACTCGCTGCGTCGGGCGGCGGCCCACAACCTGGTGGGCGCGGCCCAGGACCTCGTCGCCCTGCTCCGTGGCCGGCAGGGTGACCACCGCAGCGAGCTCGACTGCGAGTGGGTCTGGGAGCCGTCGCGTGGGGTCCCCGACCCGGCCGACCTGCTCGATCCCCGGGCGTCGGCGTGGAGCGTGCACCTCGAGGCCCAGGTCGCCGGTTCGCTCGACGTGACGAGACTACGGGCGGCGCTGGCCGAGACCCTGAGCAGCCACCCGATGGAGTTCGACCCGTTACGGGTCGTCGAGTGCAATGACGACATCGGGCTGGACAAGATCCGCAGCGAACTGCAGAGCGAGCCGATGAGGGCGATGGAGTGGCCTCCGCTGCGGGCCCGGCTGGTCCATCACCCGGACGGCGACATCCTCATGCTCAACGTCAACCACGCGGCCAGCGACGGCGCCAGCGGCCTGCGGATCCTGAATGCCATCGCCGCGGCCTATGCCGGCGAGGTTGCCGGCGACCCGCCCCTCGACTTCCCGACGGTGCGCGACCTGCCGGTGCGCCCGGCGTCGGCCCCGGTGTCGACGCTGCACGGGCGTTGCCGGGTGCTGGTCGAGCGCCTGCGTGACCGGCTGGCCCGCCCGGCCCGCCTGGCTCCGGCGGAGCCGGGGGACGAACCCGGCTACGGCTTCCACCTGGTGAAGCTCTCGGCGCCCGACACCCGGCTGGTGGTCGACCCCGACCGCCCGGGGACGAGCCGGAACATCCTCCTGGCCGCCCTCCACCTGGCCATCGGCGATTGGAACCTCGCCCACGGCACACCGGGTCGTCGCGTCGGTGTGCTCATTCCGACGAACCTGCGCCCCCAGGAGTGGCGCCACGAGCGGGTGGGCAACTTCTCGGTGACGGCCCGGGTCTCGACCAGTCGCCGTCACCGGGCCGGCCCCGCCTCGGCCCTGAAGGCGGTCACCACCCAGACCACCCGGAACAAGCGCTCCCGCACGGGGGTGGCCCTGCTCGAGGCCCTGGACCGGACCGGCTTGTTGCCGCTGTGGGCCAAACAGTCCCAGGTGGTCATCCAGCCCCTCACCGGGAACCGCCTGGTCGACACGGCCATGCTGGCCAACCTGGGTCGCGTGGACGAGCCCCCGTCGTTCGGCCCCGATGCCGGCCAGACCGGCGACGTGTGGTTCTCGGTGCCCGCCCGTGTGCCCCAGTGCCTGTGCATCGGGGCGGTGACGGTGTCGGGGGAGCTCCACCTGGTCATCCGGTACCCGCACCGCCTGTTCAGCCCCGACGCCGCCAGCCACTTCGGCGACTGCCTGGTGGACCAGATCCTCACCGTGGGCCGCAGCCGGCCGGACTGATTCCACCCGATCAGGCCCGAGGGGCGCTACCATTGACCCCGAGCCTTGCGTCGCCGTGCACATGCCTGGGTGGCGGCACGACGCAGTCAGGTGTCAGCGACCAGGTGTCAGCGACCTCGGGTCCTTGGCACGGCCGGGGCAGTGAACCCAGGGTGAGTGCCACAGGGCGCGTGAGCCGACAACGGCTCGCCGCTCCGTCATCCAGCCTGCGACGAGTGCCGGAGGGCAGATGCAGGACGCAGCACCAGAGGTCCAGAGCCCGAGCGGCGCCGTGAGCGGGAGAGGGAGCCCGAGCGGCGCCGTGAGCGGGGTGGCAAGCCCGAGCGGCGCCCTGAGCGGGATGACCAGCCCACAGGAGCTGGGCTACGCCATCGAGGCGGAGGCGGCTGGTGACGCCAGCGCCCCACAACTGGCCGTGCTGGCGGCCGACCGCCGGGGCTGGCGGGACGGGCTGCGACGGCTGTTGCGGGAGACCGAAGCCAACCTGGTGTCGGTCCGCAACCTCAGCGGTCCCGAGCGAAACCAGGTCGTCGCCGACTTCGAGCGCGAGCGGGCCAACCTGGCCGCCGCCTTGCGTCGGGTGGAAGGCGTCAGCGCCAAGGGCACGGGCGACCGAGCGGCCGACAACCGGCCCCTCGACGGGCCCGGCGAGGTACGCCTGCAGGCGTCGTGGTCGAACGGTCGCGTTGTCTTCTGGGCCGCCGGTCCGGGCACTGCGCCGGCGTCTGACGACGACCTGGACGAGCTGTTGGCCAAGGTCGACGCTCCGGCTGGTGGATGGTGGCCCCACGATCCCGTCCCGTTGCCCTCCAAGGACCGGGCTCCGGCTCGGGCCATCGGCATCGGCGACGCCCTCGGGTGGCTGGTGGCGGTGGGCGCCAAGGAGCGGGCCGATCCGGTGGGCGCCAGCATGGTGTGGCTCGGTCGGGTCGCCGTCTGGGGGGTCCGTCTGGTCGCCCGGGGTTCCATCGTCCCCACCCTCGAAGCCGTCCGCGGCCCCCGCAAGAAGGGCGAGGACACCAACGGTTCGTCGCCGTACGCGGTGCAGTGGGCGCCGGCGCTGGTCGACCGGGCCGAGCTCGACCTGTTGGCCCGGTCGCTTCCCGGTCCGGTGGGTGCCCTCGAGCCCCGATCCGACGCCCGATCGCTCACCCTGTCGGTGCTCGGCGGCGTGGTCGACACCATCGCCGCCGACGCTGCCCGCCGCCTCGACCTGGCCGCACCGCCGCCGGTGGTACGCACGCCCGCCGATGTGGCCGAATCGGTGCTCACCGGCCTGGGGGGTACCCCGTTCGAGGCCCCGCCCCGCTTGGCCGCCGCCCTCAGCGACCGCATGAAGCGCTGGGCCGAGCCGGTCCGCGCGCTGGTGGAAGACCGCCTCGTCATCCAGCTCGACCCCCCCGATCGGGGCGGCGCCTGGTTCCTCTCCGTGCTGGGGCCCGGACAGGACGGAAGGTCGGTGCCGCTGGAGGTGGCCCTGGTGGACGGCCGGTCGAAGCGCCACCTGGCCGACGAGACGCTGCGTCTGGAGCGCCTGCTCCCGCTGCTCAACCGCCCGGGTGGCCAGCGGCGGGGCGAGGTGGTTCTCAGCCAGGACGAGGCCTTCGAGCTGATGACGGTCACCGGCCCGGCCCTGGAGGCCGCCGGTTTCGACGTGCGCGTGCCCGCCCTGTCCCGGCGCCGGCCCCGCCCGGCGTTGCGCATGACGGCCGAGCCCGTCGACGAGTCGGTGGTCGGCGCCCATCAGCTGGCCGATGTGCGCTGGTCGGCCATGTTCGACGAGGTCGAGCTCAACGCCGAGGACATCCGCCGCCTCAGCATCGAGGCCCGGCCGCTGATCCACTCCCGGGGCCGGTGGGTCGAGCTCGATCTGGTCGACCTCAACGAGGCCGCCGCCGCCCTGGCCGAACGGGCCTCTCGCACGCGCCTCACCGGTGCAGAGGTGCTCCGCCACGCCATCGGCCTGGAGGCGTCACCGCTGGCCGGTGGCACGACCGTCGGGGGCAGCGGCTGGGCCGCCGACCTGCTGGCCAGGACAGCCCAGGTGTCGACGGAGGCCGCCGAGGCGCCGGAAGGCTTCGTGGGCACGCTGCGGGGCTACCAGAGCGAGGCCCTCGCCTGGCTGGGGTTCCTCGACGCCGCCGGTCTCGGTGGTTGTCTGGCCCTCGACATGGGACTGGGCAAGACGCCGACGATGCTGGCCCACCTGGCCGGCACCGTCGACGGCGGGCCCACCCTCGTCATCGCCCCGCCCGCGGTGGTGGGCAACTGGGCGGCCGAGGCGGCGCGCTTCACGCCGGCCCTCCGTGTCGTCGTCCACCACGGCGCCGCCCGGGCCTCGGCTGAGGAGTTGGCGTCGGAGGCGGCGCGGGCCGACATGGTCATCACGACCTATGCCACGGCGGTGCGCGACATCGACGCCCTGGCCGACTGCTCCTGGGCCCGGGTCGTCCTCGACGAGGCTCAAACTGTCAAGAACCCCGCCAGTGAGGCGGCCCAGCAGCTGCGTCGCATCCCCGCCCTGAACCGGGTGGCCCTGACCGGGACGCCCGTCGAGAACGGCCTGGGCGACCTGTGGGCCATTCTCGACTTCACCAACCCGGGCCTGCTGGGGCCCCGGGCCGCCTTCGTCTCCCAGCTGACGGCTCAGAGCCAGGACACCGGCCAGCGGGCCGAGCACGCCCTGCGGGCCCTCAACGGCATCCTCGTGTTCCGCCGCACCAAGGCCGAGCCCGACGTGGCCGCCGAGCTTCCCGACAAGATCGACGAGCTCGACCACTGCACCATGACCCCCGAGCAGGTCGGCCTCTACCAGGCCGTGCTCGACCGCCTGGTGGCGGCCGGCGACGAGGATCGGCGCCCTGGCGACATCCTGGCCGCCATCACCGCCCTCAAGCAGATCTGCAACCACCCCGCCGCCTACCAGGACGACGGCCGGCCTCTCGTGGGCAGGTCGGGGAAGCTGGCCCGCCTGGAGGAGATCGTCGACTCGGTCTTCGCCGCCGGCGAGAAGGTGCTGGTGTTCACCCACTTCGCCGAGTGGGGCAAGCGCCTGGCCGAGCACCTGTCGACCCGTGCGGGCATGCCCATCGGCTGCTACCACGGCGGGCTCACCCGTGACAACCGCGACCGGCTCATCACCGAGTTCCAGGACCGCAAGGGCCCCGGCGCCCTCGTGCTTTCGCTGAAGGCCGGCGGCACCGGGCTCAACCTGACCGCCGCGAGCCACGTCGTGCTCTACGACCGCTGGTGGAACCCCGCCGTCGAGGACCAGGCCCGCGACCGGGCGTGGCGGATCGGCCAGCAGCTCACGGTGGTGTCCCACCGCCTGGTCTGCCCGGGCACGGTCGACGAGCGGGTCGAGGCGGTCGTCGCCGGCAAGCGCCACATCGCCGACCTGGTCCTGCCCAAGTCGAGCACCCTGGCCGACCTCAACCCCGACCAGTTGCGGGTGGCCCTGGGCCTCAAGCCCGACAGCCTGCTGACGGCCGACGCCGAGGGCCCGACGTCGAGCGATCAGGAGGCAGCGTGATGAAGACGGCCCGGCGCAACACCAAAACGGGCGGCCGCGGCGCCCGGACCGCCGAGCTCAGCCCCGTCGACTTCTGGCGGGCAATGCCCGATCGCGGGCGCCCCGCCCCCATCTCACCGGCCGCCGATCCCACCGCCCTGCTGCGGTCGCTGGGCAAGCCCCCGTTGCCCGGTCAGGCCGGTGCCGACCGCCACGTGGCCACCGTCATCGAGCGTGCTTCCATCCTGGCCACCGCCCTGGCCGCCGCCACCGACCTGCTGGCCGCCGACGACGACTGACCGCC
>DATAQC010000038.1:0-9199 GCA_036264885.1 Acidimicrobiales bacterium | reverse complement strand
ACGCTCACCGACAGCTCCTCGGCACCCCGGACGACTCCCAGGGTCACCGACTCCTCCGTGTCGGGCCCGTTGATCAGGTCGTGCAGGTCGTCGACGCTCGTCACTGGTCGTCCCGCGGCCTCGGTGATCAGATCTCCCCGTCGCAGCCCGGCCCGGGCCGCCGGGCTGTCGTCCTGCACGACTTGCACCAGGACGCCGTCGCGGTCGGGGAGGCCGACCGATCGTCGCAGGTCGCGGGCGGCGCGCCCGGGGACCAAGCCGACCCCCAGGTGGCGGGGCGAGGCCGACTCGCCGCGGGACAGGGCATCGACCCGGCTGCGGAGATCGCCGTCGGCGGGGATGGCGGCGTAGAACCCCTCGCCCAGACGGTTGGTGTTGACGCCCAGGAACCGTCCGGCGCCGTCGACGACGGGGCCGCCCGACGACCCACGAGCCAGGGGAGCGGTGTGCTCGATGGTCCCTGTGACCCGTCGACCGCGCGGGCCCCGGAAGGCCTGCCCGACCGCTGACACCAGCCCCACCGTGACCCGTAGGCCCCGTCCGCCCGGGTTGGCCAGGCCGAAGACCACCGCACCGAGGTCGGCGGGCGTCTCGGTCCAGGCCAGGGGAGTGGCGTCGGAGGTGTCGACATTGAGGACGGCCAGATCGCCGTCGACGTCGACGCCGGCCACCTGTCCCTCCACCGGCGTGCCTCCCTGCCCGAAGGAGACGGCCACGTCGCCGCCTCGCACATTGTGGGCGTTGGTGAGCACGATCCCGTCGCCGACCACCACGCCCGACCCGAGCCCCCAGCCCCGTCCGATCCCAACCACCGCCTGACCGGCCGATGCCGCCACCTCCCGTACCGCCGCCTGCACCTCGTCGAGCTCTGACATCCTTGCGCTCCTTGGTAGTAACTTGTTGATTGCAAGTTACCGCGGACCCGACGGGTTCGGCAACGGTTTTCACAGAGGCAGGATGGTGACCATGGAACAGGCCCGAGCCGGGCCCCCGCCGGCGGAGAGGTCAGCGGAGAGGTCAGCGGTGACCCCGTTGGGGGAGGCGGCGGCGCGGGTCGGCGACCGGTGGTCGTTGCTGGTGGTGCACGCGCTGCTCGGAGGCCCCCGCCGGTTCAACGACCTGCTGGCAGACCTGCCCGGGCTGGCGTCGAACATCTTGAGCCAGCGCCTGCGCCACCTCGAGCGCCAGGGCGTGGTGGTGGCCACGCCCTATTCTCGGCGCCCACCCCGGTTCGTCTACGAACTGACCGCCGCGGGCCACGACCTGGCCGGCGCCCTCCTGCTCCTGGCCGAGTGGGGAGCGGGTCGTGGCGGCGACAACTCCGCCAAGGCCCACGCTGCCTGCGGGACGGCGATGGAGGCCCGTTGGTGGTGCCCCACCTGCGGGCGGGTGGTCGACGACGACCCCGGAGACGAGATCCGCTTCGTGTAGAGCCTCGACGTCCGCCTTGGCAAGCTTGGCCGGTTCTTGGCCAAGGCTTAACCCCTCCCGGGTTCAGCCGGCGGGCGGGAAGGTCGATCACTACCTCAACGCAGAGGGGAGTGCCTTCTGCCGTCAAGGGGGTCGACAGTGTTCGAGAACGTGGGACGAAGCGTGGTGCTGCTCGCCGGGGCCGCCGGCCTGACGCTGTGCCTGGCCGGCGGGGTGGCCGTGGGCGTCGTGCCCCAGGCGGGCACATCGGGCTCGACCCCACAGCCGGCGGCGGCCAGCGGCCTGGACGTGACGGCCACCACCACACCCGACACCGTGGCGCCCACGACCGTTGCCCCCGAAGCACCGGCGGCTCCTGCGCCGACGGCCGCGCCGGTCACCAGGTCTCGGGTCCAGGCCAGCACCCGGACGGCGGCGTCGTCCGGCGATGACACCGCAGCCCCGGCTGCCAGCTCGGCGCCGTCGGCCGCTGCGTCCGCACCGACCACGGCGGCGAGGGTCAACCCGTCGAGCGCCCAGGTGCAGGCGGCCATCGCCCAGATCCACCAGCGCATCCCCCTCTACTCGCCGACCGAGGCCCAGGCCCGTCAGTTCGGCGATCAGGTCTGCAGTGCCTTCGACCAGGGCCAGTCCTCGGCCCAGGTGCAGGCCACGGCCCAACAGATGGCCAGCCAGATCCCCTTCGTGACGGTGTCGTCCAGCGACATCGCCTTCGCCGTGCGTACCGCCGTGCAGCTGTTCTGCCCCGGCTACTCGTCCAAGGTCTGAGCCGACCGTGCCCATCCGAACCGAGCGAGAGGTGACACGGTCATGACACTGGTCCTCAACAGTCGTCCCGTCGTCGACGACGTCGACGACGGAACCGACCTCGTCGTCGGGCCCACCCCGGCAGCCAGGGTCGACGGCGCCGTCAAGGTCTTCGGGCGGGGTGACACCACCGTCCGTGCCCTCGACCACGTGGACATGGACTTCGGCCGGGCCCGTTTCACCGCCATCATGGGGCCGTCCGGATCGGGAAAGTCGACGCTGCTCCACTGCGCCGCCGGCCTCGACACGCTGACATCGGGCAACGCCTGGATCGGCGACGTCTGCCTGGGCTCGCTGGACGACCGCCGACTCACCCGTCTGCGGCGTGACCGGGTCGGGTTCATCTTCCAGGCCTTCAACCTCATGCCCACCCTGACGGCGGCGGAGAACATCACCCTGCCCCTGGCCTTGGCCAAGAAGCGGGCCGACCCCGTCTGGTTCGACCGCGTGGTCGACGCCGTGGGCTTGCGGGAGCGCTTGCAGCACCGACCGGGACAGCTCTCGGGCGGCCAGCAGCAACGGGTGGCGGCGGCCCGGGCACTGGTCTCACAGCCCGAGGTGATCTTCGCCGACGAGCCGACGGGCAACCTCGACTCCCGGGCCGGCGCCGGCCTCCTGTCGTTCATGCGGGAGGCGGTCGACCGCTTCGGCCAGACCATCGTCATGGTCACCCACGACCCCGTCGCCGCCTCCTGGGCCGACCGGGTGGTCTTCCTGGCCGACGGCCGGGTGGTCGACGAGGTGACGGCCCCGACGGCCGACAACGTCGTCGAGCACATGCTGCACCTCGGCGACTGACATGTGGCTCGTGCTCAAGGGGTCGCTGGCCCGCAGCACCCGGGTCGTCCACACCGCGCTCGGCGTGGTCCTGGCCGTGAGCCTCGTGTGCGGCACCTTCGTGCTCACCGACACCATCGACAGCGCCTTCACCCGGGCCACCGCCCCGGTGCCGGGCCAGGTCGACGTGGTTGTACGGTCGGCCGCCGCCTTCGGCGCCACCGGGCAGCAGATCACCGACCGCGAGCCCATGCCCGCTTCGGTGCTGCCCGCCGTCCAGGCCGTGGCCGGAGCCGACCGAGCCTGGGGCACGGTCTTCGGCTACGTGCAGGTCGTCGGCGTCGACGACCGCCCGGTGACGGCCAAGGGGCTGCCCGCCATGGGCACGGGATGGGCCCCCGACACCGCCCTGGTCGCCGGCGGGGCACCAAGCCGGGACGGTCAGGTGGCCGTCGACGCCAGGACGGCGAGCCAGGCCGGTCTCCGGGTGGGCGACCGGCTCAAGGTGGCACTGCGGGATTCGACCGAGGAGCTCACCATCGCCGGGTTGACCGAACCATCCAAGATGGTGAGCTCGACGGTGGTCACCTTCGACCTGGCGACCGCCCAGCATGTGCTCGGCCGGAGCCAGGGCGGCCTCGACGCCGTGTCGGTGCGGGCGGCCCCGGGAACCAGCGCCGAGGCGTTGCGGGCGCGGGTGGGTGCTGCGCTCCCGGGCCGCTACGAGGTGCTCACCGCCGACCAGGCCGCCAAGCAGGCCAAGGAATCGTGGACCCGCGCTCTCGGGTTCTTGACCACCGGCCTGTTGGTGTTCGCCGCCGTCGCCCTGCTGGTGGGCGGGTTCATCATCTTCAACACGTTCTCGATCCTCGTGGCCCACCGCTCCCGCGAGCTCGGCCTGCTGCGGGCCGTCGGCGCCAGCCGGACGCAGTTGCTCGTGTCGGTCCTCGCCGAGGCGACGGTCGTGGGCGTGGTCGCGTCGGGCGTCGGCGTCGTCGGCGGCCTGCTGGCCGCCCGCGGCCTGCTGGTGCTGCTGCGCTCGGCCGGGCTGTCGATTCCCACCACGTCGGTCGTGTTCCATCCCCGGGCCGGGGTGGTCAGCATGGTGGCCGGCGTGGCGGTGACCATCGTGGCCGCCGTCCAACCGGCGATCCGCGCCACCGCCGTCTCGCCCTTGGTCGCCCTCGCCGGCGGTGAGGGCGATGCCGGCCTGGGCGACCGCCGGCGACGCCCCCTCGGCGCCGGTGCCGCCGTCCTGGTCGCCGGATTGGCCACCATCGTGGTGGGAATGCTCGGCATCGTGCCCCGGCCGCTGGCGGGCGTGGGGATCGGAGCCGTCCTCGTGCTCGTCGGGCTGGTCCTGGTCGTGCCTCTGCTCGTGACACCGACGGCCCACCTCGTCGGGCGACCCCTGGCTCGCCTCGTCGGCGAGCCGGCGGTCCTCGGGCGGGAGAACGCCCTGCGCAGCCCGCAGCGCACCGCCGCCACCGCCACTGCGCTCATGATCGGGATCGGCCTCATCGGCGTCGTCACCGTGATGGCCGCTTCGATGAAGAGCTCGGCCACCACCACCGTGCAGAGGTCCATGCGAGCCGACTTCGTGGTGAGCACCTACCAGGTGCCGGGATCCTCGTCAGGGGTGCCCCTCGCCGCTGCCGACCGTCTCCGCCAGTCGCCGGCCGTCGACGCCGTGTCGGAGATCCGGTCCGGGCAGTGGGGCCTCGACGGCACCGCTCAGACACTGGTGGCCGTCGACCCGGCGACGGTCACCGGCGTCTACCAGCTCGACGCCGCCTCCGCCGCCGCCGCTGCCCGTCTCGACGATGGCGGTGTGCTCGTGCGCGACAGCGTCGCCGCCCGCCACGGCTGGCGGGTCGGCGACACCGTCCCCATGACGTTCGCCCGGACGGGGACACGGCCGACCGTTCTGCGGTCCACCTATGCCACCACGACGGTCCGCAGCGACTACGTCGTGTCGCTGGGCTCCTACGCCGCCAACTACGCCCAGCAGCTCGACATGGAGATCGATGTCCGCCTCCGCCCCGGGACCTCGGCCGCCGCCGGCCGCCAGGCCATCCGCAAGGCCCTGGTCGACTTCCCCAACCTGGCCGTGCGTGACCGCTCCGAGGTGCTGGCCGCCCAGGAGGGCCAGGTCAACCGCCTCCTGGTGCCGGTGATGGCCCTGCTGGCCCTGTCGGTGGTGATCGCCCTGCTAGGCATCGCCAACACCCTGGCCCTGTCCATCCACGAGCGCCTGCGCGAGCTCGGCATGCTGCGAGCCATCGGGATGGCCAGGAGCCAGCTTCGCTCGATGATCCGCTCGGAGGCATTGATCGTGGCCGGCCTGGGCGCCATGTGCGGGGTGGCGGTGGCCGTGGGCTTCGGGTGGGTTGCCGTCACCTCCATGCGCGGACTGGGAGTGACCCGGCGGGTCTTCCCCGTCGCCCAGCTCGCCCTCCTGGCGGCGGCGGCCACGCTGGCCGGGCTGGCGGCCGCGGCTGCGCCTGCCCGGCGGGCGGGCCGGCTCGCGGTGCTCGACGCCGTGGGCAAGGACTGAAAGTCAGGGCGAGTCGAGACCAGTCCTCGGTTGCCGGTCACACAAGGGACAGTCGAGCGGTGACCCGACACGCGCCGCCCGCTGTGCGTCGTCGACCACCCATGGGGCCAACCGGAAGGGTGGCTGGTGACGGACGTGCTGAGCGTGCAGGCACGACAGCGTGGCCACCCAGTCACCGGCCTCGTCCTGGTGGAAGCCGACGATGGTGCGGTTCACCGACGGGCCGGGGCGTTTGGTGCTGCCGTCAGTAGGGCCGGTTCCACGGGCGCTCGACGTGGGTGGGTGCCGGGTTCTCCTGGTCGGGGTGGTGCGAGAGGAACGAGGGCAGCAGCTCGAACAGGTCGGACGCGGCCTGCGGATCACCGCTGCCCGCCTTGCCCGAGCGGACAGCGTCGAGCCCGCGGTCGAGGTCGAACAACGAGCCCCTCCGGGCGGCGTGGGCCGAGTAGAGGTCGGTAGCCACGAAACGCTCCCTGATGGCAGCGACGACCTCGGGATCGGCGCGGTGACCGGCGTCGAAGAACGGCTCGGTGTGGATGTACTTCTGGATCACCCCGAGATCGGACAGCGCCTGGGCCATCTCCTCGAGCATGGCGCCGTTGCCGACCAGGTAGTAGTCCTTGCCGCCCAGGGACTCGAGCAGCGGCGGCATCGACTCCCCGATGCGACCACGCAGTCCGGTCCAGTCCGCCGCCGGCTGCGACAGGGTGATGTGGTAGCCGAAGTGCGGATACCTCCGAGCCAGCTCGTCGAGCTCCTCGGTGAGGCAGATGTCATCGACCAGGCGCAGGCCCCACCACAGCTCGATGGGCTCGGGGTAGCCGCCATCCAGCAGATGGCGGGCGAGGGAGCAGAACGGGGCCACGCCCGTGCCCGTCGCCAGCAGCACGAGGTGGCGGTCGTCGAAGCGCGGCACCATGGGCCGCCCGTTGGGGCCCCGGAACGCCACCTCCTCGCCTGGTTGCAGCTCGGCCAGGCGCAGGGAAAGCGGTCCTTGGGGAACCGTCCTCACCAGGATCTCGAAGCGAGGCTCGTCGAGCGGAGGCGACAGGATGCAGTACGGGCTCCGGCGATAGCCCAGACCGGCAAACTCTGCCTCCAGCCCCACGAACTGACCCGGAAGGAAGTCGAACGGTTGCCCGTCGACCACCTCGAAGGCCAGGCGCACCGTGCCGGTACTGGTGAGGGTCTCGACCCCGGTGACGCGGGCCCGCCGCTGGTAGCGGCTGGTGGCGAACCATTCGCCCTCGATGCGCTCGATCGCTGCTTCCTCGACGTCGTGGGAGCGCCCCCTCGGAGGCGTTCCCTGGAAGTTGCCGGGCCGCAGCCGGGCCCGTGCCTCCCGGCGACTCGAGCCTGGGTCTCTCCAGCTCTTCACAGGCACCCTCCACCCACAAATCTACCGCCGGCCTCCCCCTTCGGAAACAGGGACGGTCGCCTGGGCGCCCACCTCAGCCACCGCCGGGCTTCAGCTTCGCGAGCCGCAGACGCTTGCCGCGTAGGCCCGCAGACTGGTGGCCGAGACCGACACGTCGGGGGCCTGGAACCGCTGGGCGGCGTCGGGTGGCAGCTTGGCCAGGTCGTAGCCGGCCGCGTCCAGGGCAGCCAGGTAGTCCTTGGCGGCGCCGGCGACGACGGTGGCGTCGGACTTGATGTCGGCCGGGGCCACGGCGATGGCCGACTCGATGGCCGTACCCACGTCCTGGGCCAGCTGGCGGACCTGGGCGGGGCTCGACGACGCCTGGGACAGACTTGCCAGGCGGTCGCTGTAGTCCCTTATGAGACCGCAGAACTTCTCACTGTCGGGCCCCGACGACGGTGCCTGCGTGGACACCGTCGTCGGCGCCGAAGCCGGCTTGGTCGACCCGCCGCCGCCACAGGCCGCCAGCGCGGCGGCCAAGGCGATGGTGGCGACGATCCCTCTGCCAAGCGTTGTCCTGCGCATCGTCGGCGGAGCCTACCCGGCCCCGTTCGAGGGCCGGGTCGTGCTCCGGCCGCTCAGGCAGCCTCGGCCATCCCGGTGGGCCCGGGCGCCGACCCCGGAGCCGGCCCCGGCTCCAGGGCCACGTCCAGAACCTGGCGGACGTCGTCCACGAGGTGGAACGCGACGGTGTCGCGCACGGCCTCGGGCACGTCGTCGAGGTCGGCCCCGTTGCGGGCGGGAAGGATCACCTCGCGCAGACCGGCCCGGTGGGCGGCCAGAACCTTCTGCTTGACCCCCCCGATGGCCAGCACCCGTCCCTGCAGCGTGACCTCGCCGGTCATCCCCACGCTCGATCGCACGGGCCGGCCCGACAGCAGGCTGGCCAGGGCGGCGACCATGGTGACGCCGGCCGAGGGACCGTCTTTGGGGACGGCGCCGGCGGGCACGTGCACGTGGAACCGGGATCCGGACACACCCTCGTCGTCGAGGTCCAGCTCGCCGGCGTGGGAGCGGATGTAGGAAAGGGCGATCTCGGCCGACTCCTTCATCACGTCGCCCAACTGGCCGGTCAGCGTCAGCCGTCCCTGGCCGCCTGCCGCCGTCCCTCCGGGGAGGGCGGTGGCCTCGATGAAGAGGACGTCGCCTCCGGCCCCGGTGACAGCCAGCCCGGTGGCCACGCCGGGCACTGCGGTGCGCTCGGCGGCTTCGAAGAAGTAGCGGGGTCGGCCCAGGTACGACCGCACGTCGTCGGCGTCGACGACGACCGGGACACCCGTTTCGGTGTCGCCGGCGGCCAGCTTGGTGGCCACCTTGCGCAACACCTTGCCCAGCTCCCGTTCCAGGTTCCGCACGCCCGCCTCGCGGGTGTAGTCGGCCACCACGGCGCGCACCGCCGCCTCGGTCAGCGTGGTCTCGCCCGCGGTCAGGCCGTTACGGTCGAGCTGGCGAGCCAGGAGGTGGTCGGTGGCGATGGCCACCTTCTCGTCCTCGGTGTAGCCGTCGAGGTGGATGACCTCCATGCGGTCGAGGAGTGGACCGGGGATGGTGTCGGCCACGTTGGCGGTGGCGATGAACAGCACGTCGGACAGGTCGAGGTCGACCTCCAGGTAGTGGTCGCGGAACGTGTGGTTCTGGGCCGGGTCGAGCACCTCCAGCAGCGCCGACGACGGGTCGCCTCTCCAGTCAGCGCCGAGCTTGTCCACCTCGTCGAGCATGAAGACGGGGTTCATGGTGCCCGCCTCGCGAAGGGCCCGCACGACGCGCCCGGGCTGGGCGCCGACGTAAGTGCGGCGGTGGCCTCGGATCTCGGCTTCGTCGCGCACGCCTCCCAGCGACACCCGCACGAACGAGCGCCCCAGGGCGCGGGCGACCGACTCGCCGAGCGAGGTCTTGCCCACACCGGGGGGGCCGACGAGGGCGACGATGGCGCCGGCGCCCTTGCCGCCGGTGGGGGACAGGCCCCGGTCGGCACGCAGCTTGCGCACGGCCAGGTACTCGATGATGCGATCCTTCACGTCCTCCAGGCCGTTGTGGTCGGCGTCGAGGATGGCGCGTGCGGCCACCACGTCGAGGTGATCGTCAGACCGCTTCCCCCAGGGCACCTCGGTGACGGTGTCGAGCCAGGTGCGGATCCAGCCGTGTTCGGGGCTCTGCTCGCTGGTCCGTTCGAGGCGGTCGATCTCGCGTTCGACGGCCACCCGCAC
>DATAQC010000042.1:0-5957 GCA_036264885.1 Acidimicrobiales bacterium | reverse complement strand
CCGGGTGGCCGGGCCTGGCTCCTCCCGCGCCGGTGCCGGTGTTCGATCACGACGATCCGGCCACCCATCAGGCGCCGCCCGCGGCTCGGGCCGACGTCGTCGGGGAGTTCGTCGAGGCCGGACCCGGCCTGTCGGCCGCCGGCTATTGCTCCAGCGTGGGCTACGAGGTGTTCTTCGCCAACTCCGCCGGCCAGCGGGCGCCCGGGCGCACCAGCCATGCCACCGTCGACGGCATCCACCGCGGGAGCGGGGCGGCAGCCGGGGGTGGCTGGCAGTCGTCCCCCCGCCTGAGCGACATCGACGGCGCCGCCGCAGGTGCCACCGCGGCGGGCAAAGCCCGGGCGGGTGCCGATGCGTCGGAGTTGCCGCCGGGCCGGTACCAGGTGGTGTTGGAACCGCCATGCGTGGCCGACCTGTTGGACTTCCTCGTCGGGTACGGGTTCTCGGCCAAGACCTACGCCGAAGGGCGTTCAGTGGTACGCCTGGGTGAGGTCCAGTTCGACCCCGCCGTGTCGCTGGCCGACGACGCCGGTGACCCCCGGGCCGTCAGCCTGGCCTTCGACGCCGAGGGCACCCCCCGCCGCCGCCTCGACCTGGTGGTCGACGGGGTGCCCACCAACCTGTTGCACGACCGGCGCACGGCGGCCGCAGCCGGCACCGAGAGCACCGGCCACGGCACCCCCGGCGGCGAGAGCTACGGGCCGGCGCCGTCCACATTGGTGCTTGCCGGGGGCGCCGCGGGCGTCGACCAGCTGGTCGCCGGCGTCGACCGGGGGCTGCTGATCACCGAGTTCTGGTACACCCGGATCCTCGATCCCAAGACCCAGGTGGTCACCGGCCTCACCCGCAACGGTGTGTTCCTGATCGAAGGCGGGCAGGTCACCCGGCCCGTCGCCAACCTGCGGTTCACCCAGTCCTACGCCGAGGCGCTGGCGCCCGGCAACGTGGTGGCCATCGGCTCCGACGCCCGCCTCCGGGGCACCGACACCATTGTCCCCAGTGTGCATCTGGCCTCCTGGAACTTCACCGGCGGGGCCCGGGGCTAGGCCCGCCAGGGCAGCACTCGCCAGTGGGGATCGTCACCGAGGACATCGGGCGGGTGCGGGCGGCGTCGGACCTGGTGCAGATCGCCGGGGAGCACATGGCCCTGCGGCGGGTGGGCAGGCGCTGGGTCGGCCTGTGCCCCTTCCACGCCGAGAAGAGCCCGTCGTTCTCGGTCAACGGCGAGGAGGGGCTCTACTACTGCTTCGGCTGTGGGGCCAAGGGCGACGTGATCACCTTCGTGCGGGAGGTCGAGCACCTCGAGTTCGCCGAGGCAGTGGAGCGCCTGGCCGCGAGGGCCGGCATCCAGATCGCCTACGACGACGCCGCCGTGAGCAGGGAGCGCCAGCGACGGGCCCTGCTGGTCGATGCCATGGCCCGGGCCGTCGACTGGTACCACGAGCGCCTGCTCCGCGGCCCTGACGGGGCCGCGGCCCGGTCCTACCTGCGGGAGCTGGGCTACGACGGCGACATCGTGCGCGCCTACCGCATCGGCTGGGCGCCCGACGAGTGGGACGCCCTGTGCCGGGCCCTGCGGGTGCCGGTGGACGTGCTCACCCAGACCGGGTTGGGCTTCCTCAACCGCCTGCACCGCCAGCAGGACGTGTTCCGGGCCCGCATCATGTTCCCCATCTTCGACGTGCGCGGCGACCCGGTGGCGTTCGGGGGTCGCCAGCTCCCCGGCGGTGATCCACCCAAGTACAAGAACTCGGCCGAGGGACCGCTGTACTCGAAGTCGCGGGTGCTCTACGGGCTCAACTGGGCCAAGGCCGACATCGTCAACCAGCGCGAGGTGGTGGTGTGCGAGGGTTACACCGACGTGATCGGCCTGGCGACGGCGGGGATCCCGAGGGCGGTGGCCACCTGCGGGACGGCACTGGCCGAGCAGCACTTCCACACCCTGAAGAACTTCGCCCCCCGGGTGGTGCTGGCCTTCGACGCCGACCCTGCCGGGCAGGCCGCCGCCGAGCGTCTCTACCAGTGGGAGCAGCGCTACGAGCTCGACCTGGCGGTGGCCGAGTTGCCCGGCGGCCTCGATCCCGGTGACCTTTCCCGCCGCGACCCCGGGGCCCTCCGCCGGGCCATCGCCGAGGCCAAGCCGTTCCTGGCCTTCCGCCTCGACCGCTCCCTGGCCGGCGCCGACCTCCGTTCCCCCGAGGGGCGGGCCCGGGCCGCGGAACTGGCCATGGCCGTCGTGGCCGAGCACCCCAACGCCGTCGTTCGCGACCAGTACGTGATGCAGGTGGCGGCCCTGACCCACGTCCATCACGACCGCCTGACCGAGCTCCTCACCATGGGCACGGTTTCAGGCAACCAGGCGGGCCCGGCCTCAGGCCGTCAGGCCGGCACTGTCTCAGGCCGGCAGGCCGGCACTGCCTCAGGCCGGCAGGCCGGGGTCCGACCGGGCGATCTGGTTCGCACCCGCGGCGGCCCGGAGCTGGAGGCCCTGCGGGTGGCGCTCAACCATCCCGGCGCCATGGCCGGGCGCCTGCATGTGTCGCTGTTCGACGACCCCGTGATCCGGGCCGCCCAGCGGGCACTGTCGGCTACGACCTCCATCCACGAGGCGATCGCCGTGGCCGAACCCGAGGCCGCGACCCTGCTCCAGCGGTTGGCGGTGGAGGAGGTCGACACCGGGTCCGACCCCGACGACGTGCTGGCCCGCCTCGTCGACGAGGCGGCCCAGCGGGCCCTCGCCGACCTGGAGGCGGCGGCCCACCAGGCCTCCGATCCGGCTGCCTACAACCCGATCGTGGGATGGCTCAAGCTGGCGGTCGAGGAGTTGCGGGACCTTTCCACCCGGGAGGCGGCGACCGAACGGTTGCTGCGTTGGCTCGAGGAACGCGATGGTTGACAGGCGTGGTCCCGTCTGCCGACGACGGAAGGCAGACTGGAGAAGATGACGGAGGCGAACGCGCTGGCGGGTCCGCCCGAAGGCCTGTCCCCGGAGGCGCTCGCGCTCCTGGTCGCCCGAGGCCGGGTCAAGGGGTCGCTGACCCCTGACGAGGTGGTGTCGGTCCTCCGTCATGTCGAGCTCACGCCCGAGCTCATCGACGGGGTACGCCGACGGTTGCGCGCCGAGCAGATCGACCTCGACGAGCCCGACCTCACCGATGAGCCGCTCACCCCGCCCGCCGGCATCGAACTCGGGCCCACCCTGGTGCCCGGTCCCGACCGACCGGCTCCCGCGGCGCCCGCAGTTCGAACCCGCAACCCCACCCGGGTTCACCGCGACGGCGGCCCTCCGGGGAGTCGTGAGGGAAGCGACCGGGCCGGGTCGTCGGACCCCGTGCGCACGTACCTCACCGAGATCGGCAAGATCGGGCTCTTGAGCGGTGCCGAGGAGGTCATGTTGGCCCGCCGCATCGAAGCCGGGCTCCACGCCGCGGCGCGTATCGCCGCTCTGGAGGATGTCGATGCCGGGGGCACCGTGGACGAGGGTGAGCTGGTTCCCCTCGAGGCGGTGGTGGCCGCCGGGTTCCATGCCAAGAAGCAGCTCACCGAGGCCAACCTGCGTCTGGTGGTCTCCATCGCCAAGCGGTACATGGGAAGGGGGCTGCTCTTCCTCGACCTGATCCAGGAGGGCAACCTCGGCCTCATCCGGGCGGTGGAGAAGTTCGACTACACCAAGGGCTTCAAGTTCTCCACCTACGCGACCTGGTGGATCCGCCAGGCCATCACCCGGGCCATCGCCGACCAGGCCCGCACCATCCGCATCCCCGTGCACATGGTCGAGACCATCAACACCGTCCTGCGGGTCCAGCGCCAGCTTCTCCAGGAGCTCGGTCGGGAGCCGACACCCGAGGAGCTGGGCGCCAAGCTGGAGATGTCGCCGGCCAAGGTGCGCGAGATCCAACGCATCGCCCAGGAACCGGTGTCGCTGGAGATGCCGGTGGGCCAGGAGGAGGGCAGCGCCCTCGGCGATTTCATCGAGGACCGCCAAGCGGTCGAGCCGGCCGACGCCGCCGCCCGAGCCCTCCTCGCCGAAGCGGTCAGCGAGGCGTTGGAAGAGCTCACCGAACGCGAACGCCAGGTCGTCCGCCTCCGCTTCGGGCTCGACGACGGCCAGGTCCGCACCCTCGAGGAGGTCGGTCGCGAGTTCGGTGTCACCCGCGAGCGCATTCGCCAGATCGAGGCCAAGACATTGGCCCGCCTCCGCCACCCGATCCGCAGCCAGAAGCTCCGGGACTACCTCGAAGAGGAATAGCCACCCTCGGCGGCGTAGCCCCCGTCGACCTCCGGTGACGTCTCCCTATAGACAGCCGTCAGGACGGGTCTGGACCTTCCGATTGCCCGTTGCCCAGCCGGCTGTCGATCAGTTCCTCTGCGGTGTCGCGGGCGGAATCGACACGGTCGCGGGCGGCATCGACACGTTCTTCGACCACCGCCTTGGTCTTGTCGGCGACAGCTTCAAAGGTCTCGGACCCACGTGCCCGGCGGAGGGCCTTGTTGATCTGTTCGTAGCGCTCGCGCCCCGCCCTGGTCCCAAGGTAGTAGCCGCCTGCGAATCCCGTCACCACTCCGAGTCGGAATCTCATGACGGGTGTCATACCCCTCAGTGCGGGGGGGAACACCTTTGCTAGGGTCGGGGTGATTTTCCGGGGTAGCTCAATCGGCAGAGCACCGGCCTGTTAAGCCGTTTGTTGTGGGTTCGAGTCCCACCCCCGGAGCGCCGAGTTCCAACAGGCGAGCCTCTCGGAGTCGAAGACCGGTTCCGGGCCCGTAGCTCAGTGGTCAGAGCGGGGGACTCATAATCCTTTGGTCGCAGGTTCGATCCCTGCCGGGCCCACGGTTGTTGAGCGACACGGTCTGTTGAGCCAGCACGGTCCCTCGGCGGCCGGCAGATGGTCGAGGTCCTCGCTGATGGAGTGGCGGGGGACGAGTCACGCCTTCGCCGGTGGCCATCTCCAACACACCTGCCGGCCTCGATGGCGGGTCGAGGGACTGGCGGCGCCAGCGGTTCGAGGTGCTGGGAAACCCCGCTGAAATCTTTTTTCGGAGGCGCAGGCCGCCGGGGCAGCCCGATCGGCTGAACCAACATGGCGATTGAGGTGCTCCAACGCGTTTCCAACGCGAGGCCAACACGGACAAATTCGCAGGTCAGACCCCACATTGGCGCTCGGAACATGCTTGCCTCGAGGGGGTCGCCGTGGTAGACAAACGCCGGCTTGGGGACGAGTGTCCCTTGGCGTACCCGTTCCAGCGCAGCGAGGGGCACCGAGGCGAGCATGGGCAGGACCGAGCGTTCGAGGATGGTGAGCGGGGCCGTCTGGGCCACGTTTGCCCTGCTCGCGGCGGCTTTCCTGCTGATGCTCACGTCCCGCCCGGCCGCCGCCGACGTCGCTGCCGAGGCCCCGGCCACGACCGAGGCGCCTCCCACCACGGTGGCCCAGGCACCGCCCACCACGGTGGCGACACCCCCCACCACCGAGGCGCCTCCCACCACCCAGGCGCCTCCCACCACCGTCGCCCCGCCCGCCGACCCCGCCCCGACCACGCCTCCGGCGGTAACCGTCGACCCCACGCCCGCTCCTGACCCGGGCACCCAGGGCAGCGTTGTCGAGACGACGACCATCACCACCGCCCCCTCGACTCCGGGCAGCACCGAGATCTCCTCGAGCTCCGACAGCCCGCCTCCCTCGACGGCCCCGGCTCCCGCCGACCCGTCGGTGAGCGTTGCCACCGTCGCCGGCCCGGCCGCCCCCGGCCCCGGCCCCGGCCCAATCGTCGCCGGCCCCGTGGCCGTCACCCCCGCCGGACCGGCCAGCGCCTATGCCGCGCCTTCCAACACCGCGGCGGGCTCACCCACCAACACCTCGGCCGCCACCACCAGCGTTGTGCCCGACACCACCACCGACTCGTCGGGTGCGTCGTCGACGTTGACCCAGTCGCCCGGGTGTCGCACCGTCACCGGC
>DATAQC010000040.1:0-33510 GCA_036264885.1 Acidimicrobiales bacterium | reverse complement strand
CACCCGGTGAGGCTGGCCGGCGTCGAGGTGGCCGAGCCGTCGTTGACCTGGATGATGCAGCTGGTGCCGTGGTCGAACGAGCTGTTCTCGACCTTGTAGGCGCCGGCGCCGTCGCTGGCACCCATGGCCACCCCGTTCACGGTGATGGTGCGGTTGGGCAGGGCCGTGCCCTCGACCCGCAGCTGGGTCCCGTTCAGCTCGGCCCTCGAGACGCGCACTTCGGCGGACGCCGGCACGGCCGACGCCACGCCGATGAAGGTCGCCAGGGCGCTGAGGGTGATGGCGGTGAGACGCAGAGGTGTCATGTCCGCATGATTCGCCTTCGGCGCGGCAACTTCCATGGGACTTTGGTCCTACGACCAGCTGCCACCAGTTCAGTCGATAGAGTAGAAAGACCTGAGAGGCGGCCATGGTTCTAAGGCGGATGGCGACACGCTCGGCCTACCCTTCGTAGCCAAGGCTCGAGGCGGCCTCTCCGTCCGGGAGGTTCGCACATGTCCGTTGATCCACACTCCGCCCATCGTTGGTGCCTCGCCGTCCTGATCGCCGGCATCGCTGTCCTTGGGGCCGTGCCACCGGTCCAGGCCCAGACAACTGCAGGCGTCGGGCTCGGGACGGCAGACAACTTCGCGGTCCTCGCCGGGCAAGGCGTGACCAACACCGGACCGACCACCGTCGCCGGTGACCTGGGAACCTCTCCGAACCCCTCGGTCACCGGCGCCGGTCTCACTGTCACCGACGGGACGATCCATGCTGCCGACGCCGTCGCTGCGCAGGCCCAAGCCGACGTCGGGGTCGCCTACGACGACGCCGAAAGCCGGGCAGCAACCCAGGTCGTCACCGAGCTGGGCGGACAGTCGCTCACCGCCGGCGCCTATGACTCCGCGTCAGGAACCCTCGGGCTCACGGGGAGCCTCACCTTGGACGCCCAGGGCGACCCGAATGCCGTGTTCGTGTTCCAGGCGGCTTCCACCCTCATTACCGCGTCGAACAGCAACGTCACCCTCATTAACGGGGCCAATGCCTGCAACGTCTTCTGGCAGGTCGGAAGCTCAGCGACCCTGGGCACGACCTCGGTGTTCCGAGGCACGATCATGGCCCTTGCGTCGATCACGGTGACCACCGGCGTGACCGTCGAGGGCCGACTCCTCGCCCGCACCGGCGCTGTCACCCTCGACACCGACACCATCACCCGGACCGCGTGCACCACCCCCGACACCACCGCAACCACCCTCGCCTCCGCGACCAACCCCTCGTCCGAGGGCACCGACGTGACCCTCACGGCCACCGTCACCCCCACCGGCGGCGGCACTCCCACCGGGACTGTGGAGTTCCTCGACACCGGCGTGCCGATCGGCACCGCCACCCTGCAAACGGGCACCGCCACGCTGGTCGCGACCGACCTCGGACCCGGCGACCACCCCATCACCGCTGTCTACCTCGGCAGCCCCGGCTACAGCAGCAGCACCTCGGCGGAACTCAGCCTGGTCGTCGAGGCGCCGACCGTGACGCCTCCCACCACCAACACCACCACCACCACCACCGCAGCGGCGACTCCGGCCCCTGGCGCGGGGGCCAACGGCGGCACCCCCTCGACACCGACGGCACGGGGATTCACCCCTACGTCCGGGTTCCCCCGCACGGGCACAGGCACGGCGGCCGGCGCCGCCATCGGCGCCCTCCTCATCGCGCTCGGCGGCCACCTGGTCGTCGGTAGCCGACGAACCCGCCGCTGGCGCACCCGGTCGACGGCGTGACTCTGCCACCAACGACAAGGAGGCGAGCTCCTCGGGTGCCGCTCTCCTGACCGGGCCGCTCCGCTGGGCCTGACCGAGCCCTCCGATCCCGATGGGGCCGTTGACGGCTGGGGACGGGATCGGAGGGAGCGATCAGGGATGTGCGCTAGCGGTGGTTGAGGCCGTCGTCGGCGCCACCACCGTGGCGGACGTGGCCGGCCCCGTCGTCGGCGCCGTGACCGCCGCGGACGTGGCCGATGGGGTCGTCGGCGCCCCGGCCCTGACGGGCGAAGGCGGCATTGGCAGTGCCGCCGACCATGGTCAGGGCGAGCAGGGCGGCAGCGGCAATCTTGCGGGTTCTCATGATGTCCTCTCCAGTTTCGTTGGTGTTCGGGAACAGGATCAGCATCCGCCTCCTCTGGTCCGGGTTCCAAGTGGACGTTGGTCCTAGGACGTCTCGCCCCCCCGCCACACGCCCAGAAAACCTGAGTCGCTAGCCATCAAGGTTGTTGCATACTTCGGGCAGGCCGGGTATATTTGGGTCAGCCGAGAAAGAGAAACAGAAGAGGAGCACAGAGGAGGTACCGCCATGGTCATGCGATTCGATCCCTTCCGTGAGCTCGACCGCCTCACCGAGAACGTGTGGAACACCAACAGTCGCCGAGCCACGGCGACGGCCATGCCCATCGACGCCTACCGGGCGGGCGACCGCTTCCTGGTCCACTTCGACCTGCCGGGGGTCGACCCGTCCACCGTCGAGCTCACCGTGGAGAAGAACGTGCTCACCGTGCGGGCCGAGCGTTCGCCGAACTGGGGCTCCGACGCCGAGCTGATCGTGGCCGAGCGCCCGCAGGGAGCCTTCACCCGCCAGCTCTTCCTGGCCGAGACCCTTGACACCGGCCGGGTGGAGGCCACCTATGACGCCGGGGTGCTCACCGTATCCATCCCCGTCGCCGAGGCGGCCAAGCCCCGACGGGTGGAGATCGGCGGGTCGGGCAACGGCAACGCCACCTCGATCACGACGGGCGCCACGGCCGGCTGAGCCGCTGCATCACGACAACCTGAGCGCGAACCGCGCCGCCAACCGGCGCGGTTCGCGCCCGACAACGTCGATGGCGACGCCCGCTTGACCACCCCCTCGGGCGCGGTCAGGCTGCCTCATCGTGCCCGACCCCGGAACCGACGACGCCCTGCGCGTCGCCCTGCTCTCCTACCGGGGCAATCCCTACTCGGGTGGTCAGGGCGTCTATGTCCGGCACCTGAGCCGGGAGCTGGTGGCCCTCGGCCACCAAGTCGAGGTCTGGAGCGGCCCGCCCTACCCGCCACTCGACCCCGGGGTCCCCCTGGTGCAGGTGCCCAGTCTCGATCTCTACCGATCGCCCGACCCGTTCCGCACGCCCGCCCTCGGTGAGTTCCGCGACGCCCTCGACGTGGCCGAGTTCGCCCTCATGCGCAGCGCCGGGTTCCCCGAGCCCCTCACCTTCAGCCTGCGGGCGTGGCGGGCCCTTCGCCGGCGGCGGGGCGACTTCGACCTGGTGCACGACAACCAGTGCCTGGGCTACGGCATCGTCGGCATCAACCGCGACGTGGCTCCCGTCGTGGCCACCCTGCACCACCCCATCACCGTCGACCGTGCACTGGAGCTGGCTCACGCCCCGACGTGGCAACGGCAGCTGAGCGTGCGCCGGTGGTACGGGTTCGTCCGCATGCAGAAGCGGGTGGTGCGACGCCTGCCCCGGCTCATCACCGTGTCGTCGTCGTCGGCCAACGACATCTGTGCCCAGATGGGGGCTCGGCC
This sequence comes from Acidimicrobiales bacterium, assembly GCA_036264885.1. Taxonomy (GTDB): domain Bacteria; phylum Actinomycetota; class Acidimicrobiia; order Acidimicrobiales; family AC-14; genus DATAQC01. The sequence goes on along the minus strand of DATAQC010000040.1, from coordinate 29,976 downwards.
CAGCCAGCTGGCGGTGGTGCCCGTGGGCGTCGAAACCACCCGGTTCCGGCCCATGCCCGAGGTGAGCCGGGTTCCGGGTCGCATCATGACCACGGCCAGTGCCGACGTGCCCCTCAAGGGCCTCCTTCCTCTCATCGAGGCGGTGGCCAAAGTGCGGACCGAGCGCCACGCCGAGCTCGTGGTGGTAGGACAGCCCCGCCCGGGGAGCGAGGTGCCCGCCACCATCGCCCGGCTGGGCCTGGAGGGATCGGTCCATCTGGCGGGCGTGGTCGACGACCGGCGCATGGTCGAGCTCTACGCCGAGGCCGAAGTGGCAGTGGTGCCATCGCTCTACGAGGGGTTCTCGCTGCCGGCCATCGAGGCCATGGCCTGCGGCGTACCCCTGGTGGCCACCACCGGCGGCGCCCTGCCCGAGGTGGTGGGCAACGACGGCGAGACCGCCCTGCTCGTGCCCCCCGGCGACCCCGGCGCGCTGGCGGGAGCCATCGGGCGCATGCTCGACGACGCCGAGTTGCGGGCCCGCATCGGGACGGCCGGGCGCGCCCGGGTGCTGCACCGGTTCACCTGGCAGGCAACGGCCCGCGCCACCGTCGCCCAGTACCGGCGGGCCCTGGCTGACGCCGGGGGGAACAGAGCCGACGCCAGGAGAGACGCAGCCGACGCCAGGGGGGGCAGGGCCGGCGCCGGGAGAGACCGAGCGGCGCCGACGTGCTGACCGTCGACTTCGCCCGGCTCGGCCTGGTGGTCGGCGACCGGGTGCTCGACCTGGGCTGTGGCGGCGGCCGCCATGCCTTCGAGGCCCACCGGCGGGGCGCCCACGTGGTGGCCCTCGACCGTTCGGCGGCCGAGACCACCGGAGTGGCCGGGCTCCTCGGCGCCATGCGCCTGGCCGGGGAGGCGCCCGCCATCGCCCTGGGCACCGCGGTCAGCGGTGACGCCGCCGGTCTGCCCTTCCCCGACGCCACCTTCGATCGAGTGGTCGCCGCCGAGGTCCTCGAGCATCTCGACGACGACCGAGCGGCCATGGCCGAGCTGTCCCGCGTGCTGCGCCCGGGCGGCACCATGGCTGTCACCGTCCCCCGTTGGTTCCCCGAGCGGGTGTGCTGGGCCCTGGCCGACGACTACCACGCCCCCGCTGTACCGGGCGGCCACGTGCGCGTCTACCGGGCCGGGCAGCTGGGCGGGCGCCTGCGGGACGCGGGCCTCACGGTGACGGGCTCGCACCACGCCCATGCGCTGCATTCGCCCTACTGGTGGCTGCGCAGCCTGGTGGGGGTGGGACGCGACCACACCCTGCCCGTGCGCCTCTACCACCGCTTCCTGGTGTGGGACATCACCGCCCGGCCCCGGTCGGTGCGCCTGTTGGAGCGGGCCCTCAACCCAGTCGTGGGTAAGAGCCTGGTGCTGTACCTGGAGAAGCCTGATACTCGGGGGGCTTCGCTCCCGGAGGGCACCCCGAAGGCAACGGCTCGGGCATGCGATATGAGCTCCTTCCCGTCGTCGGTGTGAGCGCGCCCCTCCCCCACGTGGCCGGGGTGCTCGAGGCCGATGAGGTGGCGGCCACGGTGGAGTCGATCGCCGCCCTCCAGCTCGACGACGGGATGCTGCCCTGGTTCGTCGGTGGCCACGCCGACCCCTGGAACCACGTCGAGGCCGCCATGGCCCTCGATGTGGGGCGGCGGCGGGACGAGGCCGAGGCCGCCTACCGGTGGCTGGCCACCACCCAGCGGGGCGACGGCGCCTGGCACCAGTACTACCTCTCGGGCTCCCGGGTGCAGGAAACGACCCTCGACGCCAACGTGTCGGCGTATGTGGCCACCGGCGCCTGGCACCACTACCTGGCCACGGGCGACACCGGGTTCCTCGCCGAAATGTGGCCGGTGGTGGAACGAGCCGTCCAGTTCGTGCTCGAGCTCCAGGCGCCCGGTGGAGAGATCCTGTGGGCCCGTCACGCCGACGGGACGGCCTGGTCGTTCGCCCTGTTGACGGCGTCGTCGAGCACGTATTTCAGCTTGCGCTGCGCCCTGGCCATTGCCGCCCGCCTGGACCACCATCGACCCGTTTGGGACCGGGCGGCGGTCGCCCTCGGGCACGCTGTCGCTCAGCGCCCCCAGGCCTTCCTGCCCAAGGACCGGTGGTCGATGGACTGGTACTACCCCGTGCTGGTCGGCGCCGTCGAGGGAGAGTCGGCCCGGGACCGGCTGGCGGGCGGGCGGCCGCGGTTCCTGCTCGACGACCACGGCACCAGGTGCGTGGCCGACCGACCCTGGGTCACGGCGGCGGAGACGGCCGAGTGCGCCATGGCCCACGTCGCCGCCGGCGAGCACGGCTGGGGACGGCGTCTGCTGGCCGCCACCCGACACCTCCGCCACACCGACGGGAGCTACTTCACGGGCATGGTCCACCCGGAGCGGGTCCACTTCCCGGGCGGCGAGCGCACCAGCTACTCGGCCGCCGCCGTCGTGCTGGCCGCCGACGCCCTGGGCGGCGCCGGGCCCGCCTCCGCCTTGTTCCGTAGCGCGCGCCTGTACGAGAGGATGGGGGGGTGACCAAGGCGCTCGACGAGCTGGTCGAGCTGCTCGACCTGGAGACCATCGAGGTCGACGTCTTCCGGGGCCTGAGCCCCGACGACGATCGCCAACGGGTGTTCGGCGGACAGGTGGCCGGCCAGGCCCTGGTGGCGGCCGGGCGCACCGTGGGCGCCGCCCGCAGCGTCCACTCGCTGCACGCCTATTTCCTGCGGCCCGGTGACCCTGCCGTGCCCATCCTCTACCAGGTCGACCGCATCCGCGACGGGTACTCCTTCACCACCCGGCGGGTCGTCGCCGTCCAGCGCGGGCGTGCCATCTTCAACCTGTCGGCGTCGTTCCACCTCGACGAAGACGGGCCCGACCATCAGGCGGCCATGCCCGACGTGCCCCCTCCTGAGGACCTTCCCACCAGGGCCGACCAACTCGCCCCCTGGGACGATCTCCTCGGTGGCATCCCCGACCGCGACCACGCCATCGACATCCGTTACGTCACCGACCACCCCTTCGCCCGCGAACCGGGGAAGGGACTTCCCGCGTGCCAGCAGGTGTGGATGCGGGCCGACGGTGTGCTGCCCGACGAGCCGCTGCTCCACGCCTGTGTGGTGGCCTATGCGTCGGACCTGACCCTGCTCGACACCACCCTGGCGCCTCACGGCGGCAGTGTCCTGTCGACGCCGGGGCTGATGCTGGCCAGCCTCGACCACGCCATGTGGTTCCACCGCCCGTTCCGGGCCGACGAATGGCTGTTGTACGAGCAGGAGAGCCCGTCGGGCCACGGCGCCCGGGCCTTCGCCCGCGGGTCGATCTTCACACGCAACGGGCGTCTGGCCACCTCCGTCGCTCAGGAGGGCCTCATCCGGCCGCTCCATCGATGAGCATCCGAACGAGGCACCGGCCACCCGCGCTGGTGGCCACGATGATCTCCCTCGGCCTGGTCGTCGCCGCCTGCGCCGGCTCCGAACCGAAGAAGGCCGGGACAGCCACGTCTACTTCGACGTCCACATCGTCACCGTCCTCGTCGACGACGGGCGGCGCCACACCCGCAGCCGGCCCGGATCTCGAGGCGGTGAGGCTTGGCCTGACCAAGCTCGACGGCCTCGACGGGCCCATCGCCCTGGCCGTGCGCCCAGGCGACGACTCCCTCTACGTGGCCGAAAAGACGGGTCGGGTGCGCCGGGTGGCCGGGGGACAGACGGCAGCCACGCCGACGGTCGACGCCACCCCCGTGCTCGACCTGTCGGGCCAGGTCTCGGCAGGCAGCGAGCAGGGCCTGTTGGGCCTCACCTTCTCGCCCGACGGCTCCAAGCTCTACGTCGACTACACCGACCGGGCCGGCGACACCCAGGTGGTGGAGTACGCCTTCGCCGGCGCCAAGGCCGACCAGGCCACCCGCCGGACGGTGCTGTCAGTCGATCAGCCCTTCGCCAACCACAACGGCGGCGAGGTCGCCTTCGGGCCCGACGCCAAGCTCTACATCGGTCTGGGCGATGGCGGCAGTGAGAACGATCCCAACCTGGTCGGCCAGAACCTGGGGACGCTGCTGGCGAAGATCCTGCGCATCGACCCGACCCCCTCAGCCGGGAAGGGCTACACGGTTCCTGCCGACAACCCCTTCGTCGGCCGCGCCGGCGTCGTGCCCGAGACCTTCGCCTGGGGCCTGCGCAACCCGTGGCGGTTCTCGTGGGACCGCGCTACGGGCGACCTGTGGATCGGCGACGTGGGCCAGGACCGGTGGGAGGAGGTCGACGTGCGCACCCCGGCCGATGCCGCCGGGTCCAATTTCGGCTGGAGCCTGATGGACGCCACTCACCCCTTCCACGGCACCAACCCGCCCGGCGGGGTGCTGCCCATCGTCGAGTACAGCCACGACGGCGGCAACTGCGCCGTCACCGGTGGGTACGTCTACCGGGGCGCCCGCATCGCCGCCCTGCAGGGCGTCTACCTCTACGGCGACTACTGCTCGGGCAAGGTGTGGGGACTGGTCGCCTCCGGGGGCAAGGTGGTCGACCGGCGCCAGCTCGACGTCGGCGCCACCCACCCCATCTTCTCCTTCGGTGAGGACGCCGCCGGCGAGCTGTACCTGCTGGCCGCCGACGGCCTCTACCGGATCGGACCGGCGTGAGCCCAGGGCCCGACCAGGAGCGGAGCCCAGTTGGCTAGACGGCGATGTTGACGAACCTCACCCTCACGACATTTGTCTTCCACCCGAAGACGCACGGCGCCCGGAACGGGCACGGGCTGAACTCCACCTGGCCCGTGCCTTCACATGGCACGCGTACGGCGGCGGGGACCCGGTGGGGCGTGCCGTAGGACGTGAAGGTCACCATCTGCGGCGTGGGCCCGGACGCGTCCTGGACAAACCAGGCGTAGACCTGGCTCAGCGGGCCGGTGAACCCGTGGTGCCTAGCGACCCGGGCCACGGCCAGCGTCTGGCCACTGGCCACCGGGCCGGTACGGCCGGGCGAGACGGGCCCGGCGCACACGGTGTGGACGTCCACGATGGCGTTGCTGCCGTTCACCAGGCCGATGAAGTGCTGGTTCGGTCCGATGGGCTCGGACCCACTGGCGGCGACGGCGGGGCCGGCGGCGCCGATTGATACAGCGACGAGCATGGCCGCCACCATGACGGCACGAAGACTGGCGCGCATCTGTCCTCCTCGGTCTCTCAGTAGTGTCCCAGTTGCGCTGGGCCCGAGCCAGTACGGCCAGACGAGCGGAGGGTGGAAATGAGCGACGACATCATTCAAGGCGCAGGCATCGAGGTGCGGTCGGTCCGGCGGTACGGGTGGAAACCGTCGCTTCCCGATCTTCGCGACCACCTGGCCGACGCCTCCGGCCTCGGGGTGTTGGACGAGGTCGATCCGCGCGGCGACCTGCCGCCGGTGTTCGACCAGGGAGACCTCGGCAGCTGCACGGCCAACGCTGTCGGCGCAGCCGTCGAGTACGACGCCAAGCTGAACGGGTCCGACCCGGGAACCCTGTCGCGCCTGTGGATCTACTACTACGAACGCAAGATCGAGGGCTCGCCGGCCGACCAGGACACCGGAGCCTTCGGCCGCGACGGTTTCAAGGTCTGCATGAAGATCGGGGTGCCGTTGGAGAAGGACTGGCCCTATGACCCGTCCAAGTTCGCCGACGTGCCTTCCACCACCCTGGCCGACGAGGCCGCCCAGCACCGGATCTCCAACTACCGGGTCGTGTCCCGCAACCTCGACTCGATGAAGGCGGTGCTCTCGAACCGCCAGACCATCGCCTTCGGGTTCACCGTGTACGAGTCCTTCGAGTCCGACGAAGTGGCCAAGACAGGGAAGATGCCCATGCCGTCGCGGGGTGAGGCGGTGAAGGGCGGTCACGAGGTCCTGCTCGTGGGGTACCTGAAGGACGAGCCGAACTACGCGTTGGTGCGCAACTCGTGGGGCACGGGCTGGGGCCTGGCCGGCTACTTCCTCATGCCGTGGTCCTATCTCCTCGACGCCAACCTGGCCACCGACTTCCGCACCATCCGGCGGGCAGCCGGGGCGTAGGACTCTCGTCTTTGTGAAAACCGTTCACACACCTGTCACAAAGACGCCATGAGGCGGAAACGCGGGAGAAATACCGTCTCGTCCTGAGGGCGGGGCCTCACTCGCCGTCGTGTCCGGACGCCCGTGCGGACGCTAGCGAAGGGGGACCACGTTGACCAGGGGCAAGAAGCTGGTCGTGCTCAGCCTGTTGACCTTCATCGCCTTGGTGGTGGTGGGTGCAGTCAACTCCGGACACGGTGGTGACCCTTCGGGCACCAAGACCGGCACCATCAGCGACTACCAGACGGCGACCAACACCCCGCGCTCGGAGGCGACCACCGACGTCCCCCTGTCACAGGTGGGCATCAACCAGCTGGCGAACGAGGCTGGCCATCTGCGGGTGTCGGTGAACTTCGCCTGGCTGCTCATGACCGGCTTCCTCGTGCTGTTCATGCAGGTGGGCTTTGGGCTGCTGGTGACCGGGCTCACCCGGGCCAAGAACGCCGGTCACATGATGATGATGAACATCGCCTCGTTCGCCATCGCCCTGATCGCCTACTTCGCGGTGGGCTTCGCCTTCAACTTCGGTGGGGTGGCGCCGGTCGCCAACCTGGGCGGCCTCGGGCCACTGAGCGGCATCTTCCCCCACGGCAACGCCGGCCTGATCGGCACCCACGGGTTCTTCCTCCAGAGCGCCCACGGCTACGACGTCGGCGTCATGGCCATGTTCTTGTTCCAGGTCGTGTTCATGGAGACTGCCGGCTACATCATCATCGGCGCCATCGCCGAGCGCATCAGCTTCGCCGGCTTCATCCTGGCCGAGATCGCCATGGGCGCCGTCATCTATCCCATCTACGGCAACTGGGTGTGGGGGGGCGGCTTCCTGGCCCACCTGGGCCAGAGCATGAACCTCGGTCACGGAGCGGTCGACTTCGCCGGGTCAGGGGTGGTGCACGCCGTCGGCGGCTGGTCGGCCCTGGCCCTGGCGGTGATCCTCGGGCCCCGTATCGGCAAGTTCAACAAGGACGGCAGCCCCAATGCCTTCCCCGGCCACAACCTGGGCTATGTGGTCATCGGCACGCTGGTGCTGGTGTTCGGATGGATGGGGTTCAACCCCGGGTCCACCTTCGGAGCCACCGACCTGCGCATCTCGGTGGTGGCCGTCAACACCTTGCTGGCCGGCTGCTTCGGCACCGTCACGGCCATGGCCTGGACCAACGCCAAATGGGGCAAGCCCGACATCTCCATGACCTGCAACGGCATGCTGGCCGGACTGGTGGCGGTCACCGCTCCATGTGCGTTCATCGCCCCGTGGGCGGCGTGTGTGATCGGCATCGTGGCCGGGTTCCTCGTCTGCTACGGCGTGTGGTTCTTCGACCACATCGCCCACGTCGACGACCCTTGCGGCGCCATCTCCGTCCACGGGGTCTGCGGCATGTTCGGCGTGCTGGCCACCGGCATCTTCGCCGACGGCACCTACGGCGACGGATGGAACGGGGTGAAGGGACCCGTCACCGGCCTGCTCTACGGTGACGGCGGCCAGTTCGTGGCCCAGGTGATCCATGCCGGGATGAGCCTCGTCTGGGCCTTCGGGATGACCTATGTGATCTTCAGCATCGCCAAGCGCTTCATGAGGCTCCGGGTCACGGAGACGGTGGAGCTGGAGGGCCTCGACGTCGGGGAGTTCGGTGCGCTGTGCTACCCCGACTTCGTGCTGGCCAGCACCACCACCGGGGGCCACGCCCCCGGCCATGACGTGTCCGACATCGAGGGGTCCTCGACATTGGTCAAACACACTTCTACCGACACCGCCAAGGGGGACGTGCAGTGAGGCTCATCACCGCCATCGTGAAGCCTTTCAAGCTCGACGAGGTCAAAGAGGCACTCCAGGGGCTCAGCGTCCACGGCATGACGGTCTCTGAGGTCCGTGGCTTCGGTCGCCAAGGGGGCCACACCGAGGTCTACCGGGGGGCCGAGTACACGGTCGCGTTCATCCCCAAGGTCCGCATCGAGGTGCTGGCCGACGACGACGACGCCATCGGGGTGGCCGATGCCATCGTGGAGGCGGCCCGCACCGGCCAGATCGGAGATGGCAAGGTGTGGATCTCGCCGGTGGAGACGATCATCCGGGTCCGTACCGGCGAGCTGGGCCACGAAGCCCTTTAGGGTCGGAGGAGCCGATGACAGCCGGTGAGTCGCACCGATGGCCGTCCATCCCGGTGGCCGAGTGGCAGGACACCCGGGACACGCTTCACCTCTACACGCAGGTCGTGGGCAAGATCCGCCTTGCCCGCGAACCGCTGGTCAACCACTGGTGGAACACGACGCTCTACCTGACCGCCAAGGGACTCACCACATCGCTGATGCCACATCCCACCGGTCCGGCGTTCCACATCGACTTCGACTTTCTGGAGCACCATCTCGACATCACCACCGTCAACGGCACCGGTCGTTCGCTTGCCCTCGAGGATCGCCCGGTCGCCGAGTTTCACGACGAGGTCATGGCGATGCTCGACGAGCTCGGGGTCAGCACCACGATCTGGCCGGTGCCCGTCGAGATCCCGGGGGCGATCCCCTTTGGCGAGGACCGTTCCCACACCAGCTACGACGGCGACGCCGTCCGGCGGTTCTGGCTCGCGCTCGTCGACATCCAGCGGGTCTTCGAGACCTTCCGAGCGCGCTTTGTCGGGAAGGCGAGCCCGGTCCACCTGTTCTGGGGAGCGCTTGACCTCGCCTACACGCGCTTTTCCGGCCGCCCGGCGCCGCTGCATCCGGGCGGGGCCCCGAACTGCGGGCCCCAGGTGATGTGGGAGGCGTACTCCCACGAGGTCAGCAGCTGTGGGTACTGGCCGGGGCCGCCCGGTGAGGAGGGCGTGTTCTACGCGTACGCCTATCCGAATCCGCCCGGCTACAGCAGCGCAGTCGTCGCGCCGGCCGGTGCGCGCTGGAACGACGGCCTGGGCGAGTTCGTCCTGCCCTACGAGCTCGTGCGCACCGCGCCCGACCCGGACGTGCTCCTGCTCGAGTTCCTGGAATCCACCTACGAGGCGGCTGCGACCACGGCACAATGGGATCGCCACGCCCTCGAACGACCGAACGGAGCGAACGGAGCGAACGACCATGGCTGAGACCTGCACCCACCTCGGTACCGTCGACGACGTGACCCCTACCAGCAACGGCTGCGAGGACTGCGAGCGCATCGGCGGCCGGTGGGTGCACCTGCGGCTGTGCATGCGATGCGGTCACGTGGGCTGCTGTGACAACTCCCCGAACCGCCACGCCACCGCCCACTGGCGCACGCACACCGACCACCCGTTGATCCGGTCCTACGAACCCGGCGAGGACTGGTGGTGGTGCTACACCGACGACCTGTTCTTCGAGGTCGACGGCGCGCCGCCGTCACCATCACATGCCTGAGGCGAGCGCGCCCGGCCAAAGGAGCACCCGATGAGTCTTCCCAGAGTGGTCTCGCGTGAGGAGTGGGTCGAAGCCCGAAAGGAGCTGTTGGTCAAGGAGAAGGAGCTCACCCGCCGGCGGGACGCCCTCAACACGGAGCGGCGCCTGCTGCCGATGGTCAGGATCGACAAGGACTACGTCTTCGACGGCCCCGCCGGGACCGCCCGCCTGCTCGACCTGTTCGAGGGACGCCGCCAGCTCATCGTCCGCCACTTCATGTTCGACCCCAGCTGGGACGACGGCTGCCCCAGCTGCACGGCCGGCGCCGCCGAGATCGGCCAGGGCCTCCTCGACCATCTGCGCGCTCGCGACACGACCCTCGTGGTGGTGTCCCGTGCGCCACTGGCCAAGATCGAGGCCTACAAGGCCCGCATGGGCTGGACCTTCCCCTGGTACTCGTCTCATGGCTCGGACTTCAACTACGACTTCCACGTCACCCTCGACGAGTCGATCGCGCCTATCGAGTACAACTACCGCACCCGTGCCGAGCACGAGCAGGCCGGCGCTTCGGCCTTCTTCGAGGGCGGACAACCCATCGAGGCGCCCGGCCAGAGTTGTTTCCTGCGCGACGGCGACACCGTGTTCCACACCTATTCCAACTACGCCCGCGGGGCGGAGATGACGGGGGGGTCGTACTACTACCTCGACCTCACCGCCCTGGGCCGCCAGGAGGCCTGGGAGGAACCGACCGACCGCGCCGTCGACGCCCGGGCGTCCTTCCCCGACTTCTCCTCCTGAGCACGAGGCCCGGGTCAGGTGCCGGGTGACGGCCGCAGGCGGGCGAGGTCGTCGACCGCGTCGACGACCTCGGCCCGCCGGGCCAGAGCCCGGAACAGGCCCACGGCGAAGGCGGCAGCGATGAAGGCAGCCACGATGCCGCCGCTGAGATAGCCACCGGCGCCGCCGCTGCCTCCTCCCACCTGGGCCAGGCCGCTGGCGATCAGCACGCCCGCAGCGCAGCCGAAGACCGCCGCACCGGTGGTGGCCACGAAACCGTCGGGCAGCAGGCCCACCCCTTCACCCATGGGGATGACCCGGGCCAGGGGCGACGACCGGCGCACCAGGAACAGGCCGCCCAGCACGAGCAACCCGAGAATGCCCGCAGCCAGCCGGTACTCCACGATCTCGTCGAAGTGGTGGGCGGTGGCGGCGCGCGCGCAGGTGCCGGCCTCGGGGTGGTACTCGAGGTAGTCGGCGCAGCGGGCGGGCGTGTAGGTGACGCCGGCGACGTCGCCGGAGACGAAGTCCTTGCCGAAGGCCACCCCCATGCCACCGGCCAACGCGCCGCTCACGCCGACGCCGACCAGCCCGACGCCGGCCAGAAGGGCCAGTGCCAGCACCAACTGGCTCAGCACGGGAACGGGCAGGAGACGGCCGGGCCGGCGGGTGAAGCGACGGGCGACGGTTGCGGGCGACCCGAAGCGGTCGATCGCCCGCTGCTCGGCCTCCGCCGGTAACAGCCCCTCGGCCACCCCCGACTCGACGGCGTCGCGGAGGTGGTCGTCGGCCTCGGCCAGGATGCGCCGCACGTTGCGCGCCCGGCCCGACAGCTCGACGAGGAGCCGGTCGAGATAGACCTCGATGGGGTCGGAGACGGTCTGGTCGTTCATGCCGGGGCCCAGCCGAGCACGTTGTCGACGCCCATGACGAACTGCTTCCACTCGGTGCGACGCTCGGCCAGTGCCGTGGCCCCGGCACCGGTGAGCTGGTACACCCGCCGCCGCCGACCACCGACCTCACCCCAGTGGCTCGCCAACAGGCCGGCCTCCTCGAGGCGGTGGAGTGCCGGGTAGACCGTGCCCTCGGGAAGGTCGAAGGCACCTTCGCTCTGGTCGCGCAGCGCCGAGATGATGGCGTAGCCGTGGGCCGGGCGCACGTCGACCACCGCCAGCAGAAGCACGTCGAGATGCCCCTTCAGTTGATCGCTCTTCATACCTCGCAATACTAGGTATCGACGGCCCGAGCGTCAAGGGTGGTCTCTGGCGACGAGCTAACCCGTCCCAAGCACCATGCGGTAGACGTTGGTGTCCCGGACCTCGAAGCCCAGGCGCCGGTACATCCGGTTGGCCGCCTCACGGGACGGGCGGGACGTGAGGTCGACGGTGCGAGCCCCGGCGGCCGCCGCTCGCCGCAGGGCCTCGCGACCCAGCGTCTCGCCGATGCCCTGGCCGCGCACCGACTGGTCGACCACCACGTCTTCGACCCAGGCCCGCACGCCGGTCGGGATGCGGAACAGCACCAGGGTGAGCAGGCCGACAATGGTGCCGTCGCCGGCGCGGGCCACGAGCAGGCAGGTCGCCGCTGACGCCACGATCTCGTCCACCTCGGCGCGGCTGGGGACGGGGCTGGTCCGGGACAGCTGAGGGACCAGGCCGGCGAGGGCGGCCATGAGCTCGTCACTGACGGCGGTGGCCTCCTCCACCACCACCGCGCCCGCCGGGGACCCCACGTGGCTCGGGTCGCTCAATCCGGGTCGGGGACGGGCTCGGGCGGCGGAGGCCCGCCGTAGTGGGCGCTGGGTCGAATGAGGCGATTGTCGCCCGCTTGCTCCAGCACGTGGGCCGTCCAGCCGATGACCCGGCTGGAGGTGAACGTGGGGGTGAACAGGGTGCGGGGAAGACCCACCTTGTTCATGACCACGCCGGCGTAGAACTCCACGTTGGCGTACAGCTGGCGGCCGGGCTTGAGCTCGGCCAGCACCGCCACCACCGTCTGTTCCACCTGCTTGGCGAAGTCGACCATGGGCCCACCGAGGCGCTCGGCCACGCCCCGCAGCATCACCGATCGGGGGTCGTCGGTCTTGTAGATGCGGTGACCGAAGCCCATGATCTTCTCGCCGGCCATGACGTGCTTGCGGATCCAGGCCTCGGCCTGGTCGGGTGTGCCGATGGCGTCGAGCATGTCGAGGGCCCGGCTGGGAGCGCCACCATGGAGCGGGCCGGAGAGGGCTCCGATGGCCCCGACGACGGCCGACCCCAGGTCGGCGCCCGTCGAGGTGATCACCCGGGCGGTGAACGTGGACGAGTTGAACCCGTGGTCGGTCGTGGAGATGAGGTACTGCTCGATGGCGCGGGCGTGGCCGGGGTCGGGCACCTCGCCGGTGAGCATGTAGAGGTAGTTGGCCGCGTAGGGCAGGTCGGGGTGAGGGTCGATGGGCTCCTGACCCTGGCTCAACCGGTACAGGGCCATGATCAGCGTCGGCATGACCGCGCTGGTGCGTATGGCGTCGGCGCGCAGGGCGGCCCTGTCGATGTCCATCCACGAACGGAAGTGGAGGCTGGTGGCCAGCATCGAGTAGGCGCTGCGCAGGGCGTCGAGGTGGACGAAGTCGTCGCCCGCAGTGGCGATGGCCGGCAGGAGGTCTTTGACGGCGGGGGGGATCTCCCGCAGGGAACGGATCTCGTCGGCGAAGTGCTCCCGCTCGGCGCGGTCGGGCAGATGACCCTCGTAGAGCAGATACCAGACGTCTTCCATCGTGCGCTTCTCGGCCAGTTCGACGGCGTTGTACTGGCGGTAGTGGTAGAAGCCCTCCTGACCGCGGACGTCGCCGACCGCCGTCTCGGCCACGATCACGCCCTCGAGGCCGCGCCGCGACTCGGGGAGCCCCGGGTCTTCGACCTCCAGGATCGGCGCCAGCTTGAGCAGGTCGCGCATGGAGACGATCCCCACCAGGTGGCCGTCGTCGACCACCGGGAAGTGGCGGTAGCCGTGGGACCGCAGGCTCACGAAGGCGTCGTTGACCCCGAGCGACGAGGACACCGAATCGGGCTCGGCAGTCATCCAGTCCTTCACCAGTGCCGTCGCCAGGTCGGTGCCGTTGGCCGAGATCCTGACCAGGTCGCGCTCGGTGAGGATGCCGACCGGCCTGTCCCCCTCGACCACGACGGCCGAGCCGACGCCCGCCTCGAGCATCCGCCCGCACACCGCGGCGACCGGCTCAGGGGGGGTGGCGGTGAGGACCTCGGTGCTCATCAGATCGGCAACCGTGCGCACCTTCGCTCCGTCGGCCACGCGTCACACCCCTTCCCTCGTTCGCGGCGAGAGCCCGAGGGCCGGGCCGGGGCCGCGTCAGACCCTGCGGCGAGTATACGGGCCGCCCGCCGGGCGCCCACCGGGCGTCAGGGGTTGCGCAGCAGGGCCCGCAACCGGAGGCCGAGCCACGGCCGGCGGCCCCACGCCAGCAGCTGGCCCCTGGCGATGGCCGACCCCTGGCTGACCCGGTTCCACGCCACGAGGAGGAAGGCAGCGGGGTCGACCGACAGGCGGCAGTCGACCGCTCTGGTCGGTGAACGGGTCACCCAGAGGTCGCCGCCGTCGAAGGTCAGCACCGCCCCGCCGCCGCCCCGGAGGCGAACATCGAAGCATGCGCGCAGGCCCGCAGCCGCCTCCTGATCGACCATCGACCGTCCGAGGACGCCGAGGACGGGGAACAGGAACCCGTCGAGCACCAGGGCGGCGGAGTCTCGGTCGACCGGCCAGGACACTCCCTCGGCCACCGCCAGGTCGCGTCCGTGCACCACCAGCTCGTTGAGCACCTCACAGGCGAGAGCCGACAATGACAGCTCCATCCCCCGCACGAGCCACGGCCTCACCTCTTTGCCCCCCGTCTTGGGGAGCACGGCCAGCAGGTCGGCAACGGTGGCGTCGATGCGATCGGCGACGGCGCCCAGGTCGCGCGTCTCCTCGCCTCTGACCAGCACGCTGCTGAGCCCCGACAGGCCCCAGATGTCGTCGAGCAGCGATCCGCCGCCCCGCGCCGCGGCCAGCACGCCGTCCAGGCTGTGGGACAGGTGGACGGCCACGTCGCCCAGGTCCCACTCGCCCAACGCCGGAGCGCTCACCTTGTGGGCCGACCGCAACAGCGCGGTGACGCGCCGCGACTCCCCCGCCACCGCACTGCGGGCCGCGCCCAGGTCCACCGTCGGAGTCAGAGACATGGCCGTCACCCTAAGGGTCAAGAACGCCGATCATGACCATCGGTGCGGGGTCAGGACTCGGAACGGTGGCCGATGCCCACGTCCCACGGGAGCCAGAGCTCAGGCGGGGGGCTCCCAGCCGGGGTCGCGCCCGGCCAGCCCGAGTATCCGGTCGAGCAGTGGCGCGTCGTCGGGGACGGCTACCTGGGGACCGAAGAGCCCTTCGACGCCGCTCGACCGGAAGTGCGCCACGGTGGTGCGCACGGCCTCGAGCTCGGGGCCGTCGTAGGCCGCGGCCTGGCCGGTGGCCTTGGCCAGGTCCCAGCCGTGGATCACCAACTCGTCGAGGGCGACGACCCCGGCCAGTTCGGCCGGGAGCTCGACGCCGCCGGCAGCCGTCACGCCCGTCCACGCCTCGGCACCACCCCATGCCTGAGCCACGCCCAGCACATCGCGGGGGACGCGGGTGCGCCAGTCGGCGCTCAGTCTGGTGGCGTCACCCGAGGGAGCACCCCCCAGCGGCCGTTTGACCGCGGCGGCGGTGAAGGCCAGTGCGGCGCCGGCGATGTGGTCGAGCAGGTCGCCGACGGTGTAGTCGCGGCAGGGCGTCGGCTGGCTCAGGGCGTCGTGGGGCACACCCTCGACGAGGGTGGCCATGCGCCGGGCCGCCGGTCCGAGGTCAGGGTTGGTGGTGGTCATGTCCGTTCGACGACCACGCCGGTTCGAACTCATCGGTGTGCACCCCCCGGACGGCGGCGACCATCACCCGGTGGGCGGTACCGGTGAAGGCTCGGCGGCGTCGGCGTCGTAGGCCCACAGTTGCGGTGCCCAGCGGTGCAGCAGGCCGACGCCCAGCATGCAGGCCACGCCGCCCGTGACCACCGAGAAGGGGGCCGACACCAGGGCGGCCATGGCACCGGCCTCGGCGTCTCCCAGCGACGGTCCACCGGTGACCACGGCGATGTGCACGGCCGAGAGGCGGCCCCGCAGGGCGTCGGGGACGTTGATCTGCAGGATGGTGTTGCGGAACACGGCCGAGATCACGTCGGCGGCGCCGGCGACGGCCAGCAGGACCAGGCCCACCGCCAGCCAGTGCACCAGGCCGAAGGCGGCGATGGCCGCCCCCCAACCCACCACCGACACGATGACCGCCCGCCCCTGGCGACGGACCCGCGTGACCCATCCGGTGAGCAGGGCGCCGACCAAGGCGCCGAAGCCGGGGGCGGCGTAGAGCAGGCCCACCGTCGCCGCCCCACCGCCGTACAGGCCTGTACCCAGCGCCGGGAACAACGCCCGGGGCATCCCGAAGACCATGGCGTCTATGTCGATGACGAAGGTGCTCACCAGCAGCCGCCGGCCCCGGAGGTAACGAAGGCCCTCGCGCACCGAGGCCACCCCCGCCCGGGTCCCGCCCCCCTCGGGCGGTTGGGCGCGCAGGAACGACACGGCGGCGATGGACACCCCGAAGGTGGACACGTCGAGCCAGTAAGCCGAGGCCAGGCTGACCCGGGCGATCACCAGCCCGGCCAGGGCGGGGCCGACCACGAAGCCGACCTGCATGAGGATCTGGCCCAGGGCCGACGCCGCGGGGATGGCGTCGCGGCCCACCATCCTCGGGATCATGGCGTTGCGGGTCGGCAGGTCGATGCCCGACAGGCCGGCGGCCAGAGCGCTGAGCACGAAGATGGGCCACACCGTGGGTGACGCCACCGAGGCGTTGACGGCCAGGCCCACGCTGGTGAGGCAGAGCAGCACCTGGGTGACGAGGAGCAGCTTGCGCCGGTCGACGGCGTCGGCGATGGCCCCACCGGCCAGGGACAGGGCGGCGAGGGGCCCGAGGTTGGCCAGGCCCAGCATGCCCACCGCCAGCGACGACTTGGTGAGCACGTACACCTGGTAGGAGACGGCGACGACCGTGGCCTGGCGGCCCAGCCACGACACCGCCTCGCCGCCGAAGAGCAAGCGGTAGTCCCGGGACTCGCGCAACGGTGAGAGGTCGACGAAGAGCCGCCGCCGCCCGCCGCTGTCCTGAGGGCCGGACGGGCCGGCGCTGTCCTGAGGGCCGGACGGGCCGGCGCTCACGTCTCGGGGACGGGGACCGTGCCGGTCGGCAGGGGCTGGCACGCCGGGCACCAGTAGGCGGTGCGGGCCTGCTCACCCTGGCGGCGCGCGGCCACGAGCGTGCCGCAGCGCCGGCACGGCCGACCGTTGCGCTTGTACACCCACCGGCTGAAGGGACGACCGGACGGGCTGGGTACCGCCTCGGGGGACCCGGGCCTCGGTTCGGGGTCGATCCCTGCGCTCGTCCTCATGAGCCGGCTGGCGGTCGCCACCAGACGGTCGAGCTGGTCGTCGCCCACCTGGGACTGCGGCGTCCAGGGGTTGTGGCCCTCGACGAACAGGGCCTCACACCGCCAGATGTTGCCGATCCCGGCCACGACGGTCTGGTCGAGGAGGAGCTCGCCCAGCGTCGACGTCCCCGTACGGCTGCGGATCCGGCGGCGCACCCCGGCCAGATCGACATCGTCGGCCAGGACATCGGGCCCCAACCGGGCCAGGGCGGGATGGACGAGCTCGGCCTGGGCGGCCAGCAACTCGACGACGGGGGCATTGAAGCACACTGCGAGCCGGTCGCCGCAGGTGACCACCAGCCGGGCCTGGCGAGGAGGGCGCAGCCACTGTTCGCCCACGGAGTAGACGTGCCACGACCCGCTCATGCGCAAGTGCGAGTGCAGCACCTGCCCGGACCCGAGGCGCAACAACAGGTGCTTGCCCCACGCCTCGACCTTGTCGACCCGCTGGCCCACCAAGCGGTCGGCAGGCAGGCCCCGGACAGTCGTGGTGGCGGCAGTGATCTGGCGGCCGCCGAGCCAGCGCTGAAGGGTGGCCGCGGTTCGAAAGAGGGTGTCTCCCTCAGGCACGTCCGTCCCCACGCATAGGCGAGAGGGTACCGAAGCGTTCCGGTCCGGGTTCGGAGAGCCCGGATCCGGGGTTAGCGTGCGCGATCACACCGGTTGGGTTCGCGCGACAGTTGAAGACGGCTGCCTTCGCCGTGGTCGCCGTGCTGGTGGCCGCCGCCTGCAGCTCCTCCCCCCGCACCGCGGGTCGATCAGCGAAGGCCACGCCGGTCCACTCCGCCTCCTGGCCGTCCACTTCCCCGTGCCGGCCGGCCCCGCTCGCCGACCGGGCCGCCCAGGTACTCATCGCCGGCCTGGCGGGGGTCACGACCTCGGCCGATCCCCTGGTCGACGAGCTCGTCGATGTCGGCGTCGGGGGCGTCTTCGTCGCCCGCGCCAACGTCACGTCCGAAGCGCAGATCACCGCCCTGCTCGGTGACGTCCGGGCCCGATCGCACCATCCCCTCGTTGTCGCCACCGACGAGGAAGGGGGCCGGGTGTCCTCGTTCGCCCCTGTGTTGGGGCCGAGCCTCTCCGCCCGGCGCCAGGCCGGCGAGCATTCGCCCGAGGAGGTGCGCCAACTGGCGCGCCAGACGGGATCACGTCTGGCCGCGGCCGGCGTGAACCTCGATCTGGCGCCGGTGGCCGACCTGGACGCAGGGCCCTCGAGAGCCACCATCGGTGACCGGTCCTTCTCCGCCGACCCGGCGATCGCGTCCCGGTACGCGCTGGCCCAGGCAGCGGGGCTGGCCGATGCCGGCGTGCGGTCGGCGGTCAAGCACTTCCCCGGCCACGGGCGCTCCGTCGGCGACCCGGAGGTGACCCGCTCGCGGGTGGACGCTCCGCTGGCCGAGCTGGCGGCCACCGATCTCTTGCCCTTCGGCTCCTTGATCACCGCCGGGGTGCCGGTGGTGATGGTCAACCACGTGGAGTACGCCGCTATCGACCCCGGCGTCCCCGCCAGCCTCTCCCCTCTTGCCTACAAGCTGCTGCGCGACGTCGGATTCCGGGGTGTGGCCATCACCGACTCGGTGAGCATGGGCGCGGTCAACGGCCGGTGGACCGTTGCCGAAGCCACGGTGAAGGCCGTCGCCGCCGGGGCCGACGGGGTGCTGGTCACCGAGGGCGGCTCAGCCCGGGAGATGCGCGACGCCCTGGTGACTGCCGTCCAGCAGGGCCGGTTGGCCGAGGACCGCCTCGACCAGGCCGCGGCACGCATGGCCGCCCTCGGTGGCGTGGACCCCGTCGCCCTGGCGTGCCAGACCGCCGAGGTCCCCCGGCTGGCAGGCTTGGCCCGGTGAAGGTCCACCTGCTCGACGGCACCTACGAGTTGTTCCGCCACCACTTCGGGGCCCCGGCCGCCGACCACGAAGACAAGGAGGACGTGGCCGCCACCCGGGGCGTGCTCTGGAGCGTGGTCGGTCTGCTCGAACAGGGGGTCACCCACCTGGGGGTGGCCACCGACAGCGTGATCGAGTCGTTCCGCAACCAACGCTGGGACGGCTACAAGTCGAGTGCGGGGATGCCGGCGGCGCTGCTGGCCCAGTTCCCGCTGGTGGAGGAGGCCCTGACCGCCCTGGGGGTAGTGGTGTTCCCGATGGTCGAGCTGGAGGCCGACGACGCCCTGGCCGCCGCCGCCCGGACGGCGGCCGCCGACCCCACCGTCGACCAGGTGGTGATCATGACGCCCGACAAGGACCTGGCCCAGGCCGTGGTGGGCACGCGGGTCGTGCAGCTCGACCGCCGCAAGAACGCCGTCACCGACGAGGACGGCATCGTGGCCCGCTACGGCATCCACCCCGAATCGATCCCCGACTGGCTGGCCCTGGTGGGTGACTCGGCCGACGGGTTCCCCGGCCTCCCCGGGTGGGGCAAGACGGCGGCCAGCGCAGTGCTGGGTCGCTATCCCCACCTCGAGGACATCCCCGTCGACGCCACCCGGTGGGACGTGGCCGTGCGGGGGCGGGTGCGGCTGGCGGCGACGCTGGTCGACCAGCTCGAGCTCGTGCTGTTGTTCCGCGACCTGGCCACCCTGCGGGCCGACGCGCCCGTGCTCGACAGCGTCGACACCCTCCGGTGGCGAGGCCCGACTCCGGCTCTGGGCGACGTGGCCCGTCGCCTGCGGGCCGGGCGGCTCACCGAGCGCGTCGCCGCCCTCACCGCCGAACCCTGACGGGTTGGCTGCCGGGTAGCCTCGACCCGGATGAAGCCGACGACCTCCGACCGCCTCGACGACCTACGGCGGCGGCGGGAACAGGCCCGCAACGCCGGGTCCGAGCAGTCGGTGCAACGCCAGCACGCCCGGGGCAAGATGACGGCGCGCGAGCGCGTCGAGTACCTCCTCGACGACGGCAGCTTCAACGAGCTCGACCTCCTCGCCCGCCACCGGGCCGAGGCCGTCGGCCTCGAGGAGCGGCCCTACACCGACGGGGTCATCACCGGCTGGGGAAACGTTGCCGGCCGCCAGGTCTTTCTGTTCGCCCAGGACTTCACCGTCTTCGGGGGCTCGCTCGGTGAGGTCTTCGCCGAGAAGATCCACAAGCTCATGGACCTGGCCCAACGGGTCGGGGCGCCGTTGATCGGCCTCAACGACGGGGCCGGCGCCAGGATCCAGGAAGGCGTGGTCTCCCTCGTCGCCTACGGCGAGATCTTCCGTCGCAACGCCGAGGCATCGGGCATCGTCCCCCAGATCAGCGTGATCATGGGCCCCTGCGCAGGCGGCGCCGTCTACAGCCCGGCCATGACCGACTTCGTGTTCATGGTGGAGAAGACCTCGTACATGTTCATCACCGGTCCCGACGTGGTCCGCACCGTCACCGGCGAGGACGTGTCCCTCGAGGAGTTGGGTGGGGCCATGACCCACGCCACCCGCTCGGGGGTCGCCCACTTCACCGCCCCCGACGACAGGGCGTGCCTCGACGAGGTGCGCCATCTCCTCGGGTTCCTGCCCCAGAGCAACCGGGACGCGCCGCCCCGGGCCGAGGTCACCGACGACCCCGACCGCACGTCGCCGGAGCTGGTCGACGCCGTGCCCGCCGGGTCCACCGAGCCCTACGACATCACCGCGGTGATCGGCGCCGTGGTCGACGACGGTGAGCTCTATCAGTACTCGCCCCTGTGGGCCCCCAACCTGGTGTGCGGCTTCGCCCGCCTCGACGGTCACACCGTCGGGATCGTGGCCAACCAGCCACAGGTGCTGGCCGGCGTGCTTGACATCGACTCGTCGGAGAAGGGGGCTCGCTTCGTCCGCACCTGCGACGCCTTCAACATCCCCCTCGTCACCTTCGTCGACGTCCCCGGATTCCTCCCCGGCACCGACCAGGAGCACGGCGGCATCATCCGCCACGGCGCCAAGCTGCTCTACGCCTTCTGTGAGGCCACCGTCCCTCGTATCCAGGTCGTGGTGCGCAAGGCCTACGGGGGGGCCTACGTGGTGATGAACTCGAAGTCGATCGGTGCCGACCTGGCCCTGGCCTGGCCCACCGCCGAGGTGGCGGTGATGGGCCCGCACGGCGCAGTGGAGATCATCCACCGCCGGGAGCTGGAGGACGCCGGCGATCCCGGCGCCCTGCGGGCCACTCTGGTGGCGGACTACGCCGAGCGCCACGCCAACCCCTGGATCGCCGCCGAACGGGGCTACATCGACGACGTCATCGACCCGGCCACGACCCGGCCCGCCCTGGTGCGGGCCTTGGCCATGCTGGGCTCCAAGCGGGAGGAGCTGCAGTCCCGCAAGCATGGCAACGTCCCCCTCTGACGGGCCTGCCGGCCAGGAGGCAGCAACCGCCGCCGGTGGCACCGCGGCGGTGATCACCGCCGGCGGTGTGCCGTCGCCCGAGGAGATGGCGGCGATCATGGCCGCCCTCGAGGTGGTGCTGGCCCCCGAGGCGGCGAAACCGGCGGCCGTGCCGGCGTGGCGGTGGTCGGGCATGGCGCTGTGGTCCAGGCGGCCGGGGGGCACGCCCTGGCGCGGCCTGTCCTGGGCCCCGCCGTCGGGGACATCCGCGGCCCGGTGACAGTGGAGGTCACCTCCGTGGCCGACGACGGCGCCGTGCTCCACGACGGGCATCGCGTCGTACGTCACGACGGGCTCGAACCGGCCACCCGCTACCGCCTCGACGGGGTCGAGTTCGCGACGCTGCCCCGCCCACCGGGGCGTCGCTTGGCCACGGTGGCCTCGGTGAACGACGCCCATTTCGGCGAGACGGTGTGCGGGGTGCTGGCCGGCGTCGACCTTGGTCCGCCCCTGCGCGTCGAGGAGGGTGAGGCGCCCTACCCCGAGACCATGAACCGGGCCGCCGTCGTCGAGATCGCCGCCTGCGGGCCCGACGCGGTGGTGGCCAAGGGTGACCTCACCTCGACGGGCACGACCGAGGAGTTCGCCGCCTTCATGGAGTGCTATGGCACCGCCTTCGGTGATCGCCTGCACTGGGTCCGGGGCAACCACGACGTGCTCATCGACGGCGCCGTGACCGGCTCCGCGCCCGTCGGAGTCGAGCTGCCGGGGGTGACCCTGGCCCTGCTCGACACGTCGGTGGCGGGGCGGGCCGGAGGGGCGCTCGGCGCCTCACAGCTCGAGTGGCTCGACGAGGTCGGCGCGCGCGCCGACCGGCCCGTACTGGTCTTCGGGCATCATCCCTTGGCCGACGGGCGTAACGACTCGTTCGGCATCACTCCCGCCGACACCGGGGCCCTGGTCGAGGTCGTGGCCCGCCGGCCGAGCCTGGTCGGCTACTTCGCCGGCCACACCCACCGCAACCGGGTGCGCCACCTGGCGGAGACGGGTGCCGTGCCGTGGGCGGAGGTGTCGTCCACCAAGGACTTCCCCGGCGGGTGGGCCGAGTACCGCGTGTATGAAGGCGGGATCCTTCAGGTGTTCCGGCGCATCTCCGCACCCGAGGCTCTCGACTGGTCGGAGCGCACCCGGTCGATGTTCGGCGGGCTCTACCCGGCCTACTCGTTCGGCGCCATCGAGGACCGCTGCTTCCCCATCTGGCCGCGTCCTGCCTCTTGACGGCTACGCCGTCGGGCCGGCGGGCGGCACGGTAAATCCACTTCGCGATATGGTCCGCGAATGGTCGCCTTGAGTGAAACCCTCACCCTGATCTTCGTCCCCATCATCCTGATCGTGCTTGGCATCATCGTGTTCGTGGTGTTCGGGAAGGGCCTGTAAGAGGCGCTCGCCTGGTGCCACTAGGTTGGCCGGGTGAACGGGCCGCTGGTGTTGGTCGGGGGAGGAGAATGGCAGGAGGGCTGCACCTTCGACTCTGCCCTCCTGGCTGAGTTCGGCCATCCCGAAGTCCTGGTCCTGCCCACCGCCGCCGCCTACGAGCACCCCGAGCGGGCGGTGCAGACTGCCGAGCGATGGTTCGAGAGCATCGGCGGCACAGCCCGGGGACTCATGGTGCTGCACCGGCGGGAGGCCGAGGACCCCGACATGGCCGCCGCCGTGCGCCGGAGCCGTTTCATCTACGTGGGCGGTGGGTCGCCGATGCACCTGCGCTCGGTGCTCAAGGACTCACCCGTCTGGGACGCGCTGATCGACGCCTGGAAGGACGGTGCCGTGGTGGCTGGGTCGTCAGCCGGGGCCATGGTCTTCTGTGACCCCATGGTCGACCCCCGCGGAGGCGCCTTCACCCTCGGCCTGGGCCTGCTGGCCCAACTGGCCGTCATCCCTCACCACGACACCTGGTCGCCCGAGAAGGCCAAGCGCACCATCGAGCTGGCGCCGCCGGGGCTGCGCCTGGTGGCCATCGACGAGAAGACCGCCGTGATCCTGCGACCCGACGGATCATGGTCGGTCGAGGGCAAGGGCAGGGTCGTGGTGTTCGTGGACGGCGTCGAAGCAGATATCAGCGCCCTGCCCCGGTACTGACCAGCCCAGGCCCTCAGCTCTCGGTGATGGTCACCGACTCGATGACGACCTTCGACTTGGGGGCGCCCGATGGCGAGCCCTGGGCCTCGATGGCCGACACCACATCGAGGCCGGCCACCACCTTGCCGAACAGCGAGTACTGGGGAGGGAGGCCGACCCCGTTGGGCCCGCTCACGATGAAGAACTGGCTCCCGTTGGTGTCGGGGCCGGCATTGGCCATGGCCAGCGAGCCCACCTCGTAGCGGCCGGGCCTGGGCAGCTCATCGGCGAAGCGGTACCCCGGACCACCGCGGCCGGTCCCGTCGGGGTCGCCGCCCTGGAGCATGAAGCCGGGGATGATGCGGTGGAAGCCCACACCGTCGTAGTAGTGGTAGCGCGACAGGAACACGAAGTTGTTCACCGTGTTGGGGGCGCCGGAGGCGTCGAGCGAGATGGTCATGGTGCCGAGGGACGTGACCATGGTGGCCCCGTAGGTATGGGCGGGGTCGATGCACATCGGAGGTGGGGCGTCGAACCGCTGGCGCTTGGGGCTGGAGCCGTCGGCGGCCGGGCACTCGGTGGGCATCTCAGCTCTCCTTGATCGTGACGGAAGACATGGTGATGGGCTGGGTGGGTTTGCCCGACTGGTCGTCGGGGTTCCCCAGGGCATCGATCTTGGCCACAACGTCGAGCCCGTTGGTGACCTGTCCGAACAGCGAGTACTTGGGGTCGAGCTTGGCGCCCTGGTCGCCGCTGATGATGAAGAACTGGCTCCCGTTGGTGTCGGGGCCGGCATTGGCCATGGCCAGCGAGCCGATCTTGTACTGGCCCGCCTTGGGCAGCTCGTCGCCGAACTTGTAGCCCGGGCCGCCGGCGCCCGTGCCCTCGGGATCACCGCCCTGGATGACGAAGCCGGGCGCGACCCGGTGGAACGTCAGGCCGTCGAAGAAGTGGTAGCGAGCGAGGAACACGAAGCTGTTGACCGTGTTGGGCGCCTGCTTCTGATCGAGGCTCACGTCGATGACGCCCTGGTTGGTGGTGATCTGGGCCGTGTAGGTGTGCGTCGGGTCGATGCAGATGGGCGGAGCGGAGCTGAACTTGGTCTGGCGCGGTGACGAGCCGTCGGCCGCCGGGCAGGCGGCCTGCTTGGGCGCCGCCTTGGTCTTGCCTCCCCCTCCCACGAAGAAGCCGATGCCGCCCACCAGGGCCAGGGTCAGAGCGATGGCGGTGATGGCGCGGTTGCGCCGGGCACGCTTGCGGCGAGCGGCGTCCAGCGCTTCCTGGCGAGCCTGACGGCCCTGCTTCTGGCGGGCACGCTTCTGGTTCTGGGTGACCACGGCCGACCAACCTAGTTGCTGGCTCTTCGGCCCCTTTCGCCGCCCCGAGAGGCCGCCGCGGTAACCTGTGCATCCCGTGCCACGCCCAGCCCTGTGAGCCTCGTCGTCCAGAAGTTCGGCGGCACGTCGGTTGCCGACCCCGAGCGGCTCCGGGCTGTCGCCGAGCACGTGGTGCGCACCAAGAGGCAGGGCCACGACGTGGTGGCCGTCGTCAGCGCCATGGGCAAGACCACCGACGACCTTCTGGGCTTGGCCCACGAGGTCTCGGCTTCGCCGCCCGGGCGCGAGCTCGACATGCTCCAGACGGCGGGCGAGCGCGTGTCCATGGCCCTGCTGTGCATTGCCATCTGGGACAAGGGGATGGCAGCCACGTCGTTCACCGGGAGCCAGGCGGGGATCGTCACCGATTCCGCCCACGGCCGAGCCAAGATCCTCGAGGTCCGCGCCGACCGCCTGGTCGAAGCGTTGGGCGAAGGCCACGTCGTCGTGGTGGCGGGGTTCCAAGGTGTGTCGCGCCAGCGCGACATCACCACCCTCGGGCGGGGTGGGTCCGACACCACCGCCGTCGCCCTGGCCGCCGCCCTCGGCGCTGATGCGTGCGAGATCTACACCGACGTGGCCGGGGTGTACTCCGCCGATCCCCGGGTCGTCCCCCGCGCCAGGCTGCTGTCCCAGGTGTCCTATGAGGAGATGCTCGAGATGGCGGCCACCGGCGGGCGGGTGCTCAGCCTGCGATCGGTCGAGTTCGCCCGCAACCACGGGGTGGCGCTGCACGTGCGCTCCAGTTTCACCTGGGAGCCGGGCACCATGGTCATCCCCCGGGAGCCAGCAACCACAAAGGAGGCAGGCATCGAACAGGCCATCATCTCCGCCGTCACCCACGACGCCTCGGAAGCCAAGGTCACCATCGAGCGGGTCCCCGACCAGCCGGGCATCGCCGCCCACCTCTTCCGCGCCCTGGCCGACGAGTCGGTGAACGTCGACATGATCGTGCAGAACGTCTCCGTCCACGGGGCCACCGACATCTCCTTCACCGTGCCCCTGGCCGACCTGCCCGCCGGCCTCAAGGTCACGGAGGCTTTGGCCACCGACATCGGCGCCGCCGGGGTGACCCACGACGCCGAGATCGGCCGGGTGAGCCTGGTGGGGGCGGGCATGAAGACCAATCCCGGCGTGGCCGCGGCCATGTTCGAGGCCCTGGCCGACGCCGGCATCAACATCGAGATGATCTCCACGTCATCGATCCGGATCAGCTGTGTGGTGCGGGCGCCCGACCTGGAGAAGGCCGTGCGCGCGCTGCACACCGCCTTCGGGCTCGACCTGCCCGACGAAGCGGAGTGACCCGCCAAATGATCCGAGCGGTACCCTGGGCCCGATGAGGATCGGAATCGTCGGGGCCACGGGAGTAGTCGGATCGCTGATGCGATCGGTGCTGGCCGAACGCCACGTCCCCGTCGACGAGCTCCGCCTCTTCGCCTCCGCCCGCTCGGCCGGGCAGCGACTCGACTGGAACGGCGTCGACATCGCCGTCGAGGACGCCGCCGCCGCCGACTGGCGCGGCCTCGACCTGGTGCTGTTCTCGGCCGGGTCCACCACCTCGCGCGCCCTCGCCCCCGCGGTGGCCGCCGCCGGCGCCACCGTCATCGACAACTCCTCGGCATGGCGGATGGACCACGACGTGCCCCTCGTCGTGGCCGACGTCAACCCCCACGCCCTCGACCACATCCCCAAGGGCATCGTGGCCAACCCGAACTGCACGACCATGGTCGCCATGCCGGTGCTCAAGGCGCTCCACGACGAGGCCGGCCTGCGCCGGGTCGTGGTCAGCACCTACCAGGCGGTGTCGGGCGCCGGGCGCAAGGGGATCACCGAGCTCGACGAGCAGGTGGCCAAGATCGGAGATCAGGCGACTGAGCTGGCGGGCCTGGGCCCGAGCGGCCCCCTGAGCGGGAGACCGGGCCCGAGCGGGAGACCGGGCCCGAGCGGGGTGGCCGGGTCGTTCCCTCCCCACAGCGTGTTCCCCGCACCCATCGCCTTCAACGTCGTGCCTCTGGCCGGCAACCTGGTCGACGCCGAGACCGACGAGGAGCACAAGTTCCGCAACGAGAGCCGCAAGATCCTGGGCCTGGGCGACCTGGCCGTGTCGTGCACCTGCGTGCGAGTGCCGGTGTACACGGGCCACTCGCTGTCGCTCAACGTCGAGTTCGACCAAGCCCTCCCCCCCGACCGGGCCACCGAGATCCTGTCCGCCGTCCCTGGGGTCGCCCTCGTCGACGTCCCCACACCGCTGCAGGCCACCGGCATCGACGCCTGCCTGGTCGGGCGCATCCGCCGCGACCCCGGCGTCGCCTCGGGCCTGGCCCTGTTCGTCTCCGGCGACAACCTGCGCAAGGGAGCGGCGCTCAACGCCGTGCAGATCGCCGAGGCACTGGTGGCAGGCCGATGATCGCCGCCACCAAAGAGCAGAAGATCATCGCCGGCGTGGTGCTGGCCATCCTGGTGCTGGCCGTGGGCTACACCCTCATCCCCTTCCGTTTCGCCGACGCCGTCGACTGCGGGGCGCCCCTGTTGGGCGCCAAGCCCGGCAAGTACGACGACCGGGGCCTGGGCTTCATCAAGCCCAGCCGCGACTGCCACAACGCCGCCCGCAGCCGCCTGGCGGTGGCTGCCGTCACCTCCTGCGTGGCCATGGGCGTCGGCGTGGCCGCTCTCGCCTCCAAGAACCAGAGCCAGAACTGCATCAACGGCAATCACGAGGACTGCACCGAGTTCTGGCCGGCGGAGATGAGCGAGGCGGCCTCCGGGTACGCCTGCCAGTGCAGCTGCCACTACGGCTGACGCCGCGAGCCGCTCTCTAACAGGCCTGGGCGGCGACGGCGTGCGCCCGGTAGTAGTCCACCGAGCCCTTGCACACCCATGCCCGGCCGACCACCACCACCCGCCCGGGCACCGCCCGGGTCAGGCGCTGGGCGGCCAGACGGCTGCGGGCGGCGTCGCCCAGCACCCATGCAGCCTCGGCCAGGTCGGTGACCAGATCGAGCCACGCCTCACCGCCGGACCCGTTCGCCACCGAAGCCAGAGTGGCGTCGAAGTCGCGAGTGGCTTCGTCGGTCCGGCCCAGGACGGCGAGGAGCACGGTGAGCCGGCCGCGCCAGGCGACGTCGCCCTGGGTGTAGGCCCGCCGCCGGCAGTGGTCCAACACGTCGAAGCGCTCGTCCTCGCTGCCCCAGGTCAGGGCGACGGCCAGGCGCTGGGCCCAGAGGCGTTCCTGGCTCTCGGGATCGCGACCTTCGGGGTCGAGGGCGTTCAGCTCCTCGATGCCGGCACGGGCGGCGTCCTCGTGGCCGTCGAGAAGGGCGCGCATCACGCCCCAGCCGATTGCCTCGGCCCGGTGGTCGGCCAGCCCGGTGACTCGGGCCAGGTCGCGGTGGGCGGCTATGTGCAGGTCGGCCTCGGCCAGCCGGCCCTGGCGAACCAGCTCCACCACCGCCTTGGCGTGCTGGGCGATGTCGAGGCCCTGCCAGACGCTGTCGGCCGGGGCCAGCGGTGAGGACCGCGCCGCTGACGGCTGGGCCCCTGAGGGCCGGGTTGACGGGCGGCGCCGTGGTGGTGACGGCGCCCGGGAGATCACCGCCGGCGGGGTTGCGGCCTCCCGGTAGACGTTGAAGGTGGCGGACGACGCGATGGCCACCGAGCGGTGTGCCCGGACCTCCTCGGACAGCGCCAGGTCGAGGCTGGCATCGAGGTGGTCGAGGTCGATCACGGCCGGGCCCTCGTCACAGGACGGGTATCGGCCGCCGGCGGGACCTCCTTGAGGCGGTCCTCGACCACAATGGTCGGCGTAGCCACGATCATCCCCATCGACGACCCGAGCGATACTCGAGTCGGCGACTTCAGCGGACTCAACGACCCTGTCCTGCGCCGGCGGCTCGAGCGGCCGGACGGTGACGGCAATGGCTATTTCGTCGTCGAGGGTCCGCTGGTGGTCCGCCGCCTGGTGCGCTCCGACTACCGGGTGCGCTGCCTGCTGGTAACCGACCGCGGCCTGCGCTCACTGGCCGACGACCTGACCCCGGTCGACGCTCCCGTCTACCTGGCCACCCAGGCGGTGGTCGATGCCATCGGCGGCTTCAACTTTCACCGGGGCGCGCTGGCCTCGGCCGACCGCCGACCCCTCCCCGACCTGGCCACCACCGTCGGCGCCACCGACCTGGTGGTGGTAATCGAAGGGGTCAACGACCACGAGAACCTCGGAGCCCTGTTCCGTAATGCCGCCGCCCTCGGCGCCGGTGCCGTCGTGATCGACCCCACCACGGCCGACCCCCTCTACCGCCGCTCCACGCGCGTGTCGATGGGCCACGTCCTGAGCGTTCCCTACACCCGGGCCCAGGAGTGGCCGGGTGCCATTGCCGCGCTCCAGGGTCTGGGCTTCGACGTACTGGCCCTCACCCCGGCCCCCGACGCCATCGATGTCCGCCAGGTCGAGGCGGGAGGTCGCAGGGCCGTGCTGGTGGGCGGCGAGGGCCCGGGCCTGTCGGCGGCGGCGCTGGCGGCGGCCGACCGCCGGGTGCGGATCACCATGGCCGACGGTGTGGACTCGCTCAATGTGGCCACCGCCGCCGCCGTCGTCCTGCACCACCTGGCTGGCCGGTAGAACGACCTCCTTCTCCTTCGTCCCTTGCCCTGCCGGGGACGGCGTGGTAGACAACCGCGGCTTGGGGGACGTGGGTGCCCCCGCGTCGCCCGTACCGGTGGTAGTGAGGGTGTCGAGTCGATGGTGGGCAGGACCGAGCATCCCAGGATGGCCAGTGCAGTCGTGTGGGCCGTGTTCGGCCTGCTGGCTGTCGGGTTCCTGTTGATCCTCACGTCTCGTCCGGCAGTCGCCGATACCGCGTCCGAGGCGCCTCCCACCACTGCCGCGCCTCCGACCACCGCGGCGCCATCCACCACCGTGGCCGCCCCTTCCACCACTGCCGCGCCCCCCACCACCGTGGCTGCGCCTCCCACCACCGTTGCCGCCCCTCCCACGACCGAGGCGCCTCCCACCACCGTGGCCGCGCCGCCCACGACTGTGGCTGATGCTCCGCCCGCCACGACCGGTCCCGTTCCTGGTCCCACCGACGCTCCGCCCACCACCGTGGCCGAGGCTCCGCCCGCCACGACCGCGCCCGCTCCGGCCACTACCGACCCCACGACACCCGCCCCGGCTCCCACCGAGCCGTCGGTGAGCGTCGCTACCGTCGCCGGCCCGGCCACCCCCGGCCCCGGCCCCGGCCCCGGCCCCGGCCCAATCGTCGCCGGCCCCGTGGCCGTCACCCCCGCCGGACCGGCCAGCGCCTACGCCGCGCCTTCCAACACCGCGGCGGGCTCACCCACCAACACCTCGGCCGCCACCACCAGCGTTGTGCCCGACACCACCACCGACTCGTCGGGTGCGTCGTCGACGTTGACCCAGTCGCCCGGGTGTCGCACCGTCACCGGC
>DATAQC010000022.1:0-5802 GCA_036264885.1 Acidimicrobiales bacterium | reverse complement strand
ACCACTGATCCGGCGCCGCCCGTGGCCGCCTGCTCCTCGGGCTTGAGAGCAACGTCGGAGCCGGCGAAGTCGACGGTCTTCGACGTGAGCTGTTGGATGCCGGCGCCCGAGCCCACGCCCTGATAGTTGATGCTCACGCCCGGGGCGGCCTTGCCGTACTGCTTGATCCACTCTTGCAGCATGCTCTGGACGAAGGTGGAACCGGCACCCGAGAGGCTGGCCGTGTCCTTGGCGCCCGCCGCCGCGCTGGTCGGCGTCGACCCCGTGGTGTCGGTGGCCGACTTGGTGCTGCTGCCGCATGCCGACGCCACCAGGGCGAAGGCGCACACGACCGCGAGTCCGACGGGAACGCGTCGCTTCAAGGGGTCTCTCCTCAGGAGTGGCTGCACGGGCGTCACCCTACGGAAGGGGCAAGGCGGGAGCCTGAACGACGGATGAACGCAGGGTGAACGACCGGTGAAGGATGCGCAGTGTCAGGCGTTGCTTTCGTCGAGCTCCTCGTCGGGCACGCCGAGATCCCATTCCAGGATCAGCGCCTCCCGCTCCGCATCGCGCACCACCCGCTCACGGTTGCGGCGGAACTGGGGGTCGTGGGGGGGCAGCAGGAGCAGGCGGGCGGTCGCCCGTTCCTTGAACGACTCCACCGCGTTGCGGTCGCCGCCGAACTGGGAGACGACCTCCCAATGGGGAGCGACGGGGCCCAGGTAGATGATCCGCACGTGGCCCCGGGGGGCTCGCTGGTCCTCTTCCACAGGCACTGTGCTCATTGGGTCGCCGTCTTCGGCGGCCGCCCCGCTGAGCAGGGGCGCTGTGCTCGCCGTGAGCTGCGCTCCTCCGCTTCACTTCGGTGCTCGCTCATCGATTCAGGCTACACGGCCGCTTCTCGTACACTTGCGGCGAGGTTCGGCGATCCATCTTGGGCCCGGTCTCCGTAGGACAGATGGAACCAACAACCGACCCATTTCGTTGTTCGTGGGAGTGGGGCCGAAGAGGAGGGTCGATGGACACCCTGTGGATGGCCGAGGGAAATTGCCGGGACAAGCCGCCGTCGTTGTTCTTTCCGAGCGACGGGGTGGGCGTCGAGGTGGCCCGGCGCGTCTGTGTTGACTGCCCCGCCAAGTCGCCCTGCCTGGAGTACGCCCTGGCCAACGGCATCGATCACGGCGTTTGGGGCGGCGCGTCCGAGCGTGAGCGGCGCCGCATCGCCCGCCGCCGCCGTCTCGAACGACTCTCGGGGGGCCCGACCACCGGCTCCGTCGTCTCCATCAGGCGTTGAGTCCAGGGGGGCGTGTTCCCCCCGCGCTCAGGCAGCGATGGGCTCGACCAGGCTCCGACACACCCGGCGCATGCGGTCGACCAGCGACGATCCCCCGGTGGAGGGCAGCGCTTTGGCCACGGCCACCAGCTGGTCGACCGGGGCCTCGCTGACCAGCGAGTAGACGGTGTGGCCCCGGTGCCACACCAGCACCTGGCCCCCGGGCCAGGCGTAGACCCAGCCCTTCCCCGTACCCACCCCGACCTTCTCGCCCTTCGCCGGCAGGTCGGCTCCCGCCAGGCCCCCCCGCTGCTCGAACACCGACAGGTCGTACAGGCCGTCGCTGTAGAGCACCTGCACGACACCCTGCTCCCGGTAGGCGTCCACGCGCCGGTACCCCTCGGGCAGGACCACGGGCGCCGCCACCGACGACAGCCGTTGAGGCGAGTGGTCGGAGAGCCGGGCCGGCGTCACCGGGGCGGCGATCTGGGGATCGAGGTCGATGACCGAGAACGCCACCACGCGCGCCACGTGACCGGTCTGGTCGAGTTGCTCGCGCCGCAGGAGGAGCCCGTTCTCGGCGTCCAGGAACAGGCGCTCCCGGAGGGCTCCCGACTGCCTGACCTCGACGACGTTGGTGGGCCGTGACGCCACCTGGGTGGGCGACGGCTGGGAAGGCGTGACCTCGTACTTGGCGGACAGGTCGGGGCGGCTGGCGGAGTCGGCCGTCCCCGACCACAGCAGGTCCCAGTCGCCGGCCGGGCGGCGGACCATGGTGGCCCCACCCGGCTCGGCCATCAACGTCGCCCCGCCCTGGACCTGGAAGGAGCCCCCGGACGCCTGCACGGTCAGGCGGTCGGAGTGAGAGCCCGTGGTGTCGTCCCAGGTGACGTCCACCAGCCCGATGAACGACAAGCGGTCTGCGGCCTGGCGGGACGCCTCGAAGGGGTTCTGGGCGTCGCCGACCGTGCCGCCAGGGGTGGCACTGCCGGTGGGGCCGGCACTGCCCGTGGGGCCGGCCCCTGGTCCGGCCGGGACGGCGAGGGCGGGCGCGGGGACGCTGACCAGGAGGACGAAGGCGCAGCCGGCGACGGAGGCCCTCATGGCCGGAAGGCGACGGGCACGACGGCGGGAGCCAACTGGCTCACCGGGTCACCGTCACCCACCGCCGTGGCATGAGCCTCGATGAACCGGGTCACCGGCGGCGTGGTCGGCGAGTCGTGAGGGGACACCAGCCCGAGCACGACCCCGGTGGCGGCGGCACAGGCGGCCATGGCGGCCACGCCGGCGCGCACGCGCGACCGCCGGGAGACGACAAGGGAGGTCACCGTGGCGTCCGGGGCGTCGTGGGCCTCGCGCGCGTCGCCGCCGTCGCCGGCGTCGTTGGCGTCGTCGGCGTCGTCGGCGAACAGCCGGACGTAGAAGTCCGCAGGAGGCTCGACGGGGGGGAGGCTTCGGAGCCACGACCGGGCCTGGGTGACGGCGATGCTCTCGGCCGCGCACATCGCGCAGCTCGCCAGGTGAGCGCGGGCCGCCTCGGCCTCGGGGCCATGGAGCTCGCCGTCGAGGAGGGCGCTCAGGGCGTCGCCCACGTGCCCGCTAGCGGCCGTCACGGTGTCCTCCGCTCGCCAGCGCTTTGCGCAGTTGGGCCCGCCCCCGGTGGATGCGGCTGCGGACGGTGCCGAGCGGGATGTTCAACGCCTCGGCGATCTCCTCGTAGGAGTTGCCCACCACGTCGCACAGCACGACGACGGCCCGGTACTCGTCGGGAAGGCGGGCCAGGGCGGCCTGGATGTCGGCGGAGAGGACCTGGGACTCCAGGGCCACATCGGCCCCCTCGATGGGTGGCAGCACCCGGTCGGGCTCGTCGGCCATCACCTCGGAGGGACGGCGTCGACGCCAGCGGACCTCATCGAGGAAGGTGTTCGTGGTGATACGGCTCAACCATCCCTCCAGGTTCCCGGGCTGGTAGGTGGCCAGGCCCTTTCGGACCCGGAGCAACACCTCCTGCACGAGATCCTGCGCGTCGTCGTCGTTCCCGGTCAGGCGGTAGGCGACCGTGTAGAGGAAGCGCCCATGGCTCTGAGCGACTTCTTCCCACGTCGGAACCCCACTACCTGCCATGAGAACGACGGCGAGCGCCGCCGGGTTCCCTCTACGGGGAGGTGGGTGGCGCGTCCCGGCGCCCTCGGGCCTCGCGCTCGGCGAGGAGGGCGTCGAGCTCGGCGTTGGTCATGGTGACCTTGTCGTCGGGCCTGGGCGCCGAGGACTTGTGTTCCCTCTCGGAATCCTCCACGCCCTTCTTGAACTCCTTCGACGCCTCGCCCAGCGACCGGGCCAGCTTGGGAAGCCGGGTGGCGCCGAACAGGAGGAACACGATGATGAGGATTGCGACTAGTTCGGGGGCTCCGAGGTTCATGACGTAACCAGGCTACAGGCTGCGGCCCACATCGCCACGTCGTCGCGCCCCATCACCGAGAACGGGCCGCCGGCGGCGCAGACCACCACGGTGTCGATGCCCAGGGAGGCCCACTCGTCGAGCTGGGCGCCCACCTCCTCCACCGTGCCCACCAGCCGTGTCCGGCGCCACTCGTCGAAGCTGTCGACGCTGGCCGGGCCCGGCGCCGGGGCCAGGTCGCACAGGTGGCGGAACCGGCGGCGCAGGTCGGCCTCGTCCTCACCCACTAGCGCAGTGAGCCCCAGGGAGCGGGTCACGGTGGTCGGGTCTCGCCCGACCCGGGCGCAGGCCGCCTCCAGAGCACCGAGGCGTTCGCCATAGGCGGCAGGGGTCGAGGTCCACGCCGTGGTCCAACCCTGCCCGTGACGGGCAACCACGTCGAGGAGTCGGTCGTCGCCACCGGCCAGCCAGATCGGGGGGTGCGGCCGCTGCACGGGGAGGGGCAGGCAACGGGCCTCGGTCACCCGGACGTGAGCGCCGGCAAACGAAAAGGGCCCGCCGCCGAACATCCCCACCAGGACCTGGCACACCTCGGCCAGCCGGGCCGCGTCCTCACCCCGAGCGCCGCCCAGACCCACGATCGTGCGGCCGCCCGACACCACGTCGAGGGTGGCCAGGGCCTTGGCCAGCACCGCCGGAGGGCGCAGGAAGGCATCGAGCGCGAGAGTCCCGATCCCGGGCCGCGAGGTGATCCGGACCAACGCCGAGAGGGTGACCAGGGGGTCGGCGCCGCCCGGCTGGTCTCCCAGCCACAGCGACTCGAAACCGAGGCTGTCGGCCCGCCGGGCCAGCTCCCGCACCGCCTGCCACCCCGGCAGCTCGACCCCGGGCGCCGAGGGACCGAAATGCGGGAGGGCCAGGCCGGTGTGCATCGCCCCCGGACGGTACAAGGACCACACTGGCAGTGTGCTCGAGTGTGTCGTCAACATCAGTGAGGGGCAGCGAACCGCCGTCGTCGACGCCGTCGCCGCCTGCGCCGGCCGGTCCCTTCTCGACGTCCACGTCGATCCCCATCACAACCGGGCGGTGTTGACCCTGGCCGCCGATCTCGACGGCGACCTCGAGGCCGCGGTGCGGTCGGTGGCGGCCCACGCCGTGGCCGCCATCGACCTGGGCGCTCATACCGGAGCCCATCCCCGGCTCGGAGCCGTCGACGTGGTGCCCTTCGTCGCCCTCCGCGCCACCCCGTTCGTCGACGCCGTCGACGCACGCGACCGCTTCGCCACCTGGGCAGCCGCCGAGCTGGAGCTTCCCGTCTTTCTCTACGGGCCGGAACGGCCGCTGCCCGACGTGCGCAGCCGGGCCTTCGTCGACTTGGCACCCGATGCGGGACCGGCGGTCCCTCACCCCACCGCCGGCGCCGTGTGCGCCGGGGCCCGGGAGGTGCTGGTCGCCTACAACCTGTGGTTGGCCCCGGGTATGGAGCCGTCGGTGGCCCGGGCCGTGGCCGCCGCGGTTCGGGGGCCCGGTGTCCGGGCCCTCGGGCTCGACGTCGGAGGGCGCGCCCAGGTGTCGACCAACCTCACCGACCCCCTCCGCGTGGGGCCCGACCTGGTCTACGACGCCGTAGCTGCCAGGGCGGACGTCGAGCGGGCCGAGCTGGTCGGCCTGGCGCCGGCCGCGGTGGTCGACGCCGTCGATCCCCGGCGCCGGGCCGAGCTCGACGTCGACCCCGCCCGGACCATCGAAGCCCGCCTGGCCGCCCGATCGTGTCGATGAGGCGGCGCCCCGCCGGTCGCAGCCCGTCGTGGAGGGCGGCGACCGGGAGGACGCCGGAATCAGGCGGTGGCGCCCACGTCGCGCCGCCCACCGGCGCGCTGGCGACGGATGCGGCGGCGCTCCCGCTCGGACAGACCGCCCCAGATCCCGAACTTCTCGCCGTTCACGAGGGCGTACTCGAGGCAGTTCTCACGCACGACGCATCCGCGGCACACGGACTTGGCCTCGCGGGTGGACGCTCCCCGCTCGGGGAAGAAGAGGTCGGGATCGACCCCCAGGCAGTTGGCCTGGCCTTGCCACGTTCGGTCACCCAGATCGAACCTGTGCCCTCGCCTGTCCATCGGTTCGCTCCCATCGCCGGCTCTTGCAC
>DATAQC010000010.1:0-30384 GCA_036264885.1 Acidimicrobiales bacterium | reverse complement strand
GTGGCGGTGGCCGTGGCCGACAAGGGAGAGGGGATTCCCGACTCCGACCTGCGCCGGGTCTTCAGCAAGTTCTTCCGCCGGGCCGAGACCCGTCCCACCGGCTCGGGTCTGGGTCTGTGGATCAGCCGGGGACTGGTCGAGGCCCACGGTGGCTCGCTCGTGGTGGAGTCCGAGGTGGGCCGGGGATCCACCTTCCGCTTCACCCTGCCCACCGGCATCCCCGAGGAACTGGCGCCGTGAGCGTCGCCGGGTCGTCGACGTCTCCGGCCCAGATCGAAGCAGACGCGCTGGCCCGGGTGTCCGCCGCCACCTCGGTGGCCGACCTCGACGCCGCCCAGCACGAGTTCCTCGGCAAGCGCTCGCCGTTCGCGGCGTTGCACCGGGCCTTGGGCGGGCTCGGCATCGAGGAGCGGCGAGAGCAGGGTCGGGCCATCCACGAGGCCCGCGCGGTGGTGGAGGAGGCTGTGGCCGAGCGCCGCCGGGCGCTGGAGGCGGCCGAGCGGGCCGACCGGCTGGCCGCCGACCGCCTCGACGTCACCGAGATCGTCGGCCGGCCCCAGCGCGGTCACCTCCATCTGGTCACCCAGGCCCGCGACGACCTCGAGGACGTGTTCGTGGCCATGGGCTACACCGTGGCCGAGGGGCCCGAGGTGGAGACCGACTGGTACAACTTCGAGGCCCTCAACATGCCCCCCGCCCACCCCGCGCGCAGCATGTGGGACACCCTCTACCTGAAGCTGGGGGCGCCCGAGTCGGTGTTGCTCCGTACCCACACCTCGCCGGTGCAGATCCGGGTGATGGCGTCGCAGCCGCCGCCCATCCGCATGGTCGCTCCCGGGCGTTGCTATCGCCGCGACACCCCCGATGCCCGCCACCTGCCGGTGTTCCACCAGATCGAGGGGTTGGTCGTCGACCGTGGCATCACCTTCGGCGACCTGGCCGGCACCATCGAGGCGTTCACGGCCGCCTACTTCGGCGAGTCGATCCACGCCCGGCTGCGGCCTTCGTACTTCCCGTTCACCGAGCCATCGGCCGAGTTCGAGGTCACCTGCATCTTCTGCCACGGCGAAGGCTGCCGGGTGTGCTCCCAGTCGGGATGGATCGAGCTGGGAGGTGCGGGCATGGTCGACCCCAACGTGTTCGCCGCCGTTGGCATCGACCCCGAGGAGTGGACGGGCTTCGCCTTCGGCTTCGGCATCGACCGCTGCGCCCAGGTTCGCCACGACCTCGACGACCTCCGTCACCTGCTCACCAACGACGTCCGCTTCCTCTCGCAGTTCTAGACATCCCGCCGGTGGCGGCTGAGCAGAGCACCGGCCACCGCCCCGATCAGCGCAGCGCCCAGCAGCGCCACCCACAGTGGGGCTTTCACCTCGGGGAGAATGAAGCGGATCTTGGTCTGCTGCCGGTTCTCGAGGGTGAACACGACGAGCAGCACCACGAGGAGGGCGCCGACGACGAGACGGGGGGAAACCGGTGACTGGCTCTGTTCGTTCATGGGCTCAGACTGCCATGGCCGACCCGCCGGAAACCGAGATCGTCCTCTGCCGCCGGCGCCTATCGTGTCGGGATGAGGGCACTGCTTTCCTGGCTTCGGGAGTTCGCGCCCATCGAGGGTGACCCCGCCGACCTGGCGGCGGCGCTGTCTCAGCTCGGCCTGGTGGTCGAGGGCGTCCAGGAAGTGGGGGAGGGCCTCGACCAGGTCGTGGTGGCCCGGGTGCTGACCACGTCGCCTCATCCCCGTGCCGACCGGGTCCAGCTGGTCGACGTCGACCCCGGTGACGGCTCGACCGTGCGCGTCGTGTGCGGGGCCTACAACTTCGGTCCCGGCGACCTGGTACCCCTCGCCCGCCCGGGAGCCAGGCTCCCAGGTGATTTCGAGATCGGGCGCCGCAAGGTCCGCGGCCAGTGGTCCGACGGCATGTTGTGCTCGGCCGCCGAACTGGGTCTGTCCGACGACCACAGCGGCATCCTCGTCCTGGCGCCCGACGCACCAGCGGGCACTGCGCTCTCCGATGCGCTGGGCATCCACGCCGACGTGGTGTTCGATCTCGACATCACGCCCAAC
The DNA here is from genome assembly GCA_036264885.1 of Acidimicrobiales bacterium. Taxonomy (GTDB): domain Bacteria; phylum Actinomycetota; class Acidimicrobiia; order Acidimicrobiales; family AC-14; genus DATAQC01. The sequence goes on along the minus strand of DATAQC010000010.1, from coordinate 28,316 downwards.
CGTCCCGATGCGCTGTCGGTGGCCGGCGTGGCCCGCGACCTGGCAGCCCGCCTGCGCGTGCCTTTCACCCTGCCCGACGTGGGCGAGTTGCCCGGCGGTGAACCGGCCAAGACCAGCGTGGTCGTGGACGCCGACGACCTGTGCCCCCGGTTCATCGCCGCCCGGTTGGAGAGCGTCGTCGTGGGGCCGTCGCCGGCATGGCTCGCGTCCCGTCTGACGCTTGCCGGCATGCGGCCCATCAACAACGTGGTCGACGTGTCGAACTACGTGATGTTGGAGGGCGGCCAGCCCAACCACCCCTACGACCTCGACCGTCTCCCTGGCGGCGGCCTGTCGGTGCGCCGCGGCCGCCAGGGCGAGGTGGTCGTCACCCTCGACGAGGTGGAGCGCCCGGTTGGGCCCGATGACTGCCTCATCTGCGACGCCGAAGGAACGCCGGTGGGAATCGGCGGCATCATGGGAGGGGCGTCGAGCGAGATCTCCGAGGCCACGTCCACCGTGCTGTTCGGAGCCGCCTGGTTCGTGCCCATGGCCATCGCCCACACGTCCAAACGTCTGGGGCTGCGCACCGAGGCCTCGGTGCGCTTCGAGCGCGGGGTCGACCCCGAAGGAACCGACCGTGCCGTCGCCCGGTTCGCCCAGCTGGCCGCCCAGGTGGCAGGTGCCGGCGTGGCCGGAGCGCCCGTCGAGGTCCGGGGCCTTCTGCCCCAGCGCCCTCGGGTGGTGGTGCGCACGGCCCGGGTCAACGCCATCCTGGGCACGGCGCTGACGCCCGACGACGTCAGCGGGTATCTCGAGCCCATCGGGTTCACCTGCGAACCCCGAAGTGGCGGCGCGGGCGACTTCACCGTCACCGTCGCGTCGTGGCGGCCCGACAGCGAGCGGGAGATCGACGTCATCGAGGAGGTGGCTCGCCACCACGGCTACGACCGCATCCCCCGGACCCTGCCCCTGACCGCCGCCCTGGGCGGAGGCCTGTCGCCCTACCAGCGCGACCGGCGGCGGGTGCGCCAGCTGTTGGTAGGCGCCGGTCTCAGCGAGGCGTGGGCCACCTCCTTCCTGGCGCCCGACGACCTGGCCCGCGCCGGCCTACCCACCGAGGCGGTGGAGGTGGAGAACCCGCTGGCCGCGGAGGAGTCGGTGCTGCGCACGTCACTGCTTCCGGGGCTGCTGCGGGCCCTGGTCACCAATCGGTCCCAACGCGACACCGAGGTGGCGCTGTTCGAGATCGGCCACGTGTTCCTGCCCCCGCCTGCCGGCCAGGAGCGTCCCGCCGAGCCCGAGCGACTGGCTCTGGTGCTGGCCGGCCGCACCGCCACCGACGCCGCCAAGGTGTGGACCACGCTGGTCGACGCCATGAGCCTGGAGCCCGTCGCCGTGGTGCCCGCGTCCCCGGCAGGGCTGCACCCCACCCGCAGTGCCGATCTGGTGGTGGGCTCGACGCCCATCGGCTCCCTGGGTGAGATCGACCCCGACGTGCTGGCGGCCCACGAGCTGGCCGGCCCGGTGGCCTGTCTCGACGTCGACCTCGGCGCGCTGCTCGCCGCCCCCCGTCGCCCACGGATCTACCGGCCGGTGAGCCGCTACCCGTCGGCCGACGTCGATCTGGCTTTCGTCGTGGGTGACGACGTGGCTGCCGGCTCGGTGGCCGCCGCCCTCAGGGCGGCAGGCGGTGAGGCTCTGGAAGATCTGTGGCTGTTCGATGTGTTCCGGGGGCCTCAGCTCGGTGACCACTGTCGCAGCCTGGCCTTCCGCCTGCGCTTCTCCGCCCTCGACCACACCCTGGCCGAGGACGAGCTGACAGCGCGGCGCGCCCAGTGCATCGACGCCGTCGAGTCGGCCTTCGGCGCTCGCCTGCGGGGCTGAGTCAGCCGGCGACTTCTTGGACCGACAGCTCAGCTGGGTAGAGGTTGCAAACACCTATTGCTTGACGCAATTACTCGGTGGTAGGCCGTGTGCTTCATAGGTGGATCAGGGAGGGAAGAGTGGAAATGAAGACGACACTCAGGCGCTTGGCGCTCGCCAGCTCACTGGCAGTGGGTGCCGGAGTGCTCGCCGCACCGGCGGCCCACGCTGCCGGCCTGAGTTGCGGCGACACGATCACGGCCAACACCACACTCACCGCCAACCTCGGGCCCTGCCCCAACAACGGGCTGGTGATCGGGGCCGACAACATCGTCCTCAACCTGAACGGCCACACGATCTCGGGGACGCCGGCTCCCGGAGACGGGGCCGGGGTCCTCATCCCGGGCCACACCGGAGTGAAGGTGACGAACGGCACGGTGACCGCTTTCGACGGCGGTGTGGTGATCCAGAACGGGGGCGGCAACACCGTCACCCGGATTGTCGCCAAGGGCAACGTCGGCGCCTCGCCCGGCACTCTCTACGGCGACGGGATCGCCATCGAGGGCTCGTCGGGCAACCAGATCACCCAGAACAGCGCCCTCCGAAACGGTCCGTTCAGCGGGATCGGCATCTACCAGAACAGCGACAGCGACCATCCCTTCACCTCGGCCCCGGCCGTCGACAACCTAGTGAAGAACAACACCGTGCAGAACAACGTGGCCTGCCGGGAGGGCAACTTCTGTGACAACGACGGCATCCGGATCGAGCCCGGCGTCAGCCCTGGGAACAAGATCTACACCAACAAGGTGACCGGCAATGGCCTCGACGGGATTTCCCTGTTCGGTGGTGTCAACGGCACCAACGTCAGCGGGAACACGGTGAGGAACAACGGCTTCAATGGTGCGGTGCCCGGTGACGGCATCCGGGTGTTCGGCTTCAACAACACCATCGCCAGCAACATCGTCAACGGCAACGCACAAGATGGGATCAGCGTCGGCAGGCGCAGCATCTCGCCTCCCGGATCCCTCGCCCCTCCCAACGGCAGGGACAACACGATCAAGTTCAACACCGCCACTCGGAATGGGGTCCACGACCTGTACGACTCCAACATCGATCCGCCGTGCGACAACAACAGGTGGACGAACAACTCGTTCGTCGTCGCCGTACCCGCCAGCTGCATCAGCTGACCCTTGTGACCGGCGATGGCCCGGGCCGGGTGCCCGGGCCATCGCTTTGGGCGCCCAAACTGGCCAGCGGTAGCCGCGCTGGCCTCCGAATGTGCATTGCACTGCACATTCGTGCATGATGGAGCGATGCACAGGGTTGGCATCGTCGGGGCGTCCGGGTACGCGGGCGCCGAGCTCATGCGCCTGTGCGCAACGCACCCCCAGCTCGAGGTGGCCTTCGCCACCGGCGACACCCAGGCGGGAACGCCGATCGCCGAGCTCTACCCGAGCCTGGCGACGGCCTACGCCGGAGTCGACTTCACCCCCTTCACGACCGACTTGGCCGACGACGTCGACCTGGTCTTCACCGCCCTTCCTCACGGGAAGTCCCAGCACCTGGCCGCCGACCTGTTGGCGCGGGGCTGCGCTCTGGTCGACCTGGCTGCCGACTTTCGTCTCACCGACCCGGCCGTCTACGAGCGCTGGTACGGCGAAGCCCACACCGCACCCGACCTTCTGAGCCGGTTCGCCTACGGGTTGCCCGAGCACCACCGCGAGGCGGTGGCCAAGGCCGACGCGGTTGCCGCCCCCGGCTGCTACCCGACCGCAGCCGCCCTGGGCCTGGCCCCGCTGGTGAGCGCCGGCGTGATCGAGGCCTCGGGCATGGTGGTCGACGCCGCCAGCGGCGTGTCCGGCGCCGGGCGGGCGGCCAGCCACGCCACCCACTTCGGAACCGTCGACGAGAACTTCACCGCCTACGGCCTGCTCGACCACCGGCACACACCGGAGATGGAACAGGCCATCGGCGGCACCGTCTTGTTCACGCCCCATCTGGCGCCCATGACGCGGGGAATTCTCGCCAGCTGTTACGGCCGGCCAACCCGGGCCACGTCCACCGCTGACCTGCTCGACACCCTGGGCGCCGCCTACGAGGGTGAGCCGTTCGTCGTGGTGGGGCCGACGTCACCGTCGACCAAGGCCACCTGGGGCTCCAACGCCGCTCACCTCACCGCTCGCTACGACGAGCGCACGGGGTGGGTCCTGGTGCTGGTGGCCCTCGACAACCTGGTCAAGGGTGCCGCCGGCCAGGCTGTGCAATGCGCCAACCTGGTGCTCGGCCTCGACGAGTCCGCCGGCCTCTCCGCCATCGGGATCTACCCGTGAGCGTCACCGCGCCTGGCGGGTTCGTGGCCGCCGGGGTCCACTGTGGGGTGAAGGCGGACCCCGCCGCCCTCGACCTGGCCCTGGTGGCCACCGACGACGGGAGGGCCGTCACCGCCGCCGCCGTGTTCACCACCAACAAGGCGCCGGCTGCGCCCGTCGAGGTCTCCCGGGCCCATCTGGCCGCTACCGGCGGGCGGGCGGCGGCGGTGATCCTCAACAGCGGCAACGCCAATGCCGCCACCGGCTCGACCGGGCGCAACCACGCCGAGCACACCTGTGCCCTGGTGGCCGAGGCCCTCGGCTGCGCCCCCGAGGAGGTCCTGGTGTGCTCCACCGGGCTGATCGGTATCCCCCTCGACATCGATGCCGTGGCATCCGGTGTCGCTCCCCTCGCGCAGGCCCGCAGCGCCGACCCTGCCGCTGGTGTCGCTGCCGCCGCCGCCATCCTCACCACCGACACCGTGGCCAAACAGGTCGTGGTCAACCGCCCCGGGTTCACCATCGGGGGGATGGCCAAGGGGGCGGCCATGCTCGCACCCAACATGGCCACCATGCTGGCAGTGCTCACCACCGATGCCGCGGTGGGCTCCGCCGACCTGGCGGCGGCGTTGGGCGTCGCCGTCGGACACTCGTTCAACGAGCTCACCGTCGACGGGGCCACGTCGACCAACGACACCGTCATGGTGCTCTCCGGCGGCCGGGGGTCGGCGCCGTCGGGGACGGTGTTCCGCGACGCCCTGGCCGAGGCGTGTGCCAGCCTGGCTGCCCAGATGGCCGACGACGCCGAGGGTGCCACCAAGGTGGTCACCGTGCAGGTCGTGGGGGCGGCCACCGACGACGACGCCGCCCGGGCCGCCCGCAAGGTGGCCGAGAGCCAACTGGTCAAGTGCTCGCTCTACGGGGCTGATCCGTACTGGGGGCGCATCATCAGCGAGTTGGGCAGCGCCGGCGTCACCTTCGACCCCGATCTCGTGTCGGTGGCCTACGGCGGCATCACCGTGTGCGCCGGGGGGGTGGCGGCCGGCCACGATGGCGCCGCCCTGGCCAGTCACATGGCCGGCCGGCAGGTGGAGATCGTCGCCGACCTGGGCCTGGGCGCAGGCCACGCCAGCCTGCTCACCAACGACCTCACTCCCGGGTACATCGACGAGAACATGCGCACGTCATGACGGGAACCGACGCCGACACCGAAGTCGCGGACACCGACAGCGGAGCCCCCGGCAACGCGGCCGGCGGCAGCGATCTGGTGGGCGCCCACCGAACGGGTCGCCTGGCCCCCTCCGACAAGGCGGCCGTGCTGGCCGAGGCCCTGCCCTACATCCGCCGCTTCTGGGGCAAGATCGTGGTGGTCAAGTACGGGGGGGCGGCCATGGCCGACGCCGAGCTCGCCGCTCTGTTCGCCCAGGATGTGGTGCTCATGCGCTCGGTGGGCATGCGCCCCGTGGTGGTGCACGGCGGCGGCCCCCAGATCGGCCACCTCATGGCCCGCCTGGGCAAGGAGCCGGAGTTCCTCGACGGCCTCCGCGTCACCGACGCCGACACCCTCGACATCGCCCGCATGGTGCTGGTGGGCAAGGTCAACCGCGACATCGTGGCCGCCATCAACGTCCACGATCCGCTGGCCGTGGGCCTGTCGGGTGAGGACGCCGGGCTCCTCAGTGCCAGTGCCCGCTCGCCCGAGCTGGGCTTCGTGGGCGACATCGTCGGCGTCAACCCCCAGATCATCGAACGGCTGTTGGTGGAGGAGCTCATCCCCGTGGTGGCCACCATCGGCAGCGACACCGAGGGCCAGGCGTACAACGTGAACGCCGACACCGCGGCGGCGGCCATCGGCGCCGCCCTGGGCGCCCAGAAGCTGGTGTACCTCACCGACGTCCCCGGACTGCTGGCCAACGCGTCCGACCCCTCCAGCCTGATCACATCGGTGACCGTCGACGAGCTCGAGTCGCTGCTCGCCGCCGGCACCCTCACCGGCGGCATGATCCCCAAGATCCGCTCGTGCGTCCGGGCCGTGCGGGGAGGTGTGGGCCACGCCCACATCCTCGACGGCAGGGTTCCCCATGCCCTGCTCCTCGAGGTCTTCACCCGCCGAGGCCTGGGCACCATGGTCAACGCATGACCGCGGCGAAGCCGACTTCGCTCATGAACACCTACCCCCCTGCGCCCGCGGTGTTCGTGCGGGGTGAGGGCAGCTGGCTCTGGGACGCCGACGGCACCCGCTACCTCGATTTCGTCGGTGGCCTGGCGGTGACCGCCCTGGGCCACTCCCACCCGGCAGTGGCCGACGCCCTGGCCGACCAGGCTCGGACCCTGTTGCACGTCTCCAACCTCTACGGCACCACGGTGGGCCCCGAAGTGGCCGCCACCCTGGACCGCCTGGTGGGCGGGGGAGGGCGGGTGTTCTTCGCCAACTCGGGCGCCGAGGCCAACGAGTGCGCCATCAAGCTGGCCCGCAAGTGGGGCGGCCACGGGCGCTACGCGGTGGTCAGCGCCTACGGCTCGTTCCACGGGCGCACCCTCGCCACCCTCCACGCCACCGGCCAGCCGGCCAAGCACGAGGCCTTCCAGCCGATGCCCGAGGGGTTCCGCCATGTGGCCTGGGGCGACATCGACGCCCTGGTCGCCTCCATCGACCCGAGCGTGGTCGCCGTTTTCCTGGAGACCGTCCAGGGCGAGGGCGGCGTCCACCCCCTCCCGCCCGGCTACCTGGCCGCCGTGCGCCGGCTGTGCGACGAGCGGGACATGCTCCTGGTGATCGACGAGGTGCAGACCGGCCTGGGCCGCACCGGGCGCTGGTTCGGCTTCCAGCACGACGGCGTGCGCCCCGACGTGGTGACCATGGCCAAGGCTCTGGGCAACGGCGTCCCCATCGGAGCCTGTTGGGCGCGCGCCGAGGTGGCCGACACCTTCGTCCCGGGCGACCACGCCACCACCTTCGGGGGCCAGCCTCTGGCCACGGCCGCCGCCCGCGCCGTGCTGGCGGTCATGGAGGCCGAGGACGTACCCGCCCGGGCGGAGCGGGCCGGCGCCCGTCTGCGGGCCGGGTTGGAGGACCTCGCCGGAGTGACCGGTGTACGGGGCCTGGGCCTGTTGCTGGCCGCCGAGCTGGCTCCGCCGGCGACGGGGCCGGAGGTGGCGGCTGCCGCCCTGGCCGCCGGCCTGCTGGTGAACGCCGTCACCCCGACGGCCATCCGGCTGGCCCCGTCGCTGCTCGTCACCGACGACGAGATCGACGAGGCCGTGGCCCGGCTGGCCCTGGTCCTGCCCCCGGCCCAGGCCCGGCCGTGAGACATCTTCTCGACGTCGACGACCTGTCGGCAGCCGAGCTGGCGGCCGTCCTCGACCTGGCCGAGCAACCCGACCCGCCCCCGGTCCTGGCCGGCAAGGGCGTGGGCCTGGTGTTCCAGAAACCGTCGTTGCGGACGCGCGTGTCGATGGAGATGGCGGTCGTCCAACTCGGTGGCCATCCCGTGTCGCTGCAGGACTTCGAGGTTGGCCTCGACCGGCGCGAACCGGCGGGTGACGTGGGACGAGTGTTGTCGCGGTACTGCGACCTGCTGGGCGCCCGGGTGTTCTCTCACGACGCGGTGGCGCGCCTGGCGGCGTCGGCCACCGTGCCCGTGGTCAACCTTCTGTCCGACCAGGCGCACCCCTGTGAGGTGCTGGGCGACCTGCTGGTGCTGCGCCGGCGCCTGGGCTCGTTGGCGGGGCGCACGGTGGCGTGGGTGGGTGACGGCAACAACGTGTGCCAGTCGCTGCTGGCCGGCGCCGCCCTGGTGGGCCTCAACGTGGCGGTGGCGTGCCCGGCGGGGTACGAGCCGTCGACGGCGTCGCTCGCTCACGCCGGCTCGCTGCTCACCCATGATCCGGCCGAGGCGGTAGACGGAGCCGACGCCGTGTACACCGATGTGTGGACGTCGATGGGCCAGGAGACCGAGGCCGTCGACCGCCGGCGGGACTTCAGCGGCTTCACCGTCGACGACGCCCTCATGGCCCGGGCCGGGCCCGACGCCGTGTTCCTGCACTGCCTCCCCGCCCATCGGGGTGAGGAGGTCGCCGCATCGGTGATCGACGGGCCGGCCAGTGCGGTGTGGGAGCAGGCCGAGGCGCGCCTGCACGCCCAGCGCGGCCTGCTGTGGTGGTTGACCAGCCAATGAGACTGGCCAAGCCCCAACGCCAGTACCGGGTGGCCCGCATCCTTTCGAGCCAGGCGGTGACCAGCCAGGACCAGGTCGTCGACCTCCTGGCCGCCGAGGGCGTGGTGGCCACCAGGGCCACCGTGTCGCGCGACCTCGACGATCTCGGAGCACTCAAGGTGCGCACGGCCGAGGGCGAGTCGGTCTACGCCATACCCGACCAGGCCCGCGACCGCCCCGCTCCCGAGGACCACCTGCGGCGGGTGATGGGTGAGTGGGTGGTGGAGGTGGCCCATTCCGGCAACATCGTCGTGCTGCGCACGCCTCCGGGATCGGCCCATGTGGTGGGATCGGCCATCGACCGTGCCGGGCTGCCGTCGGTGCTCGGCTCGGTCGCCGGCGACGACACCCTGCTGCTTGTGGTGTCCGAGCGCACCGGCGGTGAGAAGGTGGCCCGGAGGCTCTCGGCGCTGGCCGGTCTGTAACACCCTGGTTTTTTCGTCCGAAGTTCGACAGCCCGAGGTTCAGGGCAGCACAAAGAGAGGTACGCAGTGGCCAAGAGGGTGGTGCTCGCTTACAGCGGGGGCCTGGACACATCGGTAGCGGTCCGTTGGATGAAAGAGGAGTGGGGCAGCGAGGTCATCACCGTGGCTGCCGACGTGGGCCAGGGGGCAGACTTCGCCGCCATGCGCGAGCGGGCCCTGGCCGCCGGCGCCGTCGAGGGCGTGACGGTGGATTGCCGGGAGGAGTACGCCAACGACTTCGTGGCACCCGCGCTCAGGGCCAACGCCCTGTACGAGGGCAAGTACCCCCTGGTGTCGTCGCTGTCCCGCCCCGTCATCGTGCGCCACCTGGTGGCCGCCGCCCGAGAGTTCGGCGCCGACGCCATCGCCCACGGCTGCACCGGCAAGGGCAACGACCAGGTGCGCTTCGAGGTGTCGAGCCGCACCCTGGCGCCCGACCTCGAGGTGCTGGCGCCGGTCCGGGGTTGGGGGCTCACCCGCGAGGAGTCCATCGGCTACGCCGAGCGCTTCGGCATCCCCGTCACCGTCACCAGGAAGAGCCCGTACTCCATCGACCAGAACCTGTGGGGGCGCACCATCGAGTGCGGCGTGCTCGAAGACCCCTGGCAGCAGCCACCCGAGGAGGTCTACGAGCTGACGACGCCGACCGCCTCCGGTCCGTCGGAGATGGTCATCAGCTTCGAGGCGGGCCTGCCCGTGGCCGTCGACGGCCGCGCCCTGCCCCTGCACGACCTGGTGGCCGAGGTCAGCCGGGTGGTGGGGTCCTACGGCTGGGGACGCATCGACATGGTCGAGAACCGTCGGGTCGGCATCAAGAGCCGCGAGGTCTACGAGTGCCCCGGCGCCCTGGCGCTGATCATGGCCCACTCCGACCTGGAAGACCTCACCCTCGAGCGCGACCTGGCCCACGAGAAGGCCCGCCTCGAACCCCGCTGGGCCGAGCTCGTCTACGACGGGCTGTGGTTCTCACCTCTCAAGTCCGCCCTCGACGCCTTCGTCGACGAGAGCCAGCGCAATGTCACCGGTGAGGTCCGCCTGCGTTGCGAACTGCCGGGCCGGTGCTTCGTGGCCGGGCGCCGCAGCCCGGTCGGGCTCTACGACTACGAGATGGCCACCTATGAGGCCGCCGACCGCTTCCACCACGGCGACGCCGCCGGGTTCGTGCGGTTGTGGGGCCTGGGTGTGGAGACGTGGGCGTCCCGCCAGCCCGGCCCGGAGGGACTGCCGGGGACGGCGGACCGACGGTCATGACGCTGTGGCAGGGCCGGATGGGGGACGCCCCGGCTGAGGGCCTGCTGGCGTTCACGTCGAGCATCGGCGTCGACATCCGCCTGGCCGCCGACGACGTGGCCGGTTCGCGCGCCCACGTGCGGGGCCTGGTCCGGGCCGGGCTTCTCACGTCCGAGGAGGCGGGAATCCTGGCCGCCGCCCTCGACCACGTGGCCGAGGAGCTGGCCGAGGGCCGCTTCGGCTTCCAGACCTCCGACGAGGACGTCCACACCGCTGTCGAGCGCCGGGTCACCGAGATAGCGGGGCCGGCGGGGGCGAAGCTGCACACCGGCAGGAGCCGCAACGACCAGGTGGCCACCGACCTGCGCCTGTGGACCAAGCGGGCGGTGGCCGACGTCGCCCGCGCCGTGCTCGGCCTGCAGCACGCCCTTCTCGATCAGGCGCGCGACGCCGCCCGCAGCGGCGCCCAGGTGCCGGGGTACACCCATCTCCAGCGCGCCCAGCCCGTCTTGCTGGCCCACCACCTGCTGGCCCACGGTTGGGCCCTGGCGCGCGACGTCGACCGCTTGCTCGACGCCCGTCGACGTCTCGACGTATCGCCTTTGGGCGCCGGCGCCCTCGCCGGGTCGTCCCTGCCGCTCGACCCGGACGCCACCGCCGAGGAGCTGGGGTTCGCCCGCCGGTTCGAGAACTCCCTCGACGCCGTGAGCGACCGGGACTTCGTGGCCGAGACCCTGTTCGACCTGGCCTTGCTGGGCGTGCACCTGTCGCGCCTTGGCGAGGAGATGGTGCTGTGGTCCAGCTCGGAGTTCGGTTTCGTTCACCTTGCCGACGCCTGGTCGACAGGCAGCTCCATGCTCCCCCAGAAGAAGAACCCCGACGTGGCCGAGCTGGCCCGGGCCAAGGCCGGCCGCCTCATCGGCCACGTGGCCGGCTTCCTGGCCACCCTCAAAGGCCTGCCTCTGGCCTACAACCGCGACCTTCAGGAGGACAAGGAGCCGCTGTTCGACGCCGTCGACCAGACCGTCGGCATGCTCGGCGCCCTCACCGGGTTGGTCGCCACCGTCACCTTCGACCAGCGCCGGATGGCCGAGGCCGCCGACACCGCCGAGGCGGCCGCCGTCGACCTGGCCGAGTGGCTGGTGGCGCGGGGAACGCCGTTCCGTCAGGCCCACGGCACGGTGGCCCAGATCGTGCGGGAGGCGGCCGAGCGCCGGGTCCCCATGGGCGAGCTCGTCTCCGCCCACCCCGACCTCGGTCCCGAGGCAGTGGTGCTGCTGGAGCCGGGCACGGCGGTGGGCCGGCGCACCACCCCGGGCGGCGCCGGCCCCGGGCCCGTGGCCGACCAGCTGCGGCGCTTCACCCAGTACCTGGCCGCCGATCTCGAGCGCCTGCCACCGGCCTGAGAGCCGGTGGCCCCCGCCCAGGTCCTGCCCCGGTCGTTCTACGCCCGCGACGCCCGCGCCGTGGCTCCCGAGCTGTTGAACAAGCTGTTGGTGCGGGGCGACCGGGTGGGACGCATCGTGGAGGTAGAGGCCTACTGCGGCGCCGACGATCCCGGGAGCCACGCCTACCGCGGCCCCACGCCGCGCAACGCCACCATGTTCGGCCCCCCCGGCCACCTGTACGTCTACTTCACCTACGGGATGCATCACTGCGCCAACGCCGTGTGCGGGATGGAGGGCACGGCCACCGCGGTGTTGTTGCGGGCTCTCGACGTGGTCAGCGGTGTGCACGACATGCGGGTCGCCTACCCGGGGCTGCGGCGCGACGCCGACCTCTGCCGGGGGCCGGCCCGGCTCTGCAAGGCCTTCGGCATCGACCGCAGCTTCGACGGCGCCGACCTGGTGAGCGGTGACCTGGGCGTGACGGTGGTCGACGACGGCATGCCGCCGCCGGCGGCGCCCGGCATCGGTGTCCGGGTCGGCCTCACCGCCGGAGCTGATCTCCCGTGGCGCTTCACCGTCCCGGGCGCGCCGGGCCTGTCCCGCCCCGTCTGAGCGGTTCGCCGCCGTCTGACCCGGTTCTCTGACCCTAACGCGACAAGGGGAAGGTCAGTCAGTCGTCCTGTCGGGGCCGCCCCGGTCGGGCACCTCTACATGGAGGTCGGCGGCGATGCGGCGGTACCGGCTGGCCTTCTCCTCGAGTTCGCGCAGGAACGACTGGAGCACGGCGAGCTTGTCGGCCACCTGGGCCCGCATGCCGTTGTTGATGGTGATGGCCTCGACGATCACGTCGCGATGGCGCTCCCGCGACACGCCGGCGAGGACCTCCTCGCGCAGCTCGCCCAGGCGGTCTTCGGCGTGGAGGATGGCGTTGATGCGGTCGAGGTCGAAGCCCATGACGTCGCGCAACTCGAGGATGCGGTTGAGCCGGGCCACGTCGCGCGCCGAGTACCGCCGGCTGCCTCCCGGGCTGGCGCCGGCGGGGTCGAGCAGGCCCAGCTCCTGGTAGTAGCGCAGGGTGCGGGTGGACACCCCGGCCTGGGTGGCCACCTCGCCGATGCGGAAGCAGGCGTCGCTCTCGGCGGCTGTCATGCCGGCACCCACTCCTCGGGAGCCGAGAGGTCACCGGCGTCGGCGTCGTCGGAATGGACGTACTTGCCCCCTCGCATCCACGACGCCCACGCGGCGATGAGGCACATGACCAGCGATGCCGTGAGGGCGATGCGCAGGCCGTTCATGAAGGGATCGGCGATGAGGTGGGGGAAGAAGGTCTTGCCGGTGAGGGTCTTCCACTGGGTCGGGTTCACCCCGGCGGCCGTCTGGCTGCCCAGCAGCTTCTCCATCGGGTTGTAGCCCAGGAAGGCGGCGAAGAGGCTGCCGACTGGCGGCAGGTGGGCAATGCGCTCGGCGGTGGCCGGCGCCACACCGTTGGCCCGCAGCCCACTCGACATGGACGAGGGCAGCGTCGCCGACAGGCCCAGGATCATCAACGAGAAGAACACCCCGATGGACAGCACCATCCCCGTGTTCTGGAACGTGGCCCGCATCCCCGAGGCCGCTCCCCGCTGGCGGGCAGGGACGCTGTTCATGATGCCGGTGGTGTTCGGCGCGGCGAACAGTCCCATGCCCACGCCGTTGAGCAACAGGAGGGCGGCGAAGACGGGGAAGCCGAAGTTGGCGGGCAGGAGCATGAGCAGGCCGAAGGAGGCAGCGGCGGCCAGCATGCCGCCGGTGGCGAAGGGCCGGGCCCCGTACCGGTCGGACAGCCACCCTGACACCGGCCCGGCCACGAGGAACCCGGCAGTGAGGGGCAGCATGTAGATGCCGGCCCACAGCGGCGTGCGCTCGAAGCTGTAGCCGTGCAACGGCAGCCAGATGCCCTGCAGCCAGATGATGAGCATGAACTGCAGGCCGCCTCGCCCGATGGACGAGAGCAGACCGGCGCCGTTGCCGGCGGCGAAGGCCCGGATCTTGAACAGGTCGAGATGGAACATGGGGTCGACGGCCCGGGACTCGATGCGGGCGAACACGAGGAGCAGGGCGAGCCCACCGAGCAACTCGAATAGCACCCACGGGCCCGTCCAGCCCATGTTGTGCCCGCCGTGGGGCAGCAGGCCGTAGGTGAGCCCGATGAGGATCATCACCAGCCCGGCGCCGAAGGTGACGTTGCCCCACCAGTCGATGCGAGCGGCCGCCTTGGTGCCGACCTCACGCAGCTTGGCGTAGGCCCAGATGGTGCCGAACACCCCGATGGGCACGTTGACCCAGAACACCGCCCGCCAGGCCACATCGGCCAGCAGGCCGCCGACGATGAGACCGATGAACGACCCGCCGATGGCGGCGATCATGTTCACGCCCATGGCCAGGCCCCGCTCCTCCACGGGGAAGGCGTCGGTGAGGATGGCCGTCGAGTTGGCCATCAACAGGGCGCCGCCGACGCCCTGCACCACTCGCCAGGAGATCAGCCACATGGCCCCGCTGGAGCCGCTCCACGGGCACAGCGATAGGGCCAGCGACGCGAAGCTGAAGACGGCGAAGCCGCTGTTGTACATGCGCACCCGGCCGAACATGTCGCCCATGCGTCCGAAGGTGACGACCAGTACGGCCGTGACCACCAGGTAGCCCATCAGCATCCACAACAGGTAGCCGACATTCGACGGCTGCAGGGGGTCGAGATGGATGCCCCGGAAGATGGCGGGCAGGGAGATGAGCACGATCGACGAGTCGAGCGTGGCCATGAAGATGCCGAGGGTGGTGTTGGACAGCGCCGTCCACTTGTACCGATCGGGACGCTCGTCTCCGGGGGGCCCGGTGGTGGTCTCTGGGCCCGTCGTCACAGCCATGGAAGCTCCTCAGTCGTGGGTCGGTGCGGAGAGGTGATCTTCACGTCAACGGAAGATTCTAGAGCAGTTGACGCCAACGTCAACTTCGGGGATTTGATTCCCCGCGGGCTCAGAGCCCGAAGGCAGGACGCAGGCTGGGAGCCCGGGCGGCGTGGCCCAGGAAGTCGCCGATGCCCAGCAACTCCTCGGTGGTGCGCAACAACGAGTAGTGGTCCATGGCGCCGGCGAAGACAGTGCCGGGGACAGTATGGGGGCTCACCACGATCGACGGCATCGGGGTGCTCTCGTCCCACGCCACGAAGATCGCCGTGGTCCCCGAGCGGTACGCCGGGCTGGCCACCAGCCTCGGGAGCCACCCGGCCAGCCAGGTGTCGCCCGTGGCAACCCCACAGTCGTGGGTGTCGTGGCACAGGTCGGGCGTGATCAACGAGAAGGCGGGGAGGGTGTCGCCGTCCAGGGCCTGGGCGAGGGCGCCGCTGGTGGGCGTCCCCAAGGCGACGTCGTCGGCCTCGCAGGCAGCCCGATCGTCGCCGTCGCCATTCCGTTCGGGCCCGGAGCCGGTGTAGTAGGCGGCGGGGTTGTGCTTCACCGCGTAGTGGCCCTGCGGGCTCAGCGTGCAGGGACCGGGCATGGCCTCCTCGTAGCTGGCGGCCCGCCGGCCCGAGGCTCGCACCTGGCGGAACAGGTTGTCGGCGGTGAGAGGGTGGGACGCGGGGTCGGCGTCGTCGTGGATGCCCTGGGTGTCGCCCGAGGTGGCCCCGATGTAGTTGGGCAGCGAGGGACTACCGACGCTGGCGTAGTGGGTGGCGGTGCCACAGCGGTGGGCCAGGGCCGTTTCGAAGGGCGCCGCCGGGCTGCCGATCACCTGCCCGTAGGTGTGGTTCTCCATGAAGATCCACACCACGTGCTCGTACACCCGAGGCGGCCGGACCGACGCGCTGCCGCACTCCGGCGGTGCCGCCGTGGTGGAGGCCGGCGCGGTGGAGGCCGGCGTGGTGGAGGCCGGCGGCACGCGGCTGGTGGGATGGGAGGCGCCCCCTTCGGGGGTGGCCCCAGAGCCCCCGCACGCAGTTGCGCCGGAGACCAGCGCGGCCACCAGCGCCCGCCGAAGCCAGGCCCTCATGTGCCGACCTTAGGCCCGGCGCCAGCGGCTCGGCAGGCAGATTCAACAATTCCTACCTATTCGATGGATATTATGGACTAGTTCGTCTACGCTGATCCCCTCACGACCCGAACGGGACCGAACGAGAGGATCCGATGACCGAATCGACCAGGCTGGTGCGCCGCGCCGCGGCAGTTGCGGCGCTCATCGCCGTCGCCGCCGCGTGTGGCAGCTCGACGAGCAGCGGGAAGGCGGCCACCGGTTCCACGTCGGCGGGCCGGACGCTGCCGGCGGCCCAGCTCGCCCTGGTGGCCTACTCCACGCCCCAGGAGGCCTACGACAAGATCGTCGCCGCCTTCAACAAGACCTCGGAGGGCAAGAACATCACCTTCACCAAGTCCTTCGGGGCGTCGGGCGACCAGAGCCGGGCGGTGGAATCGGGCCTGGCCGCCGACGACGTGTCGTTCTCGCTCGAGCCCGACATGACCCGCCTGGTGAAGAAGGGCATCGTCGCCCCGACCTGGAACGCCGATCCGTACAAGGGGATGATCACCGACTCGGTCGTGGTTCTCGTGGTCCGCAAAGGCAACCCCAAGCACATCCAGACGTGGGCCGACCTGACCAAGCCCGGTGTGGAGGTCATCACCGCCAACCCGTTCACGTCGGGTGGGGCCCGATGGAACGTGATGGCCGCCTACGGGCAGGCGGTCAAGGCCCAGGGCGGCTCCGACCAGGCGGGCAGGGACTACCTCGCCGCCCTGTTCAAGAACGTTCCCGTCCAGGACGACTCGGCCCGCAAGTCGCTCCAGACCTTCACGTCGGGCAAGGGCGACGTGCTGCTGGCCTACGAGAACGAGGCCATCTTCGCCCAGCAGAAGGGTCAGGCGATCGACTACGTCACTCCTGAGTCGACCATCCTCATCGAGAACCCGGCGGCGGTGACGGCCAACTCGAAGAGCCCCGAGCAGGCCAAGGCCTTCCTCGACTACCTCCACGGCACCGAGGCGCAGACGATCTTCGCCGAAGCCGGATACCGCCCGGTGTTGCCCGGCGTCAAGAGCCCCTACCCGTTCCCGAAGCCCGCCGCCCTGTTCACCATTGCCGACTTCGGGGGCTGGGCCGACGTCTCCAAGACCTTCTTCGACCCCGCCGGCAGCGTGATGGCCGACGTCGAGAAAGCCAAGGGCGTCTCGGTTGGCTGAGGCCCTGGCGGTTCTGACCCGCCCGGCCGATCCTGACCCACCGGGTCCGGCGTTCCGGGCTCGGCGGGTCAGGACCGGAACGGCACTGGGCCTCGGCGTGGCCACCCTGTGGCTGAGCCTGCTCGTGCTCATCCCCCTGGGGGCGGTCATCTGGCGGGCCAACGACAAAGGCACAGGCGCGTTCTGGCGAGCCGTCACCGGCCCCGAGGCGGCGTCGGCCGTGAAGCTCACCGTTGCCGTCGCCGTGGTGGTCTCGTTGATCAACGTGGTGTTCGGCACGCTCATCGCCTGGGTGCTGGTGCGCGACCAGTTCGTGGGCAAGCGCTTTCTCGACGCCCTCATCGACCTGCCCTTCGCCCTCCCCACGATCGTGGCCGGCCTGGTGTTGCTGGCCCTGTACGGGGTGAACAGCCCGGTGGGCGTCGAGCTCGCCTACACCAGGGCGGGCGTGGTCATGGCCCTGCTCTTCGTCACCCTGCCCTTCGTGGTGCGCACGGTGCAGCCGGTGCTGCTGGAGCTCGACGGTGACGCCGAAGAGGCGGCGGCGTCGCTCGGCGCCGGCAAGTTCACCACCTTCAGGCGCATCGTGTTGCCCAACCTGGTGCCGGCCATCGCCGCCGGCACCGCCCTGTCGTTCGCCCGGGCCATGAGCGAGTTCGGGGCGACGGTGCTCATCTCCGGGAACCTGCCGTTCAAGACCCAGGTTGCCTCCGTGTACACGTTCAACCAGATCCAGTCCGACAACACCCTCGGTGCCGCTGCCGTGGCCACCGTGTTGCTGGCCATCTCCCTGCTGGTGCTGCTCGGCCTCGACGTCATCCAACGGTGGGCGGTTCGCCGTGGCTAGGCGAACGCTGCGAAGCGTGGCCCTCGCCTATCTGGGCGTGCTGCTCCTCGTACCCCTCGGGCTGATCTTCTGGCGGACCTTCCAGCACGGGGCGGCGCCGGTGTGGCACTCGCTGACCACTCCGACGGCCCTGCACGCCTTCCGCGTGTCGGGCATCGTGGCCTTCTGGTCGGTGCTGTTGAACACCGTGTTCGGCATCGGGGCGGCGCTGTTGCTGGTACGCCACCGGTTCCCCGGCAAGCGCCTGTTCAGCGCCCTCATCGACCTCCCCATCGCTGTGTCACCGGTGGTCGTGGGCCTGGCCCTCATCCTCGTTTACGGCAAGTTCTCGTCCTTCGGGGGGTGGCTACAGGGCCACGGCTTCCAGGTGATCTTCGCTCTGCCCGGCATGGTGCTGGCGACGACGTTCGTCTCCCTTCCCCTCGTGGTGCGCGAGCTGGCGCCGGTGCTGACCGAGATCGGCATCGAACAGGAGCAGGCGGCGTGGACCCTCGGCGCCGGTCGGTTCCAGGCGTTCCGCCGCATCACCCTGCCGGCCATCCGTTGGGCCCTCGGCTACGGGATCGTGCTCACCCTGGCCCGCTCCCTCGGCGAGTTCGGGGCCGTCGCCGTGGTGTCCGGTCGCCTGGTGGGCCAGACCCAGACGGCGACCCTCGTCGTCGACGAGAGCTTCCAGAACTTCGACCAGGCCACCGCCTATGCCGTGTCCGTCGCGCTGGCGGTCATCGCCATCGTCATCCTCGTGGTCGTCAACCTGATGCGACCGGAAGTGAAGGCCTGAATGGGCATTGCCGTCGCCAACGTCACCAAACGCTTCGGCGAGTTCGTCGCCCTCGACGACGTGTCCGTCGACATCCCCTCGGGCTCGCTCACTGCGCTTCTCGGCCCCAGTGGTGGAGGCAAGTCCACCCTGTTGCGCATCATCGCCGGCCTCGAGAACCCCGACTCCGGCACGGTGGAGATCGCCGGTGAGGACTCGACCCGGCTTCCCCCCCAGCACCGCAACGTGGGTTTCGTGTTTCAGCACTACGCCGCCTTCAAGCACCTGTCGGTGTTCCGCAACGTGGCCTTCGGCCTGGAGATCCGCAAGCGACCGAAGGCCGCCATCAGGGCCAAGGTCGACGAGCTGCTCCAGCTGGTCCATCTCGAGCAGTTCGCCGACCGCCTCCCGTCCCAGCTCTCGGGAGGCCAGCGCCAACGCATGGCCCTGGCCCGGGCCCTGGCCGTCGAGCCCGAGGTGATGTTGCTCGACGAGCCCTTCGGCGCCCTCGACGCCAAGGTGCGCAAGGAACTGCGTGACTGGCTCCGGCGCCTCCACGACGAGGTCCACGTGACCACC
Source organism: Acidimicrobiales bacterium (assembly GCA_036264885.1). Taxonomy (GTDB): domain Bacteria; phylum Actinomycetota; class Acidimicrobiia; order Acidimicrobiales; family AC-14; genus DATAQC01. Next base: position 9,473 of record DATAQC010000010.1, on the reverse strand, counting down.
GTGTTCGTCACCCACGACCAGGAGGAGGCCATGGAGGTGGCCGACGAGATCGTGGTCATCAACGAGGGCAGGATCGAACAGGTCGGCACTCCCGACGAGCTCTACGACCGGCCCGCCAACGACTTCGTCATGCGGTTCCTCGGTCCCGTCACCAACCTGGGCGGCCGCATGGTCCGCCCTCACGACATCGACGTCCTCCCCGACGCGGGGCCGACCACGGTGTCGGTTCGGGTGCAACGTCTGGTGCGCCTGGGGTTCGAGGTCCGCGTCGACGCCGTCGACGATCAGGGTCAGATGCTGTCCGTCCAACTGACCCGGGCCCAGGTGGAATCGCTGACGCTTGCTCCCGGCAAGGTCGTCAACCTGCGCCCGTCGGTTCCTGCCTCGCCCGAGACCCAGGGCGTCGTACAACCGGCATCCGCCTAGGTCTGTGGCCCGGCGCCCGGGCCAGCCGTCAGAATGGGCCGGTGCACATCTCGGCCAAGGCGGACTACGCCCTTCGCGCCTTGCTCACGCTGGCCGGTGAGCCCGAGGGCGGACCCATCACCGCCGACGCCCTGGCCGAGCGCCAGCACCTGCCGCTGAAGTTCCTCGAGAACATCCTCGTCGACCTGCGGCGGGCCGGGATGGTCACCAGCCAGCGCGGCACCGGCGGGGGGTACCGTCTGGCCCGCCCCGCCGGCGCCATCTCCGCCGCCGAGGTCATCAGGGCGCTCGAGGGTCCGCTGGCCGAGGTCCGTGGCCTGCGCCCGGAGGCGGCCACCTACCAGGGAGCGGCCGAGCACCTCCAGGATGTCTGGGTGGCGGTGCGAGCGGGCCTGCGGGCCGTGCTCGAGAACGTCAGCCTGGCCGACATCGTGGCCGGTGAGTTCCCGGCCGACGTCACCCGCCTCACCGCCGACCCCGACGCCTGGCTGGCCCGTTAGGCCCGCCGCCCCTACAGGGTGCGGATCAGGGGGCGGAACCGGGGACCGAGCCACGGCTTGCGGCCCCAAGCGACGAGCTGACCCTTGGCGATGGCCGGCCACTGGCTCTTGCGGCCCCACGCCACCAGGAGCATGGCTGCGGCATCGACCGACAGGTGGCAGTCGACCCGGCGGCCAGACGGCGCCTCGATGTGCACGGCGCCATCGTCGAACACGAAGAAGTACCGGCCGCCGCCGCGGACGCGCAGGTCGAAGGTGGCGCGCAGCCCGGCCGCCTTCTCCTGATCGACGAGGGCACGAGGGTCGAGGGCCTGGAGGACGGGCAGGAGGAACCCCCCGATCACCATGGCCGCGTAGGGCCGTTCGATCTTCCACGGGACACCGGCGGCCACGGCGATGTCGTAGCCGTGCACGATGGTCTCGTTGAGCAGGTGGCAGACCATGCCGACCGGCGAGAGGGTGGTTCCCTCCACCAGCCAGGCCCGAGCTTGTCCGGGGGACATGCCCGTCGACTCGGCGTAGAACTCGGCGGCCCGCCCGTCGATGCGGTCGGCCAGCACTGACAGGTCGCGTTCGCGATCGGTCGCCACGCCCAGCTTCGTCGTGTCTCCCAAGTCCAAGATGTCGCGGATCAGTGATCCCCCGGCGGCCCCGGCGAGGCCAGGCAGGAGCTGGTGGGCACGGGACAGGTCACCGCGGGCCAGGGCGGGCACCACCACCCAGACCTGGGAGAGGTGCATGGCCACCTCGGTGGGGCTCCATTCGCCGAGGCAGGCGCGGTCGGAGCCGGCGATGGTCCGCAATATGGCAGTGAGGCGACTCACCATGTCGCGCAGGGCCTCCTGGGCCTCGGCCAACTCGACCGACGTCACCGGCGCCATCGCCCTACACCTCGGGGCGCAGGGTGATCGTGCCCATACCCTCGCCGACGCGTCCGACGACCGCGGCGGCGTGACCGGAGGCGACCAGGGCGGCCACCGCCGCCTCGGCCAGCGACGGCTCGGCGCCGAAGAGCAGGCCACCCGAGGTCTGGGCGTCGGCCAGCACGATCAGGTCGGCGTCATCGATGCCATGGGGAGCCAGCACCTCGCCGGCCCAGGCCAGGTTGCGCCGGGTGCCGCCGGGCACGAGCCCCTCGGCGACCAGCTCGGCCACGCCCGCCAGCACAGGGACGGCCGACACGAACACCTCGACGTCGGCGCACGAGGCCTGTGCCATCGACCGCAGGTGGCCGAGCAAGCCGAACCCGGTCACGTCGGTGGCCCCGGTGGCGCCCGCTCGCCGCGCCTCGGCTGCGGCGTCGCGGTTGAGGCGGGTCATGGACGCCACGGCTGCGTCCACCACCGCCTCGGTGGCGGCGCCGGCCTTCAAGGCGGTGGCCACGATGCCGACGCCGAGGGCCTTGGTGAGCACCAGAGCGTCGCCGGGGCGAAGGCCGGCGTTGGTGAGGAAGCGCTCGGGGTGCACCTCGCCCACCATGGCCATGCCGAACTTGGGCTCGGGGTCTTCCACGGTGTGGCCCCCCACGGTGACCCACCCACCGTCGAGGGCCGCCTCCGCCGCCCCCTCGAGCACGGCCACCAGCACGTCGTTGCCCAGTTCCTCGCTGTTCCAGCCCACCAGGTTGAGACCGAACAACGGACGTCCACCCATGGCGTAGACGTCACTGGCCGAGTTGGCGGCGGCGATGCGGCCCCAGATCCGGGGGTCGTCGACGATCGGGGTGATGAAGTCGGCGGTCGCCACCAGGGCCCGTTCCGCGTCGAGGCGCCACACGGCGGCGTCGTCGCCGGTGTCGATGCCGACCAGGAGGTCAGGGTGTCCGGGAGGGTGCAGGCGACGCAGGACCTGCGTCAGCTCGCCAGGGGCGAGCTTGCACGCTCAGCCGGCGCCGTGGCTGAACTGGGTGAGGCGGCGGGGGGATGTCACCCGCACAGACTCTCACGGGCGCCTCGGCTCCGGGATCAGACGAACGGGCTCAGATCCGATGTCGGCCGAGGGAGCCTTGCCCTCTCAGCTCGCCGGAGGCTTCCCGAACGAGTCGGGCGGCGCCGGCCAGGCCGTCTCGGGCACCTCCAGCGTGCCGCTCCATTTGTCGTGCCACGTCTGCTTTTCGGGGTCCCACAGCATCCAGAGGTAGCCGACCAGGCAGGCGATGGCGGACACGTAGCTGCACAGGTGGCGGAACAGGGCCGTGCTCCACCCGAGCGCCCCGCCGTCGGCTGCCCGCACTACCCGGATGCCACAGACCTTCTTGCCGGGAGTCTGCCCCGACGGCCCACCTTCGAAAAACCCGAAGTAGGCGAAGTTGATGACGAGGCCGATCAACGAGCTGAGGATCTGTCCCACGGCGATGCGCAGGATGCCGGTCACCACGCCGATCACGACCGAGTCGATGAGCGCTGCCCCGAACCGGATCCAGAAGCCGGCGCGAGGGCCGCTCGGTCCCGACGACGATCCCGAGCCCGGCGGGCCGCCGTAGTCCCCTGGTTGCGACGGCGGCGGGGGCGGCGGAGGGGGCGGGGGATAATCGCTCATGGCGGCGTATCCTAGGTGTCCGGGCCCTGGCCTGCCCGGGTACAGTGAACCGGCGCCGGATGGGCGCGGCAACGCCCCACGCTCGATCTCTGGTGAGAGTGCCCGCTAGCAAATGACGCAAACCTCGCACGCCCCAACTGACCCGCCCAGGGTCGTGATCATCGGCGCCGGCCCGGCCGGGCTCACCGCCGCCTACGAGCTGGTCACCCGCTACGGCATCGCCTCGACGGTGCTCGAGGCCGACTCCGTGGTGGGCGGCATCAGTCGCACCGTCGAGCGCGACGGTTGGCGCTTCGACATCGGCGGTCACCGCTTTTTCACCAAGGTCCCCGAGGTGGAGGCCTTCTGGCACGAGATCCTCGACGACGAGGACTTCATGCTGCGGCCCCGCATGAGCCGCATCTACTACGAGGGCAAGTACTACGACTACCCCCTCAAGGCCTCGAACGCCTTGAAGAACCTGGGCCTGGTCGAGGCGTTCCTGTGCGTGATGTCCTACGTGTGGGCCCGCATCAGGCCCCCGAAGGACCAGACCACGCTGGAGGGCTGGATCGTGGCCCGCTTCGGATGGCGCCTCTACAGGCACTTCTTCAAGACCTACAACGAAAAGCTCTGGGGCGTGCCCACCAACAAGATGCCGGCCGACTTCGCCGCCCAGCGCATCAAGAACCTGTCGCTGTTCAACGCCGTAGTCAACGCCTTGATGCCCAAGCGCAAGCAGACCGACATCACCTCGCTCATCGAGGAGTTCCAGTACCCCAAGTACGGCCCGGGGATGATGTGGGAGCGCTGCCGGGACCTGGTCGAGGCCAAGGGCGCCACCGTCGTCATGAACACCAGAGTGGTGGCCATCACCCACGCCGAGGGAAGAGCCACCGCCGTCATCGCCCAGGGCCCCGACGGCACCCGCACGGAGTTCCCTTGTGACCACGTGATCTCGTCGATGCCCATCTCTCAGCTGCTGGCCGCCATGGATCCCGCCCCGGCACCCGAAGCAGCGGCGGCGGCCGCCGACTTGCGCTACCGCGACTTCCTCACCGTGGCCCTGGTGGTGCCCGAGACCGACAGCTTCCCCGACAACTGGATCTACGTGCACTCGCGCGCCGTGCAGGTGGGGCGCATCCAGAACTTCGGCTCGTGGTCGCCGTACCTGGTCAAAGAAGGCCGTACCTGTCTGGGCCTGGAGTTCTTCGTGTTCGAAGGCGACGAGACCTGGAGCGCCTCCGACGAGGACCTCATCGAACAGGGCAAGCGGGAGCTGGCCGTCCTCGGCCTCGTCGACCCGGCCTCGGTGGAGGCGGGCTACGTGGTGCGCATGCCCAAGGCCTATCCCTTCTACGACGAGCGCTACAAGGCCAACGTGGCCCGCATCGTGGAATGGCTGGACGACTGCGCGCCCAACGTGCATCCCGTGGGGCGCAACGGGATGCACCGCTACAACAACCAGGACCACTCCATGTTCACGGCCATGCTCACCGCCGAGAACATCGCCAGGGGCACCCACCACGACGTGTGGAACGTCAACGTGGAAGAGGAGTACCACGAGGAGTCCGGCGCCGACGACACCAGCCCCCAGCTCGGCGCCCGGGGCACCGGCCGTGACGCTCCGGTGATCCCCCGCGGCACCTATGCCGATGATCATCCCGTGAACAAACCGGGTATCACCTGAGCACAACGTCCGGAGCGCCTGAACGGGGAGGTTGAAGTGGACATCAACCGTCTGACCCAGAAGTCCCAGGAGGCCCTGCACGACGCCCAGACCAAGGCGCTGCGATCAGGGCATACCGAAGTCGACGGTGAGCACCTGCTGGCGGCGTTGCTCGAGCAGCCCGACGGTCTCGCCCCGCGGCTCATCTCCCAGGCCGGCGCCGACCCGGATCTCCTCCGGGCCGACATCGAGGCCGAGCTGGCCCGCCGTCCCCGGGTCACCGGCCCTGCCGCCGGTCCCGGGCAGGTGGTCGTCACCCAGCGACTGGCGCGGCTCCTCGACAACGCCGAGAGCGAGGCCCAGCGCCTGAAGGACGAATACGTGTCGGTCGAGCACCTCCTGATCGCCCTGATCGACGAGGGCCCGGAATCGGCGGGAGGACGCCGGCTGCAGGAGCGGGGCCTCACGCGTGACCGGTTCCTCCAGGCGCTCACGGCCATCCGGGGCAACCAGCGGGTCACCTCGGCCATCCCCGAGGTGGCCTACGAGGCACTGGAGAAGTACGGGCGAGACCTGGTCGCCGACGCCCGGGCCGACAAGCTCGACCCCGTCATCGGCCGTGACGGCGAGATCCGCAGGGTGATCCAGATCCTGTCCCGCAAGACGAAGAACAACCCGGTGCTCATCGGCGACCCCGGGGTGGGCAAGACGGCCATCGTCGAGGGACTGGCCCAGCGCATCATGCGGGGCGACGTCCCTGAGGGTCTGCGCGACCGCACCGTCTTCGCCCTCGACATGGGGTCGTTGCTGGCCGGCGCCAAGTACCGGGGTGAGTTCGAGGAGCGGCTCAAGGCCGTGCTCAACGAGGTCAAGGCGGCAGCGGGACGGATCCTGCTGTTCGTCGACGAGTTGCACACGGTCGTGGGGGCGGGGGCGGCCGAGGGGGCCATGGACGCCGGGAACATGCTGAAGCCGATGCTGGCCCGGGGCGAGCTGCACATGATCGGCGCCACCACCGTCGACGAGTACCGAAAGCACATCGAGAAGGACGCCGCCCTCGAACGGCGCTTCCAACCGGTGCTGGTCGACGAGCCGTCCGTCGAGGACGCCATCTCGATCCTCCGCGGGCTGCGCGAGCGCTTCGAGGTGTTCCACGGGGTGAAGATCACCGACAGTGCCCTGGTGGTCGCCGTCACCCTCAGTCACCGCTACATCTCCGACCGGTTCCTGCCCGACAAGGCCATCGACCTGGTGGACGAGGCCTGCGCCATGCTGCGCACCGAGATCGACTCCATGCCCGCCGAGCTCGACGAGCTGTCCCGCCGGGTGACCCGCCTGGAGATCGAAGATGCCGCCCTGGCCAAGGAGGACGACCCCGCCAGCGTGGCCCGCCTGGAGGAGCTCCGCCGGGAGCTGGCCGATCTGCGCGCCGCGGCCGACTCGATGCGGGCCCAATGGGAGTCCGAGCGCGAGGCCCTGCGCAAGGTGCAGGACCTCCGGGAGGAGATCGAGCACGTACGCCACCAGGCCGAGCAGGCCGAGCGCAACTACGACCTGAACCGGGCGGCCGAGCTGCGCCACGGTCGGCTCCCTGAGCTGCGGGAAAACCTGCGGGCCGAGGAGCAACGTCTGGCCGACACGCAGGGAGGAGGCCGACTGCTTCGCGAGGTGGTCACCGACACCGAGATCGCTTCCATCGTGTCGAGGTGGACGGGTATCCCCGTCAGCCGGCTCGCCGAAGGCGAACGGGAGAAGCTCCTCCGCCTCGACGAGATCCTCCATGAGCGAGTCGTCGGCCAGGACGAGGCCGTCCAACTGGTGGCCGATGCCGTCATCCGGGCCCGCTCGGGCATCAAGGACCCCCGCCGGCCCATCGGCTCGTTCATCTTCCTGGGCCCCACCGGGGTGGGAAAGACCGAGCTGGCCAAGACCCTGGCCGCGGCACTGTTCGACACCGAGGACAACATGGTCCGCCTCGACATGAGCGAGTACCAGGAGCGCCACACGGTGAGCCGCCTGGTGGGCGCCCCACCCGGCTACGTCGGCTACGACGAGGGTGGCCAGCTCACCGAGGCGGTGCGTCGCAAGCCCTACTCGGTGGTGCTGTTCGACGAGATCGAAAAGGCCCACGCCGACGTGTTCAACACGCTGCTCCAGGTCCTCGACGACGGTCGTCTCACCGATGCCCACGGCCGCACGGTCGACTTCCGCAACACCGTGGTCATCATGACGTCGAACATCGGGTCCGACCACCTCCTCGAGGGCATGACGCCCTACGGCGAGATCAAGCCCGACGCCCGTGATCGGGTGATGCGGGCGCTGCGCTCGCACTTCCGCCCGGAGTTCCTCAACCGCGTCGACGACATCGTGTTGTTCAAGGCCCTCACCGAGGGCGAGATCGAGCGCATCGTCGAGTTGATGTTCGACGAGGTGCGAAATCGCCTGGCCGAACGCCGGATGACCCTCGAGGTCAGCGAGGCCGCCCGCCGCTTCATCGCCGGTCAGGGCTATGACCCCGTCTACGGAGCGCGTCCACTGCGCCGGTTCATCGCCCACGAAGTGGAGACCCGCCTCGGTCGGGCCCTGCTGCAGGGCGACATCGTCGACGGCTCGCATCTGGTCATCGACCTACGCAACGGTGAGATCGTGGTCGGCGTGGGTCCCTGACCACTGCGGCAGCCTGCTGTCTGTCGGACGTCCGGCACCGCCTACCCTTGGCCGCCATGTCTCGCCGCACCAAGATCGTCGCCACCATCGGGCCGGCGTCCGACGATCCCCGGATCCTCGAAGCCATGGTCGTCGCCGGCATGAATGCAGCCCGAGTGTCGCTGGCCCACGGCCCCCTCGAAGAAGCCCTGGAACGAATTCGCCGGATCCGTGCCATCACCGGCGAGGAACGGCTCATCGGGGTGCTGGCCGACCTGCCCGGGCCCAAGATCCGCGCCGGCGCCTTCCCGGAAGGGGGCGTGGGGCTGACGGCGGGCGTGCTGGTCGACCTTGTTCCCGGGGGTGACGGAGAAGGCAGCGACGAGCGCGCCATCGCCGTCGACCACCCGGCCGCCCTGGGGGCGCTGCGAGACGACGACCGCATCGCCATCGGCGACGGCGCCGTCGAGCTGCTCGTGCGCGAGGGGAGAGCCGACCGGGTCACCGTCGAGGTGCTCAGCGGCGGATGGGTGCAGGGGCGACCAGGGCTGTCGCTCCCGTCGAGCAGCCTCGCCATCGCCTCACCGACACCGAGAGACCTGCAACTCCTCGAGGCGCTGGCCGAGGCGGAGGTCGACTCGGTGGCCATCTCGTTCGTCCGCGCCGCCGACGACATCGCGCGGGCCCGGGCCTGGATCGGTGCCGGCGGCCCCAGGCTGATCGCCAAGATCGAGACCCAGGAAGCGGTCGACGCCCTGGAGGAGATCATCGCCGTGGCCGACGGGGTCATGGTGGCCCGTGGCGACCTGGGGATCCGTTGCCGTCTCGAGGACGTCCCCCATCACCAGAAGCGCATCATCCGTGCTGGCGTCGCCTACGGCCGACCTGTCATCACGGCCACCCAGATGCTCGAGTCGATGGTGCGAGCGCCGGCGCCCACCCGCGCCGAGGTCAGCGACATCGCCAACGCCGTGTTCGACGGCACCAGCGCGCTGATGCTGTCGGGCGAGACGGCGATCGGCCACGATCCCGCCGGCGCGGTACGCACCATGGCCCGGGTGGCGACCCGTGCCGAGCAGGAGTTCGACTACGGGCGCTGGGGTCGGGAGCTCGGCCGTCAACAGACCGACGACGCCGCCGGGGCCCCCGCCCGGGACCGGATCACCGCCGCCATCTCCGCCGCCGCCTGGCGAGCCGCCAATGACGCCGAGGTGGCGGCGATCATCGCCTGCACGGAGACGGGGAACACGGCCCGGGCCATCTCCCGGTTCCGCCCCACCGTGCCCGTCCTCGCCGCCACACCGTCGCTGGCCACCGCCCGCCAGCTCTCCATCGCATGGGGCATCGCCGCCATGCTCGTCGGTCGTCACTCCACGACCGACGAGATCGTGTGGTTCGCGGTGCAGGCCGCCGTCAGCACAGGTGTCCTGCGCACCGGTGACCTGGTGGCAGTGCTCGTCGGCTCGCCGACCGAGCCCGATGCCGTCACCGACACCCTGCGACTGGTCCGCATCCAGTGAGCACCCAGGGCTGGGGAGGCGGCTAGGGCTGGGTAGGCGGCACCGGCGGGCCGTGGTCCTCGGGCTTTGCGCCCTCGGGGGACGAGACCGCCCTGGTCGAGCGTGAGAACCTCCCGATGCCCACCCGGTGGGCCCACTGGCGGGGCCGCTCCGCCCCCACCTCGGCCCGGTCGGCCAGATAGGCCAGGCTGTCCG
>DATAQC010000020.1:0-58342 GCA_036264885.1 Acidimicrobiales bacterium | reverse complement strand
GCCGCAGGGCGGTGTCGATGCGGGCGGTGAAGATGCCCGCCTGGAGGCCGTACCGGGTGTCGTCGGCCAGGTCGAGGGCCTCGTCCACGCCCGTCACCGTCTGTACGGCCACCACCGGCCCGAACACCTCGTCGCGACAGACGCGCATCTCCGGGCTCACGCCGGTGAGCACGGTGGGGGCCAGCAGCCCTTCGCGGATCTCGCCACCGGTGGCCACGGTGGCGCCCTGGTCGACGGCCTCGTCGACCCAGCTCTTGACCCGGTCCCGGTCGTCGGTGCTGATGAGGGCGGACACGTCGGTGCCGTCGTCGAGGGGGTCGCCCACCGTCAACTCGCCGACCAGGCCGGCCAGGGCGGCGCAGAAGTCATCCGCCACCTTGGCATGGACGAACACCCGCTGGGTGGACACGCACGACTGCCCGGCATGGCTGAACCCGGCCACGGCAATGGTGCGGGCGGCGCGCTCCCAGTCGCCGTCGGCGTCGATGATCACCGGTGAGCTGTTGCCCAGCTCGAGGGCGACCTTGGTGCGCGAAGCCCGCTCGGCGATGCCCCAACCGACCTCACCGGAGCCGGTGAAGCTGATGTAGGACACGTCGGGGTCGTCGACCAGGGCGTTGCCGATCGAGCTGCCGCCCCCGGTGACCACGTTGAGGTGCCCGGCGGGCAGGCCGCACTCGTTCAGCAGGAGGTCGGCCAGGGCGATGGCCGACAACGGTGTCTGGCTGGCGGGCTTGAGCACGACGGGGCAACCGGCGGCGATGGCCGGCGCCAGCTTGTGGGCCACCAGGTTGAGCGGGAAGTTGAACGGCGAGATGGCCCCCACCACGCCGATGGGCAGCCGCAAGGTGAAGGCCAACCGCCCCTCGCCCGCCTGGGCGGCGTCGACGGGCACCACGTCGCCGGCCAGGGTGCGCGCCGCCACGGCGGCGAAGGTGATGGTGGACACCGCCCGCTGTGCCTCGATGCGGGCCGTTTTCAGGGGCTTGGCCGACTCGACGGCGATGGTGCGGGCGAACTCCTCGATGCGGCCGCCCAGAAGGCGGGCGGCACGGTCGAGGATCTCCGCCCGTTGCCACGGTGGCAACGGCCCGGCGTCGTGCGCCGCCTTGGCGGCGGCCACCGCCAGCTCGACCTCGGCCGGCCCGCACCGGGGCACGAGGGCCAGCTCGGCGCCGTCAAAGGGGGCACGCACGGTGATGGTGTCGCCGTCGCCGGTGAAGCGCTGGTCACCGATGGGGACGGTACGTAGATCGGCCATGGCTCAAGTCTCCCCCGCCGACGACCGCGCCTGGGACAGGTGCTCGATCACCTTGGATGCGGCGGCGCCGGCCTGCTGTACGCAGGCGGCGATGCCGACACCGCGGAACGAGGCGCCGGCCACGAAGACCCCGCCGAGGCCGGACAGCTGGGCCTCGATGCGCCCGACCAGCCGGTCGTGACCGGGCTCGTACTGAGGGAAGCCGTTGGCCCACCGGTCGACGCGCCAGGCGTCGGGAGCGCCGGTGACGCCCACCAGGGTGGCGAGCTCGTCGTGCAGGCGACCGACGAGTGCATCATCGTCGAGCCGGCGGGGGCGGTCGTCGCCGAGGCGGCCGGCCGAGGCCCGCAGCCGCACCAGGTCGTCGCCCCCGAGGCCGGGCCACTTGGCGCTGGAGAACGTGCACGCCGTCATCAGCCGGTGCTCACTCCTGGGCACGAGGAAGCCGCTTCCGGCGGGAAGCGACGGAACGTGCTCTCGGCGGTAGGCCAGGGTGGCGGTGACGACCGACGCGTAGCGGATGCGGCCGAGCAGGGCAGCCGCATCCGGTGAAGCAACAGCGACCAGCGGGGCGACGACGAACGCCGGCGTGGTGAGGACGACGGCGTCGGCCACCACGTCGGGGCCGGGCCGGCAGGTGAGGCGCCACCGGCCATCCTCGGCGGTGAGCCCGGTGGCCGCAGTGTGCAGCCGCAGTTCGGTGGCCACGAGTGATGCCGCCAACCGCTCGACCAGGCGCTCCATGCCACCGGCCACGGACAAGAACACGGGCCCGTCGCCGGCGCCGGCGGGCCGGTTGGCGGCGGGGGCGGACCGGTTGGCCCGCAGTCCCAGGATCAAGCTGCGATGGCTGGCCGCCGCGGCAGCCAGCTGGGGTGCGGCCGAACGCAGGCTGAGGGTGTCGGCACGTCCGGCGTTGATGCCCCCCACCAGTGGTTCCACCAGGCGGTCGAGCACCTGGCGGCCCAGGCGTGACCCGATGACCTCGGCCACCGAGGGGTCGGGCCCGAGGGGTCGTCGGCGACGGGGGAGGACGACATCGAGAGCCGCCCGGGCCTTGCCCACCGGTGACAGCTGAGCGGCGCCCAGCAGCGACGGGGCGGTGACGGGGACACCGAGGACCGTGCCCGTCGGGAAGGGCAAGAGGCGGCCGCGGTGACAGACGTAGGCCACGCCCGTGGCCGGCGCGACCAGGTCGTCACCCAGGCCGAGGCTGCGGGCCAGGTCGATCGCCCACGGCACTCGGGCGAGGAACGTGTCGGGGCCGGCTTCGACGGGCACGCCCCCCAGATCCTCGGTGCGGATCTTGCCGCCCAGGTGCCCGGTCGACTCGACGACCACGACGTCGGCGCCCTCGGGGCCCAGCCCGTTGCGCAGGTGCCACGCAGTGGCCAGCCCGGTGATCCCCCCGCCGACGACGACGACCCTCGCCCGGCCCCGGGTCACAGCGGTCGCCCCGGGCGGGTCAGGCACCCGGGACGGCGGCCGACGCCGACGCGGAACCCCGCTCAGGGGGCCGCTCGGGCCCCTGACCCCGCTCAGGGGGCCGCTCGGGCCCAGAGGCGGCGGCGTGCGACCTCACCACGTCGGCCAAGGTGGCGCAGAAGGCGGGGTCGTCGTTGAGCGAGGCGGTACGAGCGAACGCCACCCCCAGCCGGGCGGCGGCCTGGCTGGCCTCCACGTCGAGGTCGAACAGGACCTCCAGGTGGTCGGACACGAACCCGCAGGCACACACCACCACACCATCGACCCCATCCCCCTGAGGGGGATGCTGGGCCCGAGCGGCCCCCTGAGCGGAGTCCTGGGCCAGAGCGGCCAGTACCTCGAGCACGTCGGGGCCCATCCACGGTTCGGAGGTCCGCCCCGCACTCTGCCAGGCCACCGACCAGCGGGGCAGGTGGAGTAGGGCGGCGACGGCGGCGGCCGTGTCCGCCAGCTGCGCCGGGTAGGGGTCGCCGGAGTCGAGGATGCGGGCTGGGAGGCTGTGCGCGGTGAAGACGACCTCGACCCGCTCCGGGTCGACGTCGCCCAAGCGTGATCGGGCATCGCTGACTCGGCCGGCGAGGAGGTCGAGGTACCCCGGTTCCAGGTGCCACGACTCGACCATGGTGAGCTCCACCCCGCCGTTGACCACTGCGTCGCTGGCTCGGACGCGGGCGGCGTACTCGCCCACCGACAGGGCCGAGTAGTGGGGGGCCAGGACCAAGCCGATCACCTGGCGTACGCCACGGGCGGCCAGGGCGGCCATGCCGTCCTCGATGAACGGGGGGGCGTGCTTCATGCCCAGCGCCACGTGCCAACCCTCGCCCAGCACGGCGGCCAGACCGTCGGCCTGGGCCCGGGTCACCGCCAGCAGGGGCGACGTCCCGCCGATGGCGTCGTAGCGGCGCTGGAGGTCGGCCAGCTGCTCGGGCGACGGGGGCCGTCCTCGCCGCACATGGGTGTAGTAAGCCTCGACGTCGTCGGGGGTGGCGGGCGTGCCGTAGGCCATGACCAGCACGCCCGTCGGCGGCGCGTCGCTCAAGCCGGAGACCATGCGTGTACCTGGTCGACAACGCGGCGGAGGTTGTCGGGGTCGGTGTCGGGGAGCACGCCGTGGCCCAGGTTGAACACGTGGCCGGGTCGCCCGCCGTTGCGCTCGAGCACGTCGGTGACGGCGGCAGCCATGGTGGCGGGGGGCGCCAGGCAGACGGCGGGATCGAGGTTGCCCTGCACGGCCACGTCGGCCGGCAGCCGGGCGCGGGCCTGGTCGAGGGGCACCCGCCAGTCGACTCCCACCACGTCGGCGCCGGCCTCGGCGAACAGGCCCAGCAGCTCGCCGGTGCCCACGCCGAAGTGGATGCGGGGCACGTCGAGGTCGGCCAGGCCGGTGAAGATGCGCCGGCTGGCGGGCAGGACGTAGCGGCGGTAGTCACCGGGGCTGAGCGCCCCCGCCCACGAGTCGAACACCTGCACGGCAGCGGCGCCTGCGGCCACCTGGGCCCGCAACGAGCCAAGCACGATGTCGGCGAGCGATTCGAGCAGGCGCGCCCACATGGCTGGCTCGGCGTACATCAGGGCCTTGGTGCGGGCGTGGGACTTCGACGGTCCACCCTCGACCAGGTAGCTGGCCAGGGTGAAGGGCGCCCCGGCGAAGCCGATGAGGGGCACCTCGCACTCCTTGGCCACCAGCGTGACGGTGTCGAGCACATGGGCGATGTCGGCGTCGGGCTCGAGGGGACGCAGGCGGGCCAGGTCGGCGGCGGTGCGGAAGGGCTGGTCGACCACGGGACCGACACCGTCGCGCAGAGCGATGTCCACGCCCACGCCCACGAGGGGCACGACGATGTCGGAGAACAAGATGGCGGCGTCCACACCCAGGCGCCGGACCGGTTGGAGCGTGACCTCGGCGGCCAACTCGGGGTCGCCCACGATCTCGAACATGGAGGCCTTGGCCCGGATGGCCCGGTACTCGGGCAGCGAACGCCCGGCCTGGCGCATGAACCACACGGGAGTCCGCTCCACCGGCCGTCGCCGGCAGGCGTCGACAAAGATGCTGGTGGGCCCGGACGACATGGCGAGATCGACCCTACCCGCGGCCCGGTTGATACCCCCAGGCAGGGTCAGCTCATGGGTGCCACGCGTGGATGACGGGCAAAGGGGTCCGCGCCGGCTCGGGAGGGGTCTGGTCGCCGAACCGGCTGCTCAGGATGGGGTGGACCACCGGGTGCAGGCGCTCCTCGGCGAAGCGGTCCCAGTCGCCCTCGGACTCCCAGACGTCGAAGTACCGGAGGCCGCCCTCGGGCCGCTCGACGACGAGATGGACGATGAGCCCCTTCGGTGGCTCGTCTCCCAGACCGTCGAGGATCCGCTGGTAGACGGCCGCATCGATGGGGACGTCCTGGGTGAAGGCGTAGCTCATTGACTTCCTCCATACTTGATCCGAATATGTTTCGGATGTAACTATGGAGGTGGTGGAGAGAAAAGTCAAGGGTCGCCACTACGACAACGCTGCCCGCCAGGTCCAGTCGGGGGAGACGAGGCAGCGCATCGTCGACGCCGCCCGTGAGCTCATGGTGGAGCGGGGCTACCGGGCGACGACGATCGCTACCGTCGCCACCCGGGCAGGTGTCCACATCGACACCGTGTACGCGTTGGTCGGGCGCAAGCCGGTGCTGTTGCGGGAACTCATCGAGCAGGCCATCTCCGGGACCGACCACGCCGTCGTGTCCGAAGAACGGGACTACGTGCAGGCCATTCGGGCCGCATCGGACCCGGTGCGCAAACTCACCATCTACGCGGCAGCGACCCGCCGCATCCAGGCTCGCATGGCGCCCCTGCTGCTTGCCCTGCGTGACGCATCGGCGACCGAAGCTGATGCCAAGCAGGTGTGGGGGGAGATCAGCGATCGGCGGGCGGCCAACATGCGCCTTCTGGCCCAGGATCTCCAGGACGCCGGAGGGCTGCGCGCCGACCTGTCGATCGACGAGGCCGCCGATGTCATCTGGGCGACGAACAGCTCCGAGCTCTACGTGCTGCTCACCGTCGACCGAGGCTGGCCACCCGACCGCTACGAGCGCTGGTTGGCCGACGCCTGGTGCCGCCTCTTGTTGGCCCCCCGTTGAGGCCGTTGCACCAACGGACAAGGACACACACGCCGGCCCGCTTCGTGGGGCCATGGCACCGATGAGTTCTCGCGCGCCGCTGCGTCTGCACACTCATCACCGCCCCGAGCCCGAGGAGCCCGATGACCGTGCAGTCGCCCTTCGCCATCGAGGCCGTTGGCCTGGTGAAGACGTTCGGCGACGTCCGTGCCGTCGACGGCGTCGACCTGGCCGTGCGGCGGGGCGCGGTGTACGGCGTGCTCGGACCGAACGGGGCGGGCAAGACGACGACCATCCGGATGCTGGCCACGCTGGTGCGTCCCGACGCCGGCAGCGCGCGCGTCCTCGGCCACGACATCGTCTCCGAAGCCGGCGCGGTGCGGGGCCTCATCAGCCTCACCGGTCAGATGGCGTCGGTGGACGAGGCGCTCACCGGCAGCGAGAACCTGATCCTGCTCGGCCGTCTCCTGGGGCTGAGGCGGGCCCCGGCGAAGGAGCGCGCCGCCGAGCTCCTCGACGCCTTCGGGCTGTCGGAGGCCGGCGGGCGGCTGGTGAAGAACTACTCCGGGGGAATGCGACGCCGCCTCGACATCGCCGCCAGCATCGTCGTCACCCCCGAGCTCATGTTCCTCGACGAGCCCACCACCGGCCTCGACCCCCGGTCCCGCAACCAGGTCTGGGACATCGTCCGGGCACTTGTGGCCGAGGGCACGACGATCCTGCTGTGCACCCAGTACCTCGAGGAGGCCGACCAACTGGCCGAGGGGATCGCCGTCATCGACCAGGGCAAGGTGATCGCCGAGGGCACCCCCGCCCAGCTCAAGGCGTCGGTCGGCTCGGGGACCCTGCACGTCCGCCTGCTCGACCCCGACCAGCGCGCCGAGGCCCGGCGGCTGTTGGCACCAGAGCTTGGCCCCGTGACTCTCGACGCCGACCCCGCGGCCCTCACCGCCTCGTGCTCGGACGCCGACCGGGCCGCTGCCGCCCTGGCCGAGTTGGGCCGATCAGGCGTGGGCATCGCCGGATTCTCCGTCGGCCAGCCCAGCCTCGACGAGGTCTTCCTGGCCCTCACCGGGCATCCCGCCGAAGAGGTGCCCGCCGACCAGCCCCAGCCCCTCGAGCAGGAGGAGCGCGTGGTATGAGCTCCCAGGCCCAGCCTGATCTTCCGACCGTGGCCGACGAGGCCGCTGTCCGCCGCGCCATCTCGTCGACCTCTCGTCCGCCGGCGGCGAGCGCGCCGTCGGCCGCTCTCACCTTCGCCTGGCGGGGCATGCTCAAGGTGAAGCATGTGCCCGAGCAGCTGCTCGACGTGACGATCACCCCGGTGATGTTCGTGTTGATGTTCACCTACATCTTCGGCGGCGCCATCGCCGGGTCCACCGCCCAGTACCTGGACTACATCCTTCCCGGCATTCTCGTCATGTCGGTGCTGTTCACCACCGTCTACTCCGGCGTCGCCCTCAACACCGACCTGACCAAGGGCGTGGTCGACCGCTTCCGCACCCTGCCCATATGGAAGCCCGCCCCCCTGGTGGGCTCGATGCTGGGCGACACCGTCCGGTACGTCATCGCCGGCACGGTGATCATCCTGGTGGGTGTGGCCCTCGGCTACCGGCCGGACGCCGGCGTGCCCGGCGCGGCAGCAGCCCTGGGCCTGGTGGTGCTGTTCGCCTTCGGCCTCTCGTGGGTGTTCACCACGCTGGGGCTGCTGATGCGATCACCCAACGCGGTGATGAACGCGGGCTTCATGGGGATCTTCCCACTGACGTTCCTCTCCAACGTCTTCGTCGACCCCACCACGCTGCCCCGACCGCTCGAAGCCTTCGTGAACGTCAACCCCGTCTCCGTCCTCGCCGACGCGTCGCGCGGGCTGATGAGGGGCACCGCCCAAGGGGGTGACATCGCCATCGTTCTCGCCGTGGCGGTTGGCCTGACCGCGGTGTTCGCTCCCCTCACCACCCACATGTACCGCAACAGCTGAAGGCCGGCTCTTCCCAGGAGATGGCTACTGGCGGGGCCCGGCGGGCCGGACACCCCGTGAGCTCGGGTGGTCACCGAACCCGGCGACGAGGGCACCGAGCGCATCCCGCCAGACGCGGATCTCCCTCCCGGGGGCCAGCATGCCCCGCAGTTCCACCGCCGCCAACCCCTCGCAGAGGGCGTGGAACTCGATGGCCGCCTGGGCTACGGCCCTATGGCCGAGAAGACCAGCCTCGTCCAAGCGGGCCACCCTGGCGGTGAGACCGCCGAACGCGTCGGCGGCCGTCGGTCGCATCTGGCGTGCGACCTCGGAGCGAACTCGGGTTCGCTGGATGGCAACCTGGAACAGACCAGGGTGGCGCAGGGCGAAACGGCGGAAGACCGTCACTCCGGCGTCCACCAGGTCGGCGGCCGGGTCGTCAGTGGTGGCCGTGGCCCCGATGGCGTCCCCCAGCATCTCGAAGGCCCGGATCCCCAGGGCGGCGACCATGCCCTCCTTCGAGCCGAACAGGCTGTAGACGGCACGGGTGCTGGTGCCGACCTCATCGGCGAGAGCCCGCACGGAGAGGGCCTCGACTCCCCTCTGCTCGACGATCCTCTCGGCCGCGTCGAGCAGTGCCACCGCTGTCCGCTCGTCGTGCTCACGAGGCCGACCCATCTTGACACTCTAACGCGACGGCGTTACGTTACGGCGTAACAGAAGGGTCACGACGACCACGGAGACTGGAGGACCCATGGGGACGACAAGTACGGAACTGCACGGCGTGACGCGCCACCTCGCCGGTCTGGCGCTCGACGACTACGGCACGGCCGACACCCGACCGCCGCTGGTCCTGCTCCACGGGCTCACCTTCAATCGCGCCATGTGGGGACCGGCCCTGGTCGCCTTGCATCGCATCGATCCGGGGCGACGGGTACTTGCTATCGATCTTCCCGGCCATGGCGGTTCGCCTCGTTGGCAGGCGTATGACACCGAGAGCGTCGCCGACGGCGTCCACCGAGCCGTGACCGCGGCCGGGATTCAGAGCCCGGTCGTGGTGGGGCACTCGCTCGCCGCCATCGTCGCCACCGTCTACGCCGCCCGGTTCCCGAGTCGGGGCGTGGTGAACGTCGACCAGGCGCTGCAGACAGAACCGTTCATGCGCTTCGTTCAGCCTGTCGCCGATCGCCTACGCGGTCCGGACTTTGCCTCGGTGTGGCAGATGTTCGTGGCGAGCATGCACATGGAGATGCTGAGCGACGACGCCCAGGAGCTCTTACGGTCGACGATGGACGCCCGCCAGGAGCTGGTGCTCGGCTACTGGGCCGAGGTGCTCGATCGGCCCAGCGACGAGGTCGCCGCCCGTGTCGCGGCCGGTCTGGCTGCGCTGCGGGAGGCAAGCGTCCCCTACCTCGTCGTCGCCGGCCATGACCTCGAGCCGGGCTACGAGAGCTGGCTCCGTGAGACCTGTCCCCAGGCGACGGTCGACGTCCTTCCCCGAAGTGGACACTTCCCCCACATCGCCCACCCGGACAGGTTCGCCGAGTGGTTGGCGTCGACCCGACGGTGGTCGTGAGCTCAGCGCCTGGAGTGCGCGCCGAGGACGACGAGCCCGGCCCCGACCACGACGGCGGCGGCCACTGCGGCCACGAGTGAAGGCATGACGGGCCTGGTTGTCGACAGGGCGGCGAGTGCGAGGGTGGCGAGCATGGCGTTACGGACGAGATCACGTCCCGACACGGGCTCGGCCCGTGCCTGGCCGAAGCAGTTGCAACCAACCGTGACACCGGCGCGCACGGCTCGAGCCAGGAAGAGGCTGAACGTCGCCAGGGTGACCAGGGCGGCCACGCCACCGATGCGGGGGAACGACAACAGGGCGACGGCCAGGGCCATCTCCACCGCGGGCACGGCGCGAGCCACCGCCGGGGCGCGGGGGACACCGAGGGCGACGAAGCCGGCGACGGTGCCTTCCGACCGGATGGCCTTGGCCACACCCGCCCGCACGAACACGGCGGCCAGGACGACAGCGCAGACGTAGCCGAACCCGCCCATCCGCCGAGCGTAGGCGCCGGCGGCGCGGCCGACGGGGTTGGCGAGGCGTTGTGCCAAGCTGGTGGCACGGGAGCCCGAAGGCCGGGCTGAGAGGGCGCCGGATGGCGCCGACCGTTGACCTGATCCGGGTAATGCCGGCGGAGGGAGAGCTGACATGGCCGACACTGGTGCGCAGACGCAGCGACGCCGAAAGGTGTACGTCGAAGGCCGCGGGGTGCGCGTGCCCTTCAACGAGGTCCGCCTCGACCCCTCGCCGGCGACGCACGGGTCCACCGAGAACCCGCCGGTGCGCCTCTACGACACCAGTGGCCCGGGCTCGGCGCCCACCGTCGGGCTCCCGCCCCTGCGGGCCGACTGGATCCGCACCCGCAGTGACACCGAGGAGTACGAGGGTCGGGCGGCGGCCCTGCGCGACGACGGGCGAGCGGCCGTCCGGCGGGGAACCTCGGCCGAACGCTTCACCGGTACCGCCACCGGCCGCTCACCGTTGCGCGCCGGAGCCGGAAAGACCGTGACGCAGCTCCACTACGCCCGGCGGGGCGAGATCACCCCGGAGATGGAGTTCGTGGCCCTGCGCGAGGGTGTCGAGGCCGAGCTCGTCCGCTCCGAGGTGGCCCGGGGCCGGGCCATCATCCCCGCCAACATCAACCACCCCGAGTCCGAGCCCATGGCCATCGGGCGCCGGTTCCTGGTGAAGATCAACGCCAACATCGGCAACTCGGCGGTGTCGTCGTCGGTGGAGGAGGAGGTGGAGAAGCTCACCTGGGCCACCAGGTGGGGGGCTGACACGGTGATGGACCTGTCGACGGGCGCCGACATCCACACGACCCGCGAGTGGATCGTGCGCAACTCGCCCGTTCCCATCGGCACGGTGCCGATCTACCAGGCCCTGGAGAAGGTCGACGGCGCCGCCGAGAACCTGTCGTGGGAGGTCTACCGCGACACCATCATCGAGCAGGCCGAACAGGGCGTGGACTACGTCACCGTCCATGCCGGCGTGCGGTTGGCCTACGTCCCCCTGACCGCCACCCGGATGACCGGCATCGTCAGCCGCGGCGGGTCGATCATGGCCGCCTGGTGCCTGGCCCACCACCGCGAGAACTTCCTCTACGAGCACTTCGACGAGCTGTGCGAGCTGCTGGCCCAATACGACGTGGCCTTCTCCCTCGGCGACGGCCTGCGCCCCGGGTCGGTGGCCGACGCCAACGACGAGGCCCAGCTGGCCGAGCTGGCCACGCTGGGCGAGCTCACCAAGGTGGCGTGGGGCCACGACGTGCAGGTGATGATCGAGGGCCCCGGCCACGTGCCCATGCACAAGATCAAGGAGAACATGGAGCTCCAGCTGGAGCTCTGCCACGAAGCGCCCTTCTACACCCTCGGCCCCCTCACCACCGACGTGGCGCCCGGCTACGACCACATCACCTCGGCCATCGGCGCAGCCATGATCGGCTGGTACGGCACGGCCATGCTCTGCTACGTCACACCGAAGGAGCACCTGGGCCTGCCCGACCGCCAGGACGTGAAGGACGGCGTGATCGCCTACAAGATCGCCGCCCACGCCGCCGACCTGGCCAAGGGCCACCCCACCGCCCAGGCCTGGGACGACGCCCTCTCCAAGGCCCGCTTCGAGTTCCGGTGGCAGGACCAGTTCGAGCTGTCGCTCGACCCCGACACGGCGCGGAAGTACCACGACGAGACCCTCCCCGCCGAGCCGGCCAAGACGGCGCATTTCTGTTCGATGTGCGGGCCCAAGTTCTGCTCTATGCGCATCAGCCAGGACGTGCGCGACTATGCCGCCAAGTTGGGCGTCAGCGACGAGGAGGCTCTGGCCGCCGGCATGGAGGAGAAGTCGGTGGAGTTCGTCGCCGGCGGCGCGGAGATCTACCGGGCCAGGTAGGCGGCTACCGCGGCGAGGTCGTTCACGAGGACGTCCATCTGCGCTTGTCGGGCATCGGCGTCGGAGGCACGCAGGATCGACGAGGGATGCACGGTCGCAGTCACCAGGTAGCCGCCCTCGGCTTCGACGAACTGGCCGTGGTCGCGGGTGACCCGGAACTCCCGTCCCAACAGGGCCTGGGCGGCGGTGGCCCCCATGCACACCACCACCTCCGGGCCGAGGACGGCGATCTCGGCATCCAGCCACGGCCGGCAGGCACGGATGTGACCGACGCCGGGACGTTTGTGGATCCGCCGCTTCCCGCGCGCCTCCCAGCGGAAGTGCTTCACCGCGTTGGTGACGTACGTCTGGCGACGGTCGATGCCGGCGGCCTCCAGGGCCTGGTCGAGGACCCTGCCAGCCGGTCCAACGAAAGGCTCCCCGACCCGGTCCTCGTCGTCGCCCGGTTGCTCGCCCACCAGGATCACCCGGCTGCGGTCGGGCCCGTCGCCGAAGACGGTCTGGGTTGCGTCGCGCCAGAGCTCGCACGCCTGGCAGTTCGCCGCCGCGGCGGCCAGATCGGCCACGCGACGCGCCCCGGCCGGCACCGGTGCGTTCGGGGAGTCAGGGCCGTCAGGCACGCACGACTCTCTCGCCACCACGGCCCGACAGGTCGGTGGTGGTCGATGGGACCGACGGCGGTGCAGTATGGCCGGCGCCATGGGTAGCAGCGCTTCGCCGACCGCCACGGTGGCGCCCGGTGTCGTGCAGATCGACACCCTGCTCGGTGGGTGGCACCAGGTCACCGCCGGCTACCTGGTGGACGGTCCCGACCCCGTGCTGGTGGAAACGGGGAGCCAGTCCTCGGTGCCCGCCCTGCTCGCCGCCCTGGACAGCCTGGGCATAGGGGCCGGCGACCTGGCCGGCGTGGTCGTCACCCACATCCATCTCGACCACGCCGGCGGCGTGGGCGACGTGGCGCTGGCGTTTCCCGGGGCGACGGTCTACGTGCACGAGAAGGGGGCCCGGCACCTGGTCGACCCCACTCGGCTGGTGGCGTCGGCCGCTCGGGTGTACGGCGATCTCCTCGACGAGCTCTACGGGCGACTCTTGCCCACCGAGGCGACGCGCATCCAGGTGCTGCGCGATGGCGACGAGGTGGTGGTGGGCGGCGGTCGAGTGCTCACCGCCGTCGACTCGCCCGGCCACGCCCGACACCATCTGGCCCTGCACGACTCGGGCAGCGGCCTGCTCTTTGCCGGTGACGCGGTGGGCGTGCGCCTCCCCGATGTCGGCGTCCTGCGCCCGGCCACCCCTCCGCCGGACTTCGACCTGGCGGCGGCGGTGTCGTCGTTGCAGCGCATGGCCGGCCGCCGGCCCCATGCGCTGGCGCTGGCCCACTACGGGGTGGTGCCCGGCGACACCGCCGACGTGCTGGCCGAGGCGGAAGAGGCGGTGTCCCGCTGGGCCGAGGTGGCCGAGAGAGCCTGGCGTCGGGGCGACGACGTGGCCGACGCGTTGACGGCGGCGTTCGGCCACGAGATGGCCGCCGCCGATGAGACCCAACACCAGCGCATGGAGGCGCTCAACGGCATCCATTCCAACGCCGCCGGCCTGTGCCGCTGGCTGCAGCCCCGGAATGGTGCGGACGATGCAAGCTAAGGGTCCAGAAGATAACTACCTGCGCATTGTGGAAGCCACCTACCAGCCGGTTCTCATCGTCGAATGCGCAGGTAGTAATCTTTCTGACCCTAAAAGGCGATCTTTCCCGTGGTCCACATGAGGGGGAACACGTAGAGGGCCAGGCCCAGCGGCACCAACACCAGCCGGGGGGCGATGCCCTGCCGGCCGAGGCGGCCGAAGCGCCAGTCGGCCCCCAAGGCGGCGATCACGAAGCAGATGACCGACGCCAGGTAGAAGAAGAAGCTTGTCTTAGCGCTCATCGGTGCCCTGTCCTTTCGCTCCCAGTCGCGGCATCAGGTCAGGATGAGGATGAGGATGATGATGAGGATCAGTGTTCCGACCCCGATGTACATGATGTCCTCCTGACCGTTGCCTGTGGTGCCGGTTCCCTGATCCGGCCGATGCCAAACCGACTTGTACGCTGGCGGGCATGCCCCGCCGTCTTCTTATCGGCCTCGTCGCGCTCATCTTTACGGCGGCGTGCGGCTCGACCGCCCCTTCCCGGTCGGCCCCGGCCACGAGCAGTGCACCGACCTCGCCGCCCACGACGACCAGGCCGCTCAACGTGGTGGCGACCGCCGTCGTCCCTGCTGTCGGCGTCTGGGACAGCCCCGGCCAGGGCGATCCCGCCCACACCCTCGACAACCCGGCGCCCCCCTACGGGACACCGCTGGTATTCCTGGTGCAGGAGCAACAGCCCGACTGGCTCGAGGTGCTGGTGCCCATCCGGCCCAATGGCAGCACGGGCTGGATCCGGCGCAGCGACGTGGAGCTCACCACCCACGACTTCCGCATGCTCGTGGAACTGGGGGCCCACCGCCTCACGGTGTGGAAGGGCGAGACCGTGTTCGACACCGAGCCCATCGGTATCGGACGTGACACCGCGCCCACTCCGCCCGGCCAGTACTACACCCGCGAGTTGTTGAAGCCCACCAATCCCGACGGCGCCTACGGGCCCTATGCCTACGGCCTGTCGGGGTATTCGGACGTGATCTTCGACTTCTCCGAGAACGGGGTGAAGGGCGACGGTCGCATCGCCATCCACGGCACCAACCAACCGGCGAGCATCGGCCAGAGCCAGGGCAACGGGTGCATCCGGATCTCCAACGATGCCATCACCAAGCTGGCCACCAGCCTGCCCATCGGCGTGCCCGTCGAGATCAAGGAGTAGGCGCCACACGCGCGCGCCACCGGCTCCAACCGTTCACCAGGCCGGAGCCGGTCTCCAGCGACAGGCCGGCGCCCACGGCGATGACGACCATCTCGGTCCAGGCCCAGAGGGGCGGCAGCGTCAGCCCGTAGAAGCTCCGCAGGCCTGGCACCACGACCACCACGCCGAAGGCGGCCGCCATGGCCACGAGCAGGCAGCGGCGGGCGATGGTGAGAGGTCGGTAGAGCAGGGCCAGCGCCCACAGCCCGATGGCCAGCAGGACGCAGGTGGCGCTGGTGCGGGCCCCGGCCAGGCTGATGCCCTCGGCGCGGGCGATGGCGTAGGCGGCGAAGGTCGCGGCGGCGGCCACCGTCCCTACGGGCAGGGCGAAGGTGGCGACCCGGTGGAGGAACCCGGGCCGGGCCCGGTCGGCATTGGGCCCCAGGGCCAGGAGGAAGGACGGGATGCCGATGGTGAGGCTGCTGATCACCGTGAGCTGGCGGGGCAGGAACGGAAAGGGCAGGCGGGCCACGCCCACGGCCACGGCCAGCAGTGTGGCGTAGACGGTCTTGGTGACGAACAGGTTGGCGACCCGCTCCACGTTGGCGATGACGCGCCGACCCTCGCCCACGACGGCGGGCAGAGAGGTGAAGGAGTCGTCGAGCAACACCAGCTGGGCCACCGCCCGTGTCGCGCTCGACCCCGCGCCCAGGGCGACGCCGATGTCGGCGTCCTTCATGGCCAGCACGTCGTTGACGCCGTCACCGGTCATGGCCACCACATGGCCGCGGGCCTGGAGGGCGGCGACGAGGGCCCGTTTCTGCTGGGGCTGGACCCGGCCGAACACGGTCGCCGCCTCGGCCATGTCGGCCAGGTCCTCGGGGTCGTCAGGGAGGTGCCGGGCATCGACGGCATCGCCCCCGTCCGCCAGCCCCACCCGGGCGGCGACGGCGGCCACGGTCACGGGGTTGTCGCCGGAGATGACCTTGAGGGCGACGCCCTGGCGGGTGAAGTAGGCGAGGGTGTCGGCGGCGTCCGGCCGCAGGAGCTCCTCCAGGGCGATTACGGCGACGGGCGCCAGGTCGCCCGGCAGCTCGCCGTCATCGGCCAACGGCCCCGAGGCCCGGGCCAGCAACAGGACCCGGTGGCCGGCCGCAGCCTGGGCGCCGCCGTGACCGGCGCCGTCGGCGGAGAGCACCTCCGGTGCACCGAGGACCCAGCTCCCCCGGGCGCCGAACGACGCCGCGCTCCACTTGCGGGCCGAGGAGAACGGCACCACCGTCTCGTGGTCCCAGCCGTCGGGGGCCGGGTAGGCGGAGGCCACCGCCACCAGGGTGGTGTTCGGGTTGGGGTCGACGCTGGCCAACGCCCCCAGGGCGGCAGCCACGGGCGCTTCGGGATCGAGCACATCGGTGGCGGTCACCGTCATCACGCCCTGGGTGAGGGTGCCGGTCTTGTCGAGGCACACGATGTCGACCCGGGCCAGCGTCTCGACCGCGGCCAGCTCCTGCACGAGCACCCTCCGCCGCCCCAAGCGCAGCACTCCCACGGCCATGGCCACGCTAGCCAGCAGCACCAGGCCCTCGGGCACCATGCTGCCCACCCCGGCGACCGAGCCCCGGATGGCGTCGGAGAGGTTGGGGTTGTTGACGAGCTGGGTCGAGACGAGCAGGGCGGCCACGGGCGCCATCACCCAGGTGACGATCTGCAGGATGCGGTCGACTCCCGCCCGCAGGTCGGAGCGCACGAGGGTGAACCGGCGGGCCTGGCGGGCGAGATCGGCGGCGTAGGAGTCAGCGCCCACCCGGATGGCCCGAGCCCAGCCGCTGCCGGCGGACACGAAACTTCCCGACAGAACCTCGTCGCCCGGTTCCTTGGTCCGGGGCTCGGACTCGCCGCTGAGCAGAGACTCGTCGACCTCCAGGCCCACGGTGTCGAGCACCACGGCGTCGACCATGATCTGGGCGCCGGGCCGGAGGCCGACCACGTCGTCGAGCACCAGCTCCTCGACGGCCAGCTCGACGATCGAGTCGTCACGGGCCACGGTGGCCCGGGGCGCGCTCAGCAGCGTCAGGCGGTCGAGGGTGCGCTTGGCCCGGACCTCCTGGATGATGCCGATGGCGGTGTTGGCCACCAGCACCACCCCGAACAGGCTGTCGTTGAGAGGCCCGACGACGACGATGATCACCAGCAGCACGCCGAGGATGGCGTTGAACCGGGTGAACACGTTGGCCCGGACGATCTGGCTCAGGGTCCGGCTCGACGGCACCGACGACGTGTTGACCTTCCCGGCATCGACCCGGGCGGCCACCTCTTCGGCGTTCAGGCCCGACGGGTTGGGCCGGCTCCCGAGGCTCGTCACATCGGGGTGATCTTCAGTCCCAGTTCGGCGAACTTCTCCAGGGGCCGGTCGTAGCCGCGGGCCAGGTGATGGACGCCGTGGAGGGTCGAGGCACTCTCGGCCGCGGCGGCGGCGATCAGGTAGCCGAACGCCCCCCGCACGTCGGGCATTACCATCTCCGCGCCCGACAGGGGCGACACGCCCCGCACCAGGGCGGAGTGCTGCGAGCCGCTCTGCTGGAACCGGCACGCCTGGCCCACCAGGCACTGCTCGAAGAGCTCCACCTCGGCCCCCATGGCCCGGAGGGCGTCGACGTAGCCGAGGCGGTCTTCGAAGACCGTCTCGTGCACGACCGACATGCCCGGCACCTGGGTGAACAGCACGACCAGAGGCGGCTGCCAGTCGGTCATGAACCCCGGGTGGGTGCTGGTCTGCACCGCGGCCGGGCGCAGGTCGCCGCCCTCGGCGACGATGCCGTCCTCGGATATCTCGAAGTGGGTGCCCATGCGCTGGAGTGTGGAGATGGCGGTGACCAGTCGGTCCTGGGAGCATCCCCGGACGCGCACCCGCCCGCCGGTGGCCAGGCCCGCCACCAGGTAGGACATGGCCTCGATGCGGTCGCCACCGAGGCGCTGGCGGGCCGGGCCCAGCCGGGGAACCCCTTCGATGATGAACACCCGGTCGGGCTGCATCTCGATGCGCGCCCCCATGCGTTGGAGGAACAGGGCCAGCTCCACCACTTCGGGCTCGATGGCGGCGTTTTCCAGGGTGGTGCGGCCCTCGGCCCTCGCCGCCGTGAGCAGCACGCTCTCGGTGGCTCCCACGCTGGGGAAGTCGAGTCGGATGTGGGCGCCGTGAAGGCGGGAGGCCTTGGCCTCCAGGCCCAACGGGGTCAGCGTCACCTCGGCACCGAAGCGCCGCAGGGCGTCGACATGGAAGTCGAGCGGACGGCTGCCGATGTTGTCGCCCCCCACCAGGGGCACGAACACCTCGCCCACCCGGTGGAGCAGGGGGCCGACCAGCAGGATGGGCACCCGGTTGAGGCCGGTGTGGGAGACAGGGATGTGGCCGGTGGTCGGGTTGGCCAGCTCCACCTCGATGGTGGCCCCGCCGTCGCCGCCGGCTTCGGACAGGGTCACCTCGGTGCCGAGGGAGCGCAGCATCCCGGCGGTGATGTCGACATCGCCGAGGAGGGGGGCGTTGAGGATCGTGCTCGGGCCGTCGCCCAGCAGGCTGGCGACCATGAGTTTGGTGACGGCGTTCTTCGACCCGCTGATGCGCACTTCACCCCGGAGGGGACCGGCGGGTTCGATCACCCAGGTGGGCGTGGCAGTGGACGCGGCCGTCGGGGTGGTGGTCACCCGCCAATCATGGCACTGCCCCCGGTCCGGCCCTGCCCGTCGGGGCGCTGTCGGCTGTGGTGGACCAGACTGGTCGACTGCCGGAGGATCTTCCCCGGCACCTGTCGATTTCCTCGCTCGCCGTTCGTCTCACAGACGACCATCACCAAGGAGGAACCGATGAAGTACATGTTGCTGATCCACCAGGGCACCGCCCCGACGCCGCTCGACCCGGAGGCATGGGCGACGTTGCCCCAGGCCGAGCAGCAGGCCATCTACGCCGACTACAAGGCGATCAACGAGACACCGGGCGTCACGCCCGGCAACGGGTTGCAGCCTCCCGAGACGGCCACCACCGTCCGGGTGAGTGGCGGCCGGACGATCACGACCGACGGCCCCTTCGTGGAGACCAAAGAAGCGCTCAACGGCTATCTGCTCTACGAGGCCGACGACCTCGACGCCGCCATCGAGCTGGCGGCGCGCGTTCCCGCCGCCCGTCACGGCGGTGCCATCGAGGTGCGCCCGATCATGGAGTGGTAGCAATCCTCGAGCAGACGTTCCGGGACGAATGGGGGCGGGTGCTCGCCGCCCTCATCGGCTTCGTCGGCGACTTCGACCTGGCCGAGGAGGCCGTGCAGGAGGCCTTCGCCATCGCCGCCGAGCGCTGGCCGCGCCACGGCGAGCCGGACAACCCCCGGGCCTGGTTGTTGACGACGGCACGCAACCGGGCCATCGACCGGGTCCGTCGTGACCACACCCTGGCGGCCAAGACAGGTCTCATCCAGCAGGAAGCAGCCAGAGGCACCATGGAGACGACGGACGCCACCGCATTTCCCGACGAGCGCCTCGAGCTCATGTTCACCTGTTGTCACCCGGCGCTGGCCGTCGATGCCCAGGTCGCTCTCACCCTGCGGACCCTCGGGGGGCTCACCACCGAGGAGATCGCCCGGGCCTTCCTGGTGCCCGAGGCGACGAT
The DNA here is from genome assembly GCA_036264885.1 of Acidimicrobiales bacterium. Classification (GTDB taxonomy): domain Bacteria; phylum Actinomycetota; class Acidimicrobiia; order Acidimicrobiales; family AC-14; genus DATAQC01. The sequence goes on along the minus strand of DATAQC010000020.1, from coordinate 39,120 downwards.
GGCCCAGCGACTGGTGCGGGCCAAGCGCAAGATCAGGGCCGCCGGCATCCCCTTCCGGGTGCCCCCCGACCATCAGGTGGCCGATCGCCTCTCCGCCGTTCTGGGCGTCATCTACCTGATCTTCAACGAGGGCTACGGCGGCCGCAGCGAGCTGGCGGCCGAGGCCCTGTGGCTCGGTCAGGCCCTGGTCACGTTGATGCCCGGCCAGCCCGAGGCCTACGGCCTGCTGGCCATGATGCTGCTACACGATTCCCGGCGCGAGGCGCGCCAACAAGACGGTGACCTGGTGCTACTCGCCGACCAGGACAGGTCGCGGTGGGACGCCGATCAGATCCTCCGCGGTCGCGCCGCCCTCGACCGGGCCCTGTCCCTGGGTGGGCGGGGCCCCTACGTGATCCAGGCGGCCATCGCTTCCCTGCACGTCGACGAGCAGCGCGACCTGCCGCAGATCGCCGCGCTGTACGGCGAGCTCGCCCGTCTCACCGACTCGCCCGTCGTCGAGCTGAACCGGGCCGTCGCGGTGGCCGAGGCCGATGGCGCCGAGGCCGGCCTGCGCATCGTCGACGGGCTCGACCTCGGCGAGTACCGCTACCTGCACACGACCAGGGCCGAGTTGCTGCGCCGCCTCGGTCGCCGCCGAGAAGCGGGCGACGCCTACCGCCGGGCACTGGCGCTGGTCCACGACGACGCCGAGCGCCGCCTGCTCGAGCGACGCCTGGCCGAGGTCAGCCCCGGCGAGGATCAGGGCCGCCCGAGGCGGTGAGGGCGGGGGGGAGGGGCTCGGAGCTGACGCCCCGCAGGCGGCGGGTCGTGCGGGTGAGGGCCACGTAGAGGGCGCGCAGCCCCTGAGGGCTCTGGGCCACCACCCCGGCCGGTTCCACCACGATGACCGAGTCGAACTCCAGTCCCTTGGCCATCTCCGGAGCCAGCACGGCAACCTGGGCGTCGAGCACGCCCACGTCGGCACCGGTGCGCGCCAGGTCGGGGCCGATGGCAGCGGCCAGGTCGCCGAGCAGGCCGGCTGGGGCGAGCACCCCGACCTTGCCGGGCCCCACTTCGGCCGCCTCCGCCCGGGCCATATGCGCCGCGGTCTCCACCACCTGGCCGGGATCGGCCCGGGAGAAGACGGGCTCCACGCCCGCCCGGCGGACGGCCATGGGTGCGACGATGTGCGGGGCGGCCTCGGCCAGCACCCGGGCGGCGACTTCCATCACCTCGGCCGGGGTGCGGTAGTTGACGGTGAGGCTGGCGATGCGCAGTTCCCGGCGGTGGGGGAGCTGGGCCACGACCTCGGCCCAGTCGGTGGGGGCGGACGGGCCGGTGGCTTGTCCCAGGTCACCGACGATGGTCATCGACCCGCTGGGGCAACGGCGCGCCACCATCCGCCATTGCATGGGCGACAGGTCCTGGGCCTCGTCGACCAGGACGTGTCCGAACGTGCGGGTGGCGAGGTCGGGGACCTCGGCGTCGACTTCGCCGGCGTCGGCCTCGAGCCGCCGCCGCAGGTCGGCGCGCATCTGGGGGTCGAAGGCGCCGGCGTCGTCGAGGGCCCGCTCGATGGCGTAGGACCGGTCGTCGTCGTCGGCCCCGATGGTGGCGACCCTCGGCAGAGGCCGTTCGCCGAGGCACACCGTCGCCTCGTCGAGAAGGGCGACGTCGGCGTCGGTCCAGGCCACGTCCGCCGTCGTAGGGCTTGCGGGGCGGTGCAGGGCGGCGCACTCGGAGGCATCGAGGAGCCCACGGCCGGCCCGGGCGATGAGCTCGGGCGACGCCAGGAACCGGTGCAGGAGCGCTTCGGGGGTGAGCGCCGGCCACATGGCGTTCACGGCGGCGACGAAGCCGGGGTCGCTGCGCAGCCCTTCCTGGAGGTCGGACCGGGCCTCGTCGGTGACGTTGGTGCCTCGGGCCTCCAGCTGGTTGACGAGATGGCGGACGAGGAGGCGTTCGAGGGCGGTGCGGCGCTCGTTGTGGGCGGAGGACCCGCGCCGGGCCCGCGACACCAGGCGGGCGGAGTCGTGTACCGAAACGGTGAGGCGGTGACGGCCCCAGGGGATCTCCACGGGCTCGCCCAGGGCCTGCTGGCGTTGGGACACGGCGCGGGCGATGACCTCCGCCATGCGGGCGTCGCCCTTCACCCGGGCGGTGGCGGGCGAGTCGACGCCGGCCACCGGGGTGATCGGGCGCAGACCCGACGGCGTGGCGAACACCACGGTGTGCTCCCCCAGAGCCGGGAGCACGTCTTCGATGTAGCGCAGGAAGATGCGGTTCGGCCCCACCAGGAGCACGCCGGCCCGCTCCAGCGGGAACCGGTGGGTGTAGAGGATGTAGGCGGCCCGGTGCAGGGCCACGGCCGTCTTACCCGATCCCGGCCCGCCCTCGACCACGAGGATTCCCGGCAGTGGCGCCCGGATCACCTCGTCCTGCTCGGACTGGATGGTGGCCACGATGTCGCCCATGTGCCCGGTGCGGGACCGCTCCAGGGCGGCGAGCAGCGCCCCCTCTCCCACCAGCACCAAACTGCCGTCGTCGTGGTCGGCCCCGAGGAGCTCGGCGTCGAGCAGCTCGTCGTCGATGCCCACCAGGCGCCGGCCCCGCAGGACGAAATGACGCCGGCGGGTGAGTCCCATGGGATGGCGCCCGGTGGCCCGGTAGAACGGCTCGGCGGCCGGCGCCCGCCAGTCGACGATGAGGGCGTCGTTGGTGTCGTCGGAGACTGCCATGCGACCGATGTAGAGGCGCTCGCCGTCGTCGTGGTCGGTGCGGCCGAAGCACAGCGGCGCATCACCGACTCGCAGCTCGGCCAGGCGCCGCTCGGTCACGTGGATGCGCACGTCTCGCTCCAGCCGGGCCGAGTGGGTGCCGCCCGCCCCCTGGTCGAGCATGCCTTCGGCCACCCGCCGGGCCTGCTCGCGCATGGCTTCGATGCGGTCGTAGGCGCGGTCGATCACCGCCTGTTCGGCGGCCAGCTCGTCGGAGGCCTCCGGGCTCATGAGGTGGGGGACCTTTCCCAGGTGAGGCCCCATTCACCCTCACCGGTCATGCCCAGGCGGGCCAGGGCGCTCACCGGCTTGCGCATCCCCGCCTCGCGGTCGTCCCAGCGGACGGCACGAACCAGGGGATGGTTCCGGGAGTCGGTGACCACCTCGATCACGAAGGCCCCGTCGACCACCGCGAACCCCCGTGGCCACACCTCGACCAACCACGCCGGGTGGAGGGTGGCGGCGGCGGCCACCCTGACCTTGTCCATCCGCCCGGTCACGCCGACCACATCGGTGTCGGGAACGATCGTCACCTTGGCCGAGGAGATCACCCGCGTCCCGAACCGCTGGCGCTCGATGAGCAGGTGCTGTTTGAACAGGGGCAGGGCCAGCTCGGTGGCCCGGGCCTGGAGGAGCCCGCCGTGCTTGTCGAGGTAGCGCCAGTGCCGCCAGGACCGGGCCCAGCTCAGGGTCATGCCGAGCTGGCGGGGAAGGTCCATCTCCGTCGGCGCCAGCACGGCGTTGTCGCCCAGCCAGGTGTGCATCTGCAGGAAGATCTCCGGCGGCATCCCGAACTGGTCCCGCCACATGCGCAGCGCCCGCAGGCAGGGCGAGGGCTCGCCGCCCAGCACGAGCATGGCCCGCTCCGAGGAGAGGTCGTGGTCGTGGAGCACGAACTTGCCCCGTTGCCACGACACCCGGTGGCGGGCCCCCTCGCACTCCAGGCTGGCCGAGACGGGTTCGATGTGGTGGTACCAACGGGGTCGACCGGGCAAAGTCACAGCCGACCATCCTCTCACGCCCGCCGCCTGAAAAGGGTCGCCGCTGGCGCCGGCTCAGTCCTCCACGTGGACCACGCGGGCCCATTCTGGGGCGGCCCAGGGGCGACCTCCCCGGCCCTGCTGGTCGCTCGTCACCATGCACACCACGACCTTCATCGCCTTCGGGGCCTCGTCGGGCCACGGCGTCAGCCCGTCGGTGAGGACCACCACCACCGACGGCCGGGGACGCAACTTGGCCACCGCAGTCAGCCCGGCGCCCATGTCGGTGCCACCGCCACCGACCAGGTCGACGGCCGCGGCAGTGGCCACCCGGCGCACGCTCTTGACGGCGGCGTCGACCGACAGGACCCGTACCTGGCCCCGGGCCAGCCCCACGCCCTTGAGGACGCCGTCGATCTCGGCCAGCAGCCGGGCCAGCTGGCCCTCGGACATCGACGCCGACGTGTCGGCCACCACGGCCACCTCGGGGACGGGCCGCTCGAGGGCGGGCAGGACGATGCCCGGTGTGGCATGGGCCCGGCGGGACGGCCGGCGGTAGGTGTAGTCGACCCTGCCGGTGACGGTGCTGATGCCCTTGCGGATCTCGGCGGCCAGCACCCGGCGCCAGTCGACCTTGGGGTCGAGCTGGTTCTCGGCCCACCGCTTCCAGCCCGCTGACAGCCGTCCCCGGCCCTCGCGCATGTAACGCAGCACGTCGTTGGCCACCTGGCTGCGCAGGAGGTGGCGCTCGCCCGGAGGCATGCCGCTGCCCTGGGTGCCGCCCATCTCCCAGTCGCGCACCTCACTGTCGGAGCCGCTTCCGCAATCGGGCTCGTTGTCGGTCTCCAGGTGCTCGGTGTGGAAGTACTCCTCGGCCAGCCTCCCCGGTCGCCATCCCAGCTCCTGGGGGACGACCCGGTTGTCGGGCAGGCGCAGGCCGGTGCCGATGAGGTCGTCGTTGATCTCGGCGTCGGCGGCCAGGGCCCAGTCCTTGGAATTGTGGCGCGACACACCCAGGTTGCGGGCCCGACCGGCATGGTCGCGCACGAGGTGGCCGGCGTGGTGCACGAGCAGGCTGCCGAGGATCTCCACGCTCCACTGGGCGACCAGGTCGGGGTCGACGTAGAGGCGCCACGACTCGTCGACGGTCACCTTGCCCAACCCCGGGGCGGCGATCACCGGCGAGGCAAAGATGGCGGCGGCCAGGTACGGGTGACGTCCCACCGCCCACAGCCGGGCCAGCACCAGCTTCCCGCTGTCGATCTCGGTCGCCATCAGCCCCCCCTCAGCGAACGGCAGGAGCGGTCGAGGCTCACACCCAGCCGGCGCCTTTGAAGAGGGGAGCGAAGAGCTTGGCCTCGGGAGGAGCGGGGGCGCCCTGGGGGCGACACTGGGCCAGCACCCGCGCCGGCACGGCGGCAACGTCGGGGGCGTCCTCGCCCGCCTTGCCCAGCACGCGCCACCCGGCCAGCCAGCGCTCGACGGTGGGGTTGGCGGCCACCGCGGCGGCCACCGACGACAGCACGGCATAGGCCCGGTCGCCGCGCTCGGGCACCTGGAAGGAGTCGGGGTCGGCCAGCACCTCCTCGGGGTCGGGGAGGTCCATCTCCATCTCCCACATCAACAGCTCGATGCCGGCCCCGTCGCCGACGGCGCCGGTGATGAGGGCGGTCTCCGCCTCGGTGGAGGCTCCGGCGGCGCGCGCCGCCGTCCACAGGCGGGCCACCATGTCCCAGGTGCGGGGGCTGGGCCAGCCCCGCCCCGAGCGGGCAGCGTCGGTGGGCAGGTCGAGGGCCAGGCCGGGGCGTACGGTGATGAACGCCGAGATCAGCCCCCTGGTGGCGGGGATCCCGCTCTCCCATGCCGCCGGCAGGTCGGGGACCTCGGGGGCATCCCAGCCTCCGGCCAGCCCCTGGGCCAGGACGGAGGGGTCGACGACCCAGTCGAGGTGGCAGAACCGGTTGGCCAGGGGCGCAGCCAGGTCCCAGCCGTCAGCGGCCTGCTCGGGGGGGTTGGCGGCGGCGACCACCACCACACCGGGTGGAAGGGGGAGGTCGCCCACCACCCGCTCGAGCACCACCCGGAGCAACGCCGCCTGCACGGCGGGCGGTGCGGTGGAGATCTCGTCGAGGAACAGCAGGCCGTGGCCGGCGGCGGCCAGGCGCTGGGCCCAGCGGGGCGGGGCCATCTCCACTTCTGACTGGCGCACGATGGGCAGTCCGGCGAAGTCGGAGGGCTCGCGGATGGCGGCGATGACCGTCTCGATGGGCCAGCCCATGGCGTCGGCCATGGCGGTGATGGCCGACGTCTTCCCGGTGCCGGGCGCTCCCCAGAGCAGGACGGGGACCTGCGCCGCCACCGCCAGGGTGAGAGCCTCGACCGTGCTGCCCTGTGACATCAGCGAGGACCGAGGTGCAGCCGAGGACCGGAGCGTCCGGAGAACATCTCCTGACCGTACCCCCGCCTACCGTGTCCCCACCCTCGACCCGGTTACCATCGGAGGATGCAATTGACGCCCACAGGGCTGCTCAGCTGGGCGCGCGCCCCGGAGGGCAAGAAGTTCATCCGCTACAGCATGGTCTCGGTGGTCTCGGTGATCGTCTACGAGATCCTGTTGTTCGTCACCCTGGGGCTCATGCACTGGAGGACGGCCCGGAGTGCCAACATCTTCGCCGTCGCCGTGTCGGCCATCCCCTCCTACTACCTCAACCGGATGTGGGCCTGGGGCAAGAGCGGGCGGTCGCACTTCATGAAGGAGGTGGTCCCGTTCTGGGCCATGGCTCTGCTGGGCCTGGTCTTTTCCACGTGGGCCGCCGACTTCGCCAAGACGCAGGCCGACCAGGCCACCACCGTCCACCTGCTGCGGACCTTCATCGTCATGATGGCGGGACTGGCGGCGTTCGGTGTGCTGTGGGTGGTCAAGTTCGTCGTGCTCAACAAGGTGCTGTTCGCCCACAAGGCCGAAGCCCTGCCTCCGGCCCTCGACGGCCGCACCGGCCTTCCCACCTGAGCGTCGCCGGGTGAGCCCGAGCGCCTCGGAGGGCGGAGGCCACTTCGACCGGGCTGCCGCCACCGTCGGCTCCCTCGACCAGGCCGCCGCCGCCGAGGCCGCCGCCCATCACCGACGTCTCACCAAGCCCAGGGGCTCGCTGGGCCGCCTCGAGGACGCGGGGGTCAGGCTGGCGGCCATGGCCGGGACCTGCCCGCCGCCGATCCCCGAGCCGGCAACCGTCGCCGTGTTCGCCGCCGATCACGGCGTGCACGCCGAGGGCGTCACGCCCTGGCCCCAGGAGGTCACCGCCCAGATGGTGGCCAACTTCTGTGCCGGAGGTGCGGCCATCAGCGTCCTGGCCCGCCAGGCCGGAGCCCGGGTCGTCGTCGTCGACGTCGGCGTGGCCGGTCACCTCGACCCCGCACCGGGACTGGTCGACCGCAAGGTGCGGCCGGGCACCGCCAACCTGGCCCGAGAACCGGCCATGTCGGTGGGCGACGCCCGCCAGGCCCTCGACGTGGGGGCCCAGGTGGCCGCCGAGGCAGTCGAGGCGGGAGCCCGGTGCCTGCTCACCGGGGACATGGGCATCGCCAATACGACCCCGTCGGCCGCCCTCATCGCCGCCCTCACCGGCCGGTCGCCGGTCGAGGTCACCGGTCGGGGCACGGGTGTCGACGATGCCACCCTGGCCCACAAGGTGGCGGTGGTCGAGGCCGGGTTGGCTCGGGCCCGAGCCGACGGCACCGTCGGCAGCGGCGTGCTCGATCCGCTGGCGGTGCTGGCGTCCATCGGGGGGTTGGAGATCGCCGCCCTGGCCGGGTTCGTCGTGGGCGGAGCGGCGGGGCGTGTACCGGTGCTGGTCGACGGCGTCATCGCCCTGGCCGGGGTCCTGGTGGCCCAGGCCCTTGCCCCCGGAGCGGTGGCCTACTGCGTGGCCGGGCACCGCTCCACCGAGCCGGGGGCGTCGGCGGCACTGGCCCACCTGGGGCTCGAGCCCCTCCTCGACCTCGGCCTGCGCCTGGGCGAGGGCACGGGAGCGTGCCTGGCCCTCCCCCTGCTCCAGGCCTCGGCCCGGGTGCTGCGGGAGATGGCCACCTTCGACGGCGCCGGCGTCACCGACAAGGCCTGATCGCTGGACGCCCGCCTCGAGTCGGTGGCCGCGGACACCCGGGGTTTCATGCCCGACGACGAGGCTCGCGCCCTCCACCGAGCGGCCCGGACCGGTGCCGCCATGGGACCCATCCTGGAGATCGGCTCCTACTGCGGCCGGTCCACCGTCTGGTTGGGCGCCGCCGCCCGTGACGCGTCGACGGTGGCGTTCACCGTCGACCACCATCGGGGCTCCGAGGAGTGCCAGCCCGGTTGGGAGCACCACGACGCCACCGTGGTCGACCCCCGGACCGGCCGCACCGACACGCTGCCGTTCCTCCGCCGCACCATCGAACAAGCGGGCTTGGAAGACACCGTCGTGATCGTCGTCGGCGACTCGGCGACGGTGGCCGCCCACTGGAGGACGCCCCTCGGCATGGTGTTCATCGACGGCGGCCACGGCGCCGGCCCTGCCCACGCCGACTATCTGGGGTGGGCGCCCCACGTGGCCGCCGGTGGCGTTCTGGCCATCCACGACGTGTTCGCCGACCCCGCCGACGGCGGCCAGGCGCCGTACCAGGTGTTCCGCCAGGCCCTGGCTTCGGGTGCGTTCGTCGAAGAGCCCGGCCCGGGGACGGGCTCGCTGCGGGTGCTGCGCCGGACGGGTGCGCCGTGGTGAGGCGCCACCCCGTGGCCGGCGGGGCCATTGTGGCTGCGACCCTCGTCCTGGCCGTGTCGGCCTGTGGCGGCAGCGGCGGCGGCTCGCCTACGGCCCGTCCCACTACGTCGACGGCGGTTGGCGCGTCCCTGGCGTCAGCAGTCGACGGTCTGTGCCTGGCCCGGGGGCAGGTGGCTGGTGACCCCGCGGCGGTACGTGGCACCTTCTACGATCGCTCCCACGACGCCCTGCACACGATCGCCCGCCAGCTCGAAGCCGTCGACCGTTCCCTGGCGGCGCGCCTGTTGGAGGCCATGCAGGCCGTCGAGGCCGACGTGAGCTCCCAGTCACCGGCCGCCTCGTCGGCCGCCGATTTTGGCCGCCTCATCGATGTCGCCGACCAGGGCCTGGCCCGGTTGTCCGTTCCGGTCGGGACCTGCCGGTGAGCACGCCGGCCGCCCGCCGCCGTGGCCCCGTTCGGGCCCGGCGTCGGGCCGTGGCCGTGGGCGTGGGGCTGGTGATGGCGTTGGTCGCCTGCTCGTCGGGAGGGTCGACCAAGTCGGCGGCCACCGCCAAGGATGCCCTGTCGGTGGAGGTGGCCAGCTACGACCTGGCCGTCGGGCCCCCGGCCCGGTTCATCGCCGGCCTCCTCACCGCCGACCAGAAGCTCATCGGCTTCGGCACCGTCTCCATGAGATTCGACTTTCTGGGCACCGACAAGGCCTCGGGGGCACCCACACCGGTCGGAGCCCCGGCCACCGCCAGCTTCCTGCCCATCCCCGGTACGACCACGCCATCGCCCCCACCGGCTGATCCCGTCATCACCTCGGGAACCGACCGGGGCGTCTACGGCACCCAGTTCGGCTTCGACCGTCCCGGCTTCTGGCAGGTGGAGGTCACCGCCCGGGTGGACGGGGCGCAGCGGCGAGGCACGGGCGCCTTCTCCGTCGTCGACCACCACAAGATCCCCGCTCCCGGTGATGCCGCCCTGGCCACCGACAACCTCACGGTGACGTCCCCCGATGTAGCCAAGGTGGCCATCGACTCGCGGGCCGGCACCGACGGCGACATCCCCGATCCCGAGCTGCACAGCACCACCATCGCCGCGGCCCTGGCGGCCAAGCGACCGGCGGTGGTCGTGTTCGCCACGCCCGTCTACTGCGTGAGCCGGTTCTGTGGCCCCGTCACCGACCTGGTCGACGACCTGGCCAAGGCCAACAGCGATCGGGCCAGCTTCATCCACGTGGAGATCTGGCGCGACTTCCAGTCGAACACGGTCAACAAGGCGGCCGCCGACTGGCTGTTCCGTGACAACGACCTCACCGAGCCCTGGGTGTTCGTCATCGGCGCCGACGGCCGCATCACCGCCCGCTTCGACAACGTCACGACGGCGGGCGAGCTCGAGCCCCTCGTCAAGGCCCTTCCGGTGATCGGCCCCGCCGCCTGACCCGACGGCCGGCCCGGCTCATACGCCGGTGATGGGTGCCGGCGGTGACTGGCGGCGTCGGGCCCACGCCGGGCGGTCGCTGTCGTCGGGAGGCTCGGGGTCACGACCGGCCAGACGGGCTTCGGCCCACCGGGCCAACAGGTTGTCGGGAACTCCTCCCGCCACTGTGCATCCCGCTGCGGCCACAGCCGCCAGGTCACCGCGGCCCCCGGCCATGTCGCCCGAGTCGAGGCGGGCCAGGCCCCGGCAGTACCGGACCCTGGGGTCGGCCCTGAGCGGCTCGTCCACATGGGCGAAGGCGGCCAGGGCCAACCCCGAGCGCCCCAGCTGGGTGAGGGCCACTCCCTGGTTGGCCCACAGCTGCTGACCGACGGCATAGCCGGCGGTGAGATCCGAGCCGGCGGCGTCGAGCGCTGACAGTCCCGCCTGGGTGGCCAGCAGGGCCTGGGTCCATTTGGACTGGTGGATGGCCAGCCGGGCCCGGGCCAGCTGCAACCGGGCCGGCTCGGCGGTGGTGGTCACGGCGTCGCCCAGGGTGGCCTCGGTCAGCTTGAGGTCGCCGTGACGGGCGAAGAGGTCGGCCAGCGCCAGTCTCGGCTCCAGATCGGCAGGGGCGCTGGCGACCGCAGCCGACAGCAGGCGCAACCGGTCCTCCTCGCCGTAGGTGACGGCGAACAGCGTCCGGCGCAGGCTGGTCCTCCACCACTGCCACAACCCCACGACCACGGCCACGTGCACCACGAGGGTGATCCAGCTCAGGCCCGGGTTGGCACCGAAGTCGTAGATGAGCAACCAGTCGCCCAATCGGCCCGACTCCGAGATCAACGGGTACCCGATGAGCCCGAAGACGGCCTCGATGAGCCCGCCGACGATGAGGATGTACCGCAGTGGCCGGCGCAGCCGCCGGGCCAGGTCGCCGACGGCCACCATGGCCAGCCCCATGCCGATGCTGACGAGGTTGCCGGCCAGGGCGATGAACCAGACCTGGCCGTTGGTCAGCTGGCCGGTGAAGCTCACCGCCCCCTCGAACAGCCCGTAGTGGAAGCCGGTGACCGTCCCCCCGACGGACACCGTCGCAGCCGCGTGGGCCAACTCGTGGAGCAGCACCACGACGGGGGGGATGAGGAACACCGATACCTGCATGGCCACGTGCCGGTCGGCCGACGTGAAGTCGTCGTCGACCAGCGACCGCCACGAGCGGACCAGGCTGATGAGGGTGAGAAGCGCCCCGATCCCGAGGATGAGGTCGGTGGCACCGGTGTTGGGGTCGACACCCATGGACCCGATGGTAAGGGTCACCGGGCAGCACCGGTCATCGGGATCTACAGTCGACGCCGGACGGAGAAGGGGGGATCACCATGGCTCGCTACGACGTCGTCATCGTCGGAATGGGCTCGGGGGGCATGGTGGCCGCGGAGTTCGCCGCCAGCCTCGACCTGCGGGTGGCCGTGGTCGAGCGGGGCCGGGTGGGCGGTGACTGCCTCTGGACGGGGTGTGTCCCCAGCAAAGCTCTCCTGGCGTCGGCCAAGGCCGCTCACACCATGCGGGTGGCCGACCAGTGGGGGTTGCCGTCGGTGGTCCCCGAGATCGACACCGCCCTGGTGTGGAAGCGGATCCGGGCCGTGCAGCAGGAGGTGGCCACCACCGACGACAACCCCGACCGCTACCGGGCCATGGGCATCGAGATCATCGCCGGGTCGGCCACCCTGACCGGCCCCCACGGCGTACGGGTCACCGCCGGCGACGGCTCGGTGAGCGACCTCGACACCCGTTTCGTCCTGCTCTGCACCGGGAGCCGCCCGAGCGTGCCCCCCATCGAGGGCCTGGTCGAGGCCGGGTACCTCACCAGTGAGAACGTGTTCGAGCTGGAGCGGGGGCCGGGCAGCGTCGTGATGATCGGAGGGGGGCCGATCGCCATCGAGATGGCTCAGGGCTTCTCCCGCCTGGGCATCGCCGTCACCGTCCTCCAGAGGGGTGGTCGCATCCTGCCGCGCGACGAGCCCGACCTGGCCGCCACCCTCACCGCCATGTTGCGCGCCGAGGGTGTCGACCTGCGGTTGAACGTGGAGACCCGACGGGTCACCGTCGAGGACGGGCGCAAGGTCGTACACGGAGCCGAGGACGGTGTGGACGCCCGGTGGGACGCCGAGGAGCTGATGGTGGCGGCCGGCCGGCGGCCCAACACCGAGGGCCTGGGCCTGGAAAAGGTGGGCGTGGAGGTGGGCCCCAAGGGCGTGGTCGTCGACCAGCGCATGCGAACCACCGTCTCGTCGATCTACGCCTCCGGTGATCTGGCCGGACGCTTCTTGTTCACCCACTCGGCCGCCTACGAAGGGGTGCGGGCGGTGCGAGACATGTTCTTCCCCGGGAAGGGCACGGTCACCGACTTCGTCCCCTGGTGCACCTTCACCGACCCCGAGCTGGCCCACGCCGGGCTCACCGTGGCCGAGGCCAGGCAGCGCTGGGGTGACGGCGTCGACGTCTGGCGCATGGAGCTGGCCCACTCCGACCGGGCCCGGGCCGAAAGTGCCAGCGAGGGCGCCATCATCATCGTCACCCACGACAAGAAAGTCATGGGCGCCCACATCCTGGCGCCGGCCGCCGGCGAGATGATCCACGAGCTGGCTCTGGCCATCAGCCGGGGCATGAGCTTCGGCGACGTGGCCGGGTTGATCCACGTGTACCCGACCCTGTCGACCAGCATCGGCCAACTGGCCGCCGAGGCGGCCTTCGAGGGGGCCAAGCGCCTCCGCTGGCTCGTGCGCCGGGAGAAGTAGCCCCCTCAGCGTCCAGCCGGCGGCGGTCCCTGGATCCACCTGGAGCCGGACGGCCCAGGGCACCTGACCAGAAGGCCGCCACCCGTTCCGGTTCCGCACAGTCGATCGTGTCGTGGGCAAGCTCGAGCGCTATAGGCAGAGTCTGGATCATGGACACCCTTCGCCGCTCGACCGCTCAGCCGCCCTACCATCGGTTCCATGACCGCACCCGTCGCCGCCGTCGGCCGGTGTCGCCCGTGATCGCCCCGGGCACGCCTGCGCCTTCGTTCACCCTGCCCGATGCCCACAGCGGCGAGGCTGTCAGGGACCCGTGGCAGGCCGGTCGTACCGTGGTGGCGTTCTTCAAGGTCACCTGCCCGGTCTGCAAGATGGTCGCCCCCAAACTCGCCGCCCTGGCCGACGGCGGCGCCCGGGTGGTTGCCGTCGGTGAGGACCCACCCGCCGCCCTGCAGCGTTACGCCGCCGAGGAGGGCCAGGGCGTCCCGACGGTGAGCGAGGCGGCCCCCTACCCGGTGTCGGAGGCTTTCGGGATCTCCACCGTGCCCACCCTGTTCGTGGTCGAGGAGGACGGCACCGTGGCCGACGCCGTCGGTGGCTGGGACCGCGACCGGTGGAACGCGGTGGCGTCCACCTTCGGCGCCCCGGCCATCTCCGAGGCCGGCGACGGCCTGCCCGTCTTCCGTCCCGGCTGAGGCAGTCGCAACTCCCACTGACCCGGTCGGGTCAGCCGGACCAGCCCGCCTATCTGTCGGTCGTCGTCACCGAGTCACCGCCTCGGCCGACCGCTGCCCACCGCTGCGCCCGCCGGCAGGCCGTCGGTGAAGGGGAGCTCTTCGGCGCCCGCCTGGCGGGCGTCGACGCCCGCGGCCCGGGCCAGGCTGACCATGGCTGGTCGTAGGGGCGGGAGGCAACGGTGGCACTTGACTTCAAGTGACCTTGAGGTCTTAGGGTGAGAGCATGACTTTCACGACAGCCGAACTGCAGTACCTCCAGGCCCAGGTGCTGGGCCGGCTGGCCACCGCCCGGCCCGACGGATCACTGCAGAACAACCCCGTCGGATTTCATTGCGACGAGACGGCGGGCACGATCGACATCAGGGGCCGGAACCTGGCCGCCACCCAGAAGTTCGCCAATGTGGCCCGCACCGGGGTGGTGGCCTTCGTGGTCGACGACCTCGCCTCCAGAGACCCGTGGGTGGTACGCGGTGTGGAGGTTCGGGGCCGGGCGGAGGCCACCAGCGACGAGCATGGTGAGGTAATCCGCATCCACCCGAGCCGGATCATCAGTTGGGGCCTGGACCCGGCGCACCCGGGGATGTCCGCCCGCGCTGTCGACCCGAGTGAGCGGAAGTGAGCAGAGCGATCGCCTTCTCCTCCTACGGCGACCCCGACGTGCTGCACCTCATCGACGTGCCAGAGCCCCATCCGGGCACCGGTGAGGTGCGGGTGCACGTGCGCGCCGCCGGCGTGCAACCCTTCGACTGCGCCTTCCGGCGCGGCGACCTCCAGCGGTTGCTGGCCGCCCGGTTCCCGCAAATGCTCGGAAACGACTTCGCCGGGGTGGTGGACGAGGTAGGAGACGGCGTCACCACCGCGTCGGCAGGCGACCACGTCGTCGGGTTCTGCACCCGCGCCGCATACGCCGAGCACCTCGTGGTGCCCGCCGCCCAGGTCGTCGCCCGCCCGCCGTCGCTGCCGTGGGACGCGGCCGGTGGCCTGTCCGCCAGCGGCCAGACGGCCTACAGCGCGCTGCGCGATCTCGGTGTCGGGCCGGGCGACACGCTCCTCGTCCATGCCGCCGCCGGCGGGGTGGGCTCCGTTGCCGTCCAACTGGCGCGTGAATGGGGCGCGCAGGTCATCGGCACGGCCAGCGAGCCGAATCACGACTTCCTCCGCTCGCTCGGCGCCCGACCCGTCAGCTACGGCCCCGGCCTGGCCGAGCGCGTGCGGGCGGTGGCGCCCGAGGGGATCACCGTCGCCCTCGACTGCATCGGTGGCGAGGCCGTCCCCATATCGATCGAGCTGGCCGGTGGCCCCGAACGGGTGGGCACCATTGCCGACCGGGGAGCCGTCGCCACCTACGGGGTGCGGCGCCCGGGAGGGGAACGGTCGGCCCAGAACCTGGCCGAGCTGGTTCGCCTGCACACCGCCGGTCGCCTGCGGTTGACGGTGCAGGCCGCCATTCCCCTGGCCCGAGCCGCGATGCCCACCGCCAGGTCGAGACCGGCCACGTCCGGGGCAAGGTGGTCCTCGTCGCCTGAGCCGCCCGCCGTCGCCGGGGCGTGGCGGGAGGGGTCAGTGGAGGCGGATGGTCCCGTCGTCGTTCAGCACCCAGCCGGGGTTGTGGGCGACCTCCCACGGGTGGCCGTCGGGGTCGATGAAGATGCCGGAGTAGCCGCCCCAGACGGTGGGCGCGCCCCGTCGGCCGATCGTCGCCCCTGCGTCGGCCGCAGTCTGCAGGATCTCGTCGACGGCGGCCGGTGATGCGACGCAGTGAGCAAGCGTCACCCCGCCCCACCCACCGGGGTCGTCGACGGCGCTGTCGGTGGCCAGCTTGGTCCGTCCCCAGAGGGCGAAGACCATGCCGCCCGCCTGGAAGAACACGACATCGCCGTCGGGCGACTCTCCCGTCCAGCCGAGGGCTTCGTAGAAGGTCTGGGCCCGGGCCACATCGGCGACACCGAGGGTGACGAGAGAGACGCGCTGTTCCATCGACCGAGCATCGCACACCCGATGCCGCCGGCCGGCTGCGGAGCAACCGTCAGACGGCGCTGCCGGCGGGCGCCGGGGGCACGGTGCCGGCGGGCGCCGGAGGCGCGGTGCCGGCGCCGTCGTGGCGGCCCTTGGGAGGGCCGCCGGGGTCGTCGAAGGCCGACGACAGCTGGGGGCGGAGGAACCGCACGCTCACGACCATGGCGGCGAAGACCACCGCGCACCCGGCGGTGACGGCGCGGATCCCGAAACGGTCGTCGAGCACGCCCTGGAGGATGGCGCCCAGCGGGTAGATCGTGCCCAGGGCCACCATGTAGAGGCTCAGGATGCGGGCCCGGAAGGCCTCGGGGGCACGCAGCTGCACCACCGTGTTCAGCCCCGACAACACGCTGATGTAGGTGGCGCCGACGATCACCAGGGCCGCCGTCGCCACGGGCAGGGACGGGGACAAGGCGTAGGCCACCACCGCGGCGGGGGCGGCCAGCAGGCTGCCCTGCAGGGCTCGGCGGCGACCGAAGCGGCGGGCCAACGGGGCGAGGGCGAGGGCGCCGACCACCGCCCCGACCCCCTGGGCCGTCACCAGGACGGCTGTGCCCGTGTCCTCGTGGTGGAACAGCTTCAGGGCCACGGCGGGGATGAGGGCGATGAACGGCGACACCAGCAAGGCGGTCACGGCGATGGTGATGATGGCCAGTCGACAACCGGGTTCGGCGGCGGCCGCCCGGACGCCGGTGGCGATGCGGCTCGGCAGGGTTCCGCCCTCGGTGTCGGGGGCCGGTGGCGGGATCCGGACGAAGACCAGCGCCACCATGACGGCGCCGAACGACGCGGCGTTGAGGGCGAAGGCCAGGGTGTAGGAACCCACGGCCAGCACGACCCCGGCGAGGGCGGGGCCCACCACCCGGCCCAGGTTGTACTGGGTCGACGACAACGAGATGGCGGCCAGCAGGTCCTCCCGGGGGACGAGGTCCGGGAGGATGGCCTGGTAGGCGGGAAAACCGAGGGCAGCCATGGTCCCTCCCCCCAGAACGACGAGGATGACGTCCAGGGGCGTGGCGTGGCCGCTCGCCGCCAGCAGGGCCAGGACGGCGGCGAAGGCAGTCTCGCCGACGGTCGTGACCAGGAGCCACCGCCGGCGGTCGACCCGGTCGGCCATGGCTCCTCCGACGGGCGAGAGCAGGCCGATGGGCAGGAAGGCCGCCGCCGCGGCCAGCCCCGTCCATCCCGCCTGATGCGTCCTGGCCGTCACCAGGACACCGACGGCCACCGTCTGCATCCACGAGCCGATGTTGGAGAAGAGGGCGGCGCTCCACACGAGGGCGAAGTCTCGGTGGTGCAGGGGGCGCAGCGACGACATCGCCAGGATGCGTCTGGGTCTCCCGCTCGGGGGGCCGATCGGCCCTCGCTGTGGAGTGCCGTTCACCCGCCGGTCGAGCTCCCGCCGGTCGAGCTCCCGCCGGTGCCGTACCGGGCCTCCAGCCCGTAGTGGGACTCGAGGTCGACGACGGCGTTGAACTGGTCGAAGGTCGTGACCAGGTCGAGGTGGTCGCGCAGCGTGCCCTCCTCGGCCAGGATGCCGTAGGCCCGGCTCAGGGCCCGGGCGGCGGCGAAGAGCCCGGTGAGGGGGGAGACGATGAAGTCGTAGCCCAGCTCCGACAGCTCGCCGGGCGTGAGCAGGGGCGTACGCCCGGCCTCGATCATGTTGGCGACCCGCACCACGCCGGGCGTCGCCGCCGCCACTGCCTCGAGCTCGGCCACCGACTCGGGCGCCTCGACGAAGATGGCGTCGACGCCGACATCGACGGCGGCCCCCGCACGCGCCACGGCCTCGTCCAGCCCGACCGCCGCCCTGGCATCGGTGCGAGCCACGACGAACAGCTTGTCGCGATGCTCCACGGCAGCGGCCAGCTTGGCCAGCCAGTCCTGGCGGGGGACGACCTCCTTGCCTGCCATGTGGCCGCACTTCTTGGGCCACACCTGGTCCTCGAGGAAGATGCCCGCCGCTCCCGCCGCCTCGAAGAGCCCGACGGTGCGGATGGTGTTGAGGGCGTTGCCGTGCCCGGTGTCACCGTCGACCACCACGGCGGTGTCAGGCACCCGCCCGCACACCCGGCGGGCCACCTCGGCGATCTCCGTCTGGGTGAGGTACCCGAAGTCGGGCAGGCCCAGCAGGGTGGCGGCGGTGGCGTAGCCCGACAGGAAGACCACTTGGTGGCCCGCACCGGCCGCCAACCGGGCCGACAGCGCGTCCCAGACGCCGGGCATGAGCACCGGGCCTGCCTTCAACAGCTGACGAATGCCGTCTCCGTCCATCCGGCCGAGCGTACGTGAGGACACGCCCCTTGGTGGGAGGCCGACGGGGTCAGGGGCGGGCTCCGCAGGTGGCCGTCTCGTACTCCTGCACGCGCCGGGACGCATCGGTCACCTCGGGCCGGGACAGCCGGGCGGCGGCCTCGGGCGCCACGCGGGTGGCGTCGTAGCCGGCGTTTGCCAAGTCGTGGGCGTAGGTGGTGGCGGCATCGGTCAGGATCTTGGCGTCGGCACTGATCGGGGCCGGCGCGGCGTCGGCTGCCTGCTTGGCCACCGTGACCAGAGCGTCGACGAACCGCCGGACACGGGTGGGGTCGGCAGTGAGATCGTCGGACAGCGACGTCACCCGGTCGTAGAAGACGCGGCTGAGCGCGCAGAACTGGGAGGCCACCGCCCCTGCCCCGCTCGGCGTCGATGAGGTGGTCGCCGGGGATGCCCGGTCGGACCCCGAGCCGCTACATCCCGTCAGGCCGGCCACCAGGACCAGTCCGGCGCCAACCGCCCGTGCCCGATGCACTAGGTCTTCGAGGCTCTAGGTGGCGGGATGGGCCTCGTCGAGGACCTGGGCCAGGGTGTTCCACGACAAGGTGGCGCACTTGATGCGCACCGGGAACTTCACCACGCCCCGCAGGGCGGCCAGGTCGCCCAGGTCGACGTCAGGATCGGGAGCGACCGCCTCGGTGATCTCCTCGCCGTCACCGTCGAGATGGCTCTCGTGGATGGACATCATGGCCTTGACCGCCCGCATGACCTCCCGGCTCTCGTCGACGGTGCGGCCCTTGATGGCGGCCGACATCATCGACGCCGACGACTGGCTGATGGAACAGCCCTGGCCGCCCACCTTCACGTCGTTCACCCGCGTACCGTCGAAGTCGACCCACACCACGATCTCGTCGCCGCACAGCGGATTGAACCCCTCGGCCCGGTGGGCGGGAGGAATCGGGAGCTCGCCCCGGTTCCGCGGGTTGCGGTAGTGGTCGAGGATGATCTCGCGGTAGAGGTCTTCGAGTACGGCCAAGGTGGGCTCCTAGTGCCTAGGCGGGGGCGAAGAGGTCGGATGCGGCGACGAGGGCGTCGCCGAGGCTGTCGACGTCGGCTTCGTCGTTGTACACGTAGAACGAGGCCCGGGCGGTGGCGCCCACGCCCAGGCGGCGCATGAGGGGCTTGGCACAGTGGTGGCCGGCCCGCACGCAGACGCCCGACTGGTCGAGCACCTGGGAGATGTCGTGGGGGTGGATGCCGTTATAGGTGAACGACATCACGCCACCCCGGTCGGCCGGGTCGGCCGGCCCGAACACGTGGAAATCGTCGCCCAGACGCTCGGCCAGGGTGGACAAGGCGTAGGACGTGAGCGTCATCTCGTGCTCGCGCACGGCATCCATGCCCAGCTCGTCGAGGAAGGCGACGGCCGCGCCCAGGCCCACGGCCTCGGCGATGGGGGGGGTGCCGGCCTCGAACTTCAACGGCAACCCGTTGGGCAG
Source organism: Acidimicrobiales bacterium (assembly GCA_036264885.1). Taxonomy (GTDB): domain Bacteria; phylum Actinomycetota; class Acidimicrobiia; order Acidimicrobiales; family AC-14; genus DATAQC01. The sequence goes on along the minus strand of DATAQC010000020.1, from coordinate 19,916 downwards.
CCAGCCGTCGAGGCGGACATTGAGGATCATCTCGCCGCCCCCCAGGAAGGCGGGCATCGACTCGAGCAGCTCCTCGCGGCCCCAGAGCACGCCGATGCCGGTGGGCCCGCACATCTTGTGACCGGAGAACACGAGGAAGTCACAGCCCAGCTCCTCGACGCGGGTGGGCATGTGGGGCACCGACTGGGCCCCGTCGACGAGGACCACCGCGCCCGCCGCGTGGGCGGCGTCGGCGATCTGGCGCACCGGGTTGATGGTGCCGAGCACGTTGGACGCGGCGGTGACGCCTACCAGGCGCACGCCGTCGAGGCGTCGGTCGAGGTCGGACAGGTCGAGGCGGCCGTCGTCGGTGACGGGCAGGTAGCGCAGCTCCACGCCCAGCTCCTCGGCCACCATGAGCCAGGGGACGAGGTTGGCGTGGTGCTCCATCTCGGTGAGCAGGATGGCGTCACCGGGGCCCAGCCGCCTACGGGCGAACGAGTGGGCCACCAGGTTGATGCCCTCGGTGGCGTTCTTGGTGAAGATCACGCTGCGCGCCGAAGGCGCGCCGATGAAGCGGGCCACGGCCACCCGTGCCGCCTCGTAGGCGGCGGTGGCCTCTTCGGCCAGGGCGTAGACGCCCCGGTGCACGTTGGCGTTGTGGCCCTCGTAGTAGGCCTCCATGGCCCACAGCACCGAACGGGGCTTCTGGGAGCTGGCCGCCGAGTCGAGGTAGACGAGGCGGTGACCCGCGGTGTCACCGACGCCGCAGGGGCGGTCGAAGATGGGGAAGCTCTTCTTGAGGGTGCTTACGTCGAGCGCCACGCGTCGTAGCCTTCCTGCTCCAGCTGCTCGGCCAGTTCGGGCCCCCCGGTGGCCACGATGTTGCCGTCGACCAGGACGTGGACGACGTCGGGGCGAAGGTACCGGAGGATGCGCTGGTAGTGGGTGATGACGAGCACGCCGAGCTCGGGGCGGTCGGCCCGCACCTCCTGCACACCCCTGGCCACCACTTGCAGGGCGTCGATGTCGAGGCCTGAGTCGGTCTCGTCGAGCACTGCCAGCTCGGGCTCGAGGATGGCCATCTGGAGGATCTCGTTCCGCTTCTTCTCACCGCCCGAGAACCCCTCGTTCACGTAGCGGTCGCCGAACGACGGGTCCATGTCGAGGCGCCTCATCCAGTCCATGATGGCCAGGCGCAGCTCGAGCACGGAGAGGTCGATGCCCTTGCGGGCCGACAGCGCCTGGCGGAGGAACTGCACCACCGAGACGCCGGGAATCTCCTCGGGGTACTGGAAGCCCAAGAAGATGCCCGACTTGCCCCGCACGTCGGTGGGCCAGGCGGTGATGTCCTCGCCCTTGAACAGCAGGCGCCCCGACGTCAGCGTGTAGTCGGGGTGCCCGAGGAGGGTGTTGGCCAAGGTTGACTTGCCCGAGCCGTTGGGGCCCATGAGGGCGTGAACCTCACCGGCGTTGACCGTGAGGTCGACCCCTTTCAGGATCTCGGTGGGCGCCGCCTTTTCACCTCCACCGGGAGCGGTGACGTGGAGGCCCTCGATCCGGAAGAGGGGGCCAGAGGTCTCAGTCATGTCCTCATCCTATTACCACTACGCCCGTAGTGGAAATAGGACCGGATCGGGTCAGCGCCGTGAGCCACTACGCTTGCCCGCCGATGTCGCAACCAGGGACGTGGGCGTGAGCGACAGTCCCGCACTGGGCCAGGCCGGCGGGTCGGTGACCCTGGTGGAGGGCTCGGCGTTCTGCATCTCCGGGCGCAACGGCGACATCGGCCCGGGCCTGGCTCACGGCCTGTTCTTCCGCGACACCAGGCTCCTGTCGAACTGGGAGCTGCGGGTCAACGACGCCGGTGGCGAGGCGCTGGCGGTCGACAGCACGACGCCGTTCTCGGCCACCTACGTGCTGCGGGCCCAACCGCCGCCGGGCCGTGCCGACAGCACCCTCTTGGTCTTCCGGCACCGGTACGTCGGCCGGGGCATGCGCGAGGACGTGGTGATCTACAACTACGCCGAGGAGCCGGCCTACTGCTCGGTGGAGCTCGAGGTGGGCGCCGACTTCGCCAACCTGTTCCGGGTCAAGGAGGGTCGCCCGGGGGTCGAGGGCGACGTCACGGTGGAGACGGCGCCGTCTGAGCTGCTGTTCCAGTACCGCAAGGGGCAGGTGCGTCGAGGCGTCCGCATCACCTCGAGCGAGCCGGCGACGACCGCCGGCCACCAGGCGTCGTGGGAGGTGATCGTGCCCGCCCGGGGGAACTGGAGCACCTGCCTCCAAGTGGGGCCCGTCGTCGACGGTGAAGACATCGAACCGCGCTATCTCTGCGGGCAGCCGGTGGAGGGCGCCACTCCCCAACGCCGGCTCGAGCAGTGGCGGCGTGACGTCCCCGCCGTCGACACCGACTACGAGGAGCTCCGGGCGGTGGTGGTGCGCAGCTCCGAGGACCTGGGGGCGCTGCGCATCTTCGACCCCGATTATCCCGAGCGCACGGTGGTGGCCGCCGGCGCCCCATGGTTCATGACGCTGTTCGGTCGCGACTCGCTGCTGACGTCGATGATGGCCCTCATCGTCGACCCCGAGCTGGCCCTGGGTGTGCTCCAGACCCTCGCCCGGTTCCAGGGAACGGAGGTCGACGCCCGCAACGACGAGGAGCCCGGTCGCATCCTCCACGAGATGCGCTTCGGTGATGCCCCCGGCCTGTCCCTGGGCGGCGGTCAGGTGAACTACGGCACCGCCGACGCCACGCCCCTGTTCGTGATGCTCCTGGGCGAGCTGCGGCGCTGGGGCCTGGCCCGCGAGGTGGTCGACTCACTGCTGCCTGCGGCCGACAAGGCCCTCGCCTGGATCACCGACTACGGCGACCGCGATGGTGACGGCTACGTGGAGTACCAGCGATCGTCGGACCGGGGGATCGCCAACCAGGGCTGGAAGGACTCCTGGGACGCCATCCGCTTCGCCGACGGCCGCCTGGCCCGCACCCCCATCGCCCTGTGCGAGGTGCAGGGCTATGTCTACGCCGCCTACCTGGCCCGGTCCTACTTCGCCGAGGAGGAGGGTGACACGGCGACCGCCACCCACTACCGCACCAAGGCCTCCGACCTGAAGGTCGCCTTCAACCGGGACTTCTGGATCGACGAGCTGGGCTGGTACGCCATGGGCCTCGATTCCGACAAGCGCCAGATCGACGCCCTGGCGTCCAACATGGGCCACTGCCTGTGGACCGGCATAATCGAGGAGGAGAAGGCGCCGCTGGTGGCCACCCAGCTGTTGGCCCCGGAGATGTTCAGCGGCTGGGGTGTACGCACCCTCGCCGACTCCATGACCGGGTACAACCCGGTGAGCTACCACAACGGGTCGATCTGGCCCCACGACAACGCCATCATCGCCGCCGGCCTCATGCGGTACGGCTTCGTGGACGAGGCCCACCGGGTCATCATGGCCATGCTCGACGCCGCCGAGGGCCAGGGCCACCGCCTGCCCGAGCTGTTCGGGGGCCTCAGCCGCCAAGAGGTGCGGTTTCCCGTCTCCTATCCGTCGTCGTGCTCACCCCAGGCGTGGTCGGCGGCCACGCCCCTGCTGTTCCTGCGGACGCTGCTGCGCCTCGACCCGTGGATGCCCCACGGCAAGCTGTGGCTCGACCCGGTGCTGCCCGAGCGCATCGGGCGCCTGCGCGTCGACCGCATCCCTCTGGGCGGGCGCCGGGTCACCGTCGACGTCGACGGCGACAACGTGAAGGTGGAAGGCCTGCCGCCCGAGGTGGAATGGGTCCGCCACCCCCGCAAACCCCTCACCGCCTGAGCCGTCGTACCGAGGCGATCACCAGCCCCGGTCGGTCCACTCCTGGAGGTGGGGGCGCTCGGCGCCGATGGTGGTGCTGTCACCATGGCCGGGCATGACCACGGTGTCGTCGGGCAGGCCCGCGTAGAGACGCTCGCCGATGGAGGCGATGATGGTGGAGAAGTCGCCACCGGGGAACTTCGTGGCGCCGGGCCCGCCCGGGAACAGGGTGTCGCCGGACAGCAGCACCGGCGATCCTTCCACCACGAAGCACATCGAACCGGGCGTGTGCCCGGGGGTATGGATGGTGCGCAGCGTGAGTTCGCCGACGCGGAACACCGAGCCGTCGTCGATGACGAAGTCGTGCACCGCCTCGCCGCTGGTCGGGCCGCCCAGGCCCGTGAGCATGCCCACGTCGTCGGCGCCGATGCCCACGCCGATCCCGGCGGCTCGCACGGCGGGGATGGCCTGGATGTGGTCCTGGTGGCCGTGGGTGGTGAGCACCTTGGTCACGTTCAGGCTACGGCACAGGTCGACCAGCAGGTCGCCCTCGTCGGCTGCGTCGATGAGGACGGACTCCCCGGTACGTCGGCAGCGGACCACGTACACGTTGTTGTCCATGGGTCCGACCACCACTCGTGTGATGTCCACCTGGGGGTCCTGGTAGTACAGCGGTTCATCGGCCATGGGCCACGGTAGCCTCGCCCGTCATGGGCATCATCCTGGGACTTCTCGCCGTCGCCCTGGTGTTCGTCATCGCCGCCGTCGTCGTCGGCCGCGAAGCTCGGCGGTTGGCGACCAAGGCCCCGGGACGGGTGTTCGAGTTCGAAGACGCGGTGACCTGGGTGTGCGACCACGTCGGTGACGAGGTGGCCGCGGTGCTGAGCCCCGACGATGTGCGCCGTATCCTCAACTGGCATCTCGAGTACTTCCGCATCAAGGGGGTGTCGTCGAACGGGGCGTCACCCAAAGTGGAGGGCCCCGTGGTGGTGAGCGGGGCCGAGACCGTAGACTTCGTCCTCAAGCGGGCCGAGGCCGACGGCCTCGACTACACCCCATCCCAGGTGCACGCCGTGCTCGATGCCCAGATGACCTACCTCGAGTCGATCGGGGCCGTCGGACCGGTCAGCGAGAGCGACGAGGGCGACTGAGGGCGGGCCACTGAGGGCGGGCCACTGAGGACGGGCCACTGAGGGCGGTATGGGGGAAAAAACCTCCGTTCGGTCGCCGCGATGTGGTTTCATATCCCTACCGAGGAAAGGAGGTGGTCCAACTGAGCGACTGTTGTCATGGGACCTCGGAGGTGGCTGTCCGCTAGCCGGCAGCTGGACCGGCTGGCAATACCGCCAGCCATCGCCCGAGCAGCGACCGGGAGCTGGTCCCCCCCGGTGCTTCCGCCTCGCTCGGGTCTCTGATCCAGTGTTTCTCGACGGGGGGGCGCCTAGGCGCCCCCTCGCCGCGCTGCAGTGTGTCGAAGCCTGCTTCGGCCCAGCGACAGCCCAACGGACGGTTCGAACACCCGGCTCGTCCGCCGCACGTATGGCGGCACCGGGTTCCGGAGGTGCGACATCGTGGAGACAACAATCGGATCAGGCGGCCTCCGCCTCGCCGCGCACATCTCGCGGCCGCCGGGGGCGACCGGCACGCTTCCGGGCCTCGTGCTGTGCCACGGCTTCCCCGCCGTCCCGGGCTGCGAGGCGGCCACCGTCCAGACTTACTCGGAGCTGGCCGACCACCTGGCCGCCGAGGGTCAATGGGTCGTGCTCACGTTCAACTTCCGGGGCACCGGGGGGTCCGAGGGCGACTTCTCCCTGAGCGGCTGGCTCGACGACCTGCGGGCGGCGGTGGGCCACTTGGGGAGGTCCGACGGGGTTTCAGGCGTCTGGGTGGCAGGCTCGAGCACCGGAGGCGCCTTGGCCATCTGCGAGGCGGCCGAGGACGAACGGGTCCGGGGCGTGGCCACCCTGGCCGCCCCTGCCGGCTTCGCCAAGTGGGCGGCCGATCCCGAGGCCTTCCTGACCCACGCCCGCGAGGTGGGCGTCATCTCCGACCCGCGCCATCCTGTCGACCCCGAACGCTGGGCCCGGGAGCTGGCCGAGATCGACCCCCTGTCGGTCGTGGCCAAGATCCCGCCTCGCCCGCTGCTCATCGTCCACGGCCAGGATGACGAGGTCGTTCCCCTCGACGCCGCCAGGGCCCTGGCCGAAGGAGCAGGCGACACCGCCGATCTCCGCGTGGTGCCCGGGGCGGGCCACCGCCTCCGCCACGACCCCCGGGTCGTGGCCATCCTGCTGGGCTGGCTCGAACGGATGGCCATCCAGCTGGGGTGACCTACGGGCCGGCGGAATCCCCCGTTCTTTTCGCGATTTCTAACCTCCGGGGTCAGAAATCGCGAAGAGAACGCTGTGATCGATGGCGTCGGCCAGGGCGCGGGCGGCGGAGCGAGGGTCGGTGGACTCGGTGAGCCAGCGCACCACGACGAAGCGGCGGGCCCCGGCGGCGACCATGGCTGGCACCGTCGCCGGCGTCACCCCTCCGGTGACGAACCAGGGCACCGTGGCCCTCGTGGCCGCGTACGTCAGGTAGCCCAGGCCCGTCCCGGGCCGGCCCGGCTTGGTCGGGGTGGGCTGGACGGGACCGGCCGACAGGTAGTCGGCGGGCTCGTCGGCGGCGGCGTCGAGCTCGCGGGTGGCGTGGGTGGAGAACCCCACGAGGGCGGACGGTCCGAGGATGCGCCGGGCCAGGGCGGGGGGTGCGTCGTCCTGGCCCACGTGCACCCCGTCGGCGCCGGCCTCCAGGGCCAGGTCGGGACGGTCGTTGAGCACGAAGGGGACGCCCCGGTCGGTGCAGACGGCGGCCGCCACCCGGGCCCGGGCCAGCAGGGGCCGGGCCTCCAGGTGCTTCTCGCGCAGCTGCACCAGGTCGACCCCGCCGTCGATGCAGGCGGCCAGGAAGTCGGCCAGGTCGTGGCGGTCGGGTGTGCACAGGTACAGGCGCCGAGCGCCCAGCGACGGAGCGGGATTCATCCGCCGGCCACCGCTCGCACCAGCTCCAGGCGGTCGCCTTCGACGAGCACGGTGGTGGCCAGGTCACGGCGGTTCAACGGCTCGCCGTTGCGCTCCACCAGCACCCACTTGGCGCCCAGGCCCAGGCGAGCGAGCAGGTCGTCGACGGTCGCCCCGTCGGCGAGGTCGACGGCGTCACCGTTGGCCGTGACTCTCATGCCGCCCCGGCTCCTGTTCGGCGGCGTTGGTCGACCACCAGCCCGGCTAGGCCGAGAATGACGGCGGCGCCCAGCGTCCCGGCGGCGAGCACCCCGAGGGTGGTGCGACCGGCCCCCTGCAACCCGCCGGCGGCGCCGTCGCCCCGGACCTGACCCGTCTGCTCCCCCGCGGCGGTGCCCGAGGGCTCCAGGTAGCGTCGCAGGAAGGCGACGGTGGACGCCCACTCGTCGTCACCGAAGCCCTGGGCATGGCGGGTGCCCGGAAAGACGTCGAGGCGGTGGTCGACCCCGGCTCGCTGCAGGCGGTCGGCCATCTCCTTGGCCTGATCCAGGGGGATGAGCTCGTTGGTGCTGTTGGCCAGGAGCAGGGGCGCGTCGCTGTGGTCCACGTGGCTGACGGGCGAGGCGTCGTCCCATCGGGCGGGACACTCCTCGGTGGTGCACGGCAGGAGGTTGTGGGTGAGGCCGGGGAGGCCTCCCGGCCCCGCCAGGCGCTCGAGGTCCATGGGGCCCGACCACGACGCCGCCGCCCGCAGCCGGGCGCCGGAGTCGAGGGGCCCCTCACCGAGGGTGGCCAGCATGCCCACCAGGTGACCCCCGGCCGACGCACCGAGAGCGCCGATGCGCGCCGGGTCCACGCCGTAGTCGGCGGCATGGGCCCTCACCCACCGCACGGCCCCGGCCACGTCGTCGACCTCGGCGGGGAACGCCGACGGTTCGACCAGGCGGTAGTCGACCGAGAACGCCGCCCAACCGAGGGCGGCAAAACGCATGGCCTCGACGGCGAAGTCGGCCTTGCCCCCCACCCGCCACGCCCCTCCATGGACGAGCACCACCGCCGGCCGGGCGGTGCCGTCGGGGGTCGGGAAATAGGCGTCCAGAAGCAGGGGTTGGCCGCCGGCCCAGCCGTACTGCACGTTGCCCGACACCTGGACGGCGCCGGACGCGGCGGCGGGGCGGGCGGCGAGGGTCACGCCGGCGAAGGCGGAGACGGAGGTGACGATGGCGGCCACGGCGGCGACCAGCCTCGACGGTGACCGCCGGCCGGGCACGGGGACGGGCGGCGGTTCAGTCGCCCGGCGTGGTCGCGCCGGCCTTGGCCTTGGCCGCCGCCTTTGTAGCCCGCTTGTGCTCGCGCACCCGGGCGAGGGCGTCGGGGCCGTCGATGTCGGCCACCGAGAAGAAGCCGGGTTCGCCGTAGCTGCCGGCCACCGCTTCCCACCCCTGCGGCTCGATGGCCATGCGCTTGGCCAGTAGGGCCACGAAGATGCGGGCCTTCTGCTCGCCGAAGCCGGGCAGCGCCTTCACGTTGGCGAACAGCTCCCGGCCGGTGGTGGCCGACGTCCAGACGTCGGCAGCCCGGCCGCCGTGGTGCTCCACCAGATGGCGGCACAGCTGCTGGGTGCGAGCCGCCATCGACGCCGGGAAGCGGTGGAGGGCAGGCCGTTCGGCGAACGTGGCCACCATCTCGTCGGGGTCGGCGTCGGCGATGGCGGCGGCGTCGAGGCGGCCACCGAGGCGGTTCTTGAGGTCGAACGGGCTGTGGAAGGCCTTCTCCATCGGCACCTGCTGGTCGAGCAGCATCCCGATCAGCAGCGCGAGGGGGTCGGCCCGCAGCAGCTCGTCAGCGTCGGGATCGCCCGTGAGGTACAGAGCCATGTTCGGTGGACAGTGTAGGGCCCACCCGGTCGCGCTGGTCACCGAGACCGGCCCCGACGACCAGGCGCCGTCAGACGGTTCGGGGGTCGGGCGCCTCGGGGTCGAGCCCGTAGGTGGCGATGGCGTCGGCCACCTCCTCGGGCTTGGCGGCGTCGGCCCGTGCCAGGGCGGCGAGAACGGTGACGATCACGTTGGCCGTGTCCGTCTCGAAGTGGCGGCGCAGGTTGGCCTTGGTGTCGGAGCGGCCGAAGCCGTCGGTGCCGAGCGAGGTGAACATGGCCGGCACCCAACGGGCCACCTGGTCGGGGACGGCCTTCATGTAGTCGGTGACGGCGATCACCGGGCCCTCGGCCCCCGCCAGCGCCTCGGTGACGAAGGGCGTACGGGGCGTGTCGGTGGGGTGTAGCCGGTTCCAGCGCTCGACGGAGAGGGCGTCCTCGCGCAGGGCCTTGTACGACGTTGCGCTCCACAGCTCGACGGCCACGTCGTGGTGCTCGGCCAGCAGGGCCTGGGCCGCGCGGGCGGCTCCTTGGGCGGTGCCCGAAAACACGATGGTGGCCCGGCGACCGGGGCCTTCGGGCGCGGGGGCGAACTGGTACAGCCCCCGCAGGATGCCTTGGTCGACCTCGGCACCCGACGGCTTCGGGGGCATGGCGTAGTTCTCGTTGTAGAGGGTGAGGTAGTAGAAGATGTCCTCGGGCTCGGGGCCGTACATGCGGCGCAGGCCGTCGTCGATGATCACCGCCAGCTCGTAGGCGAAGGCGGGGTCGTAGGCCATCAGGTTGGGCACCGTCGAGGCCAGGACCAGGCTGTGCCCGTCACAGTGCTGGAGGCCCTCCCCCTGGAGGGTGGTGCGCCCGGCGGTGGCGCCACACAGAAAGCCCCGGCCGCGGATGTCGGCGAAGGCCCAGATGAGGTCACCCACACGCTGGAACCCGAACATCGAATAGAAGATGAAGAACGGCACCATGGGCGTGCCGTGGGTGGCGTAGGCGGTGCCGGCGGCGGTGAAGCTGGCCATGGAGCCGGCTTCGGTGATGCCCTCCTCGAGGATCTGGCCGTCCTTGGCCTCCATGTAGGACAGGGCGTACTGGGCGTCGACGGGCTCGTACTGCTGGCCGAAGGCGGCGTAGATCTTGACCTCGGAGAACAAGCCGTCCATCCCGAACGTGCGAGCCTCGTCGGGGATGATGGGCACGACCCGGGCGCCCATGGCCTTGTCGCGCAGAAGGCTGCGCAGCAGGCGGGCGAAGACCATGGTGGTCGACGCCTCCTGGCCACCCGACCCGGCAGCAAAGCCTTCGAACACCGCCGGGTCGGGCGCCGGCAGGGTCGCCGTCTTCACCGTGCGCTTGGGCAGCGAGCCGGCCAGAGCCCGGCGGCGGGCCATCATGTACTCGTACTCGGGCGAGCCCTGGGCGGGGCGGTAGTACGGCGGCAGGTCGGCGTCGAGGGCCTCGTCGGGAATCTGGTCCTCGAGGTGGAGGCGGGCCCGGAACGTGCGCAGGACGGCCTTGGACATCTTCTTGATCTGGTGGGTGGTGTTGCGAGCCTCGAACTCGGGACCCAGCGTCCAGCCCTTGATCGTCTTGGCCAGGATGACGGTGGGTGCGCCCTCGTGCTCGACGGCGGCCCGGTAGGCGGCGTAGAGCTTGCGGTAGTCGTGGCCACCGCGAGGCAGGGTGAGCAGCTCGTCGTCGGACAGGTGCTCCACCATGGCCCGCAGCCGTGGGTCGGGGCCGAAGAAGTGCTCGCGGATGTAGGCCCCGGACTCCACCGAGTACTTCTGGTACTCGCCGTCGAGGGTGGTCATCATCTTGTTGATCAGCACACCGTCGACGTCGCGCGCCAGCAGGTCGTCCCACTTCGAGCCCCAGATGACCTTGATGACGTTCCAGCCCGCCCCCCGGAACACGGCCTCGAGCTCCTGGATGATCTTCCCGTTGCCCCGGACGGGTCCGTCGAGGCGCTGGAGGTTGCAGTTGACGACGAAGATCAGGTTGTCGAGACGCTCGCGAGCGGCCAGCGAGAGCGATCCGAGGCTCTCGGGCTCGTCACACTCGCCGTCGCCCAGGAAGCACCACACCTTGGACGTGCTGGTGTCGGAGAGGCGGCGATTGAGGAGGTAGCGGTTGAACCGGGCCTGGTAGACGGCGGTGATGGGCGCCAGTCCCATCGACACCGACGGGTACTCCCAGAACTCCGGCATGAGCCGGGGGTGGGGGTACGACGACAGGCCGCGGCCGTCACGACCGATCTCCTGGCGGAAGTGGTCGAGGTCGTCCTCGTCCAGGCGGCCCTCCAGGAACGCCCGGGCGTAGATGCCGGGGGCGGCGTGGCCCTGGAACAGGACCTGGTCACCGGCCCGGCCGTCGTCCTTGCCCCGGAAGAAGTGGTTGAAGCCCACCTCGTAGAGGGAGGCCGACGAGGCGTAGGTGGCCAGGTGACCGCCGATGCCAGGAGCCACGGTGTTGGCCCGCAGCACCATGACGGCGGCGTTCCAGCGGACGAACGCGCGGATGCGCCGCTCGAGGTCCTCGTCGCCGGGGAACCATGGCTCGCGCTCGGGGGGGATGGAGTTGATGTAGGGCGTGGAGACCGTGGCGGGCGTACCCACCTGGAGCTCCCGTCCCCGCTCGGCCAGCTTCATGAGCAGGAACCGGGCGCGGCTCTTGCCTCTGACATCGGCCACTGCGTTGAGCGAGTCGATCCACTCTGCCGTTTCGGCGGCGTCGATGTCGGGGAGCTGCTGGGAGAACCCGTCGAAGATCACCCCCACATCGTTCCACGGCTGGCCACGCTGGGCATCCGCCGGCTGGATGCCGGCGCGTCGAGCTTCCCGCCGGGCCAAGATGCTCGGGTGAGCGACGCGGAGGAGCGCAGCTCCCGCAGGGCACAGCGTACGGTTGCCTACACCGACGGGGCCTGTCTGGGGAACCCCGGACCGGGGGGGTGGGCGTGGGCCGTGCCCGGCGGGCGGTTCGCCAGCGGTGCGGCGGCGGCCACCACCAACCAGCGCATGGAGCTGACTGCCGCGCTGGAGGCGGTACGGACGCTGACCGGCCCCCTCGAGGTGGTGAGCGACTCGACCTACGTCGTCAACTGCTTCCGTGACCGGTGGTGGGAGAACTGGATAGCCAGGGGCTGGCGCACCAAGGCCAAGCAGCCGGTGGCCAACCGTGACCTGTGGGAGCCCCTCGTCGAGGCCTACCGGGTCGAGCCCGACCGGGTGAGCTTTCGCTGGGTCAAGGGCCACGGCAGCGATCTCTTCAATGACCTGGTCGACCGCTTGGCCGTCGAGGCGGCGCGCACCCAGCAGGGACGTGCCGGCGACGAGCCACCCGTCGACCTGGGTGAGGCCGACGACCCCCGCGCCGCCACCGGCACGAGCCGAAGCGGTGCGTCGGTCGTGGGCGACCCGCGCCTGCCCGCCGGTCACGCCGTTGTCGTCGGCGGCGACAAACCACCGGCCCTGGGCGGCTACGACCCCAACCCGGTGGCCGACCGCACGCGCGACCGTCTGACCGAGATTCTCGCCGCCAAGCGCCAACTCCATCCCGACCTGGTGGTTCTCACCGGCCTGGGACTGGGCGCCGAGCAACTCGGGGCCGAGGCGGCCGCCGCCGCCGGTGTTCCCTACGTGGCCGTGCTCGCTTACCCGGACCCGGACACGATCTGGCCGGCGCCGTCGAGGGCCCGCTTCGGTGAGCTGCTGGCCGGAGCCGAGGCCACCGTCGTCCTCGAGGCCAGGACGCCCGCCACCCGTCAACTGGCCGGGGCCGGCCTGCGCCGGCGTGACGCGTGGTTGGCGCGCCACGCCGCCGAGGCCCTGGTGGTCTGGGACGGAACCGGGGCCGAGGTCGGCCGCCTCGTCCGCTCTTTGAGCGACAGTCTGGGCGAGGCCGAGGTGTGGGTAGTCGCCCCGGCGGCCACGGCCTGAGGCCTCGATTCCCGTCACCCCCAGCGACCGCCGGTAGCGTCGGGTGATGGCCACCCGGACGGTGCTCGTCACCGGTGCCAACCGGGGGATCGGGCGGGAGGTGGCCCGTCAGCTCGTCGATGCCGGCGACGACGTGGCCGTCACCGCCCGTGACCTGACGGCGGCCGAAAAGGTGGCGGGTGAGCTCGGTCCGGGGGCGATGGCCATCCGCCTCGATGTGACCGATCAGGCGAGCGTGGACGCGGCCGCTCGCCTCGTCGAGGACCGCTTCGGGCGCCTCGACGTGCTGGTGAACAACGCCGCCACCCACTACGACACCTGGCAGCGGGCCAGCTCGGCCGACCTCAGGATCGTGCAGGAGGCGCTCGACACCAACCTGCTGGGCCCCTGGCGGGTGACGCTGGCCCTCCTGCCCATCCTGCGTCGGGGCGCCCACGGCCGCATCGTCAATGTCTCCAGCCAGAGCGGTTCTCTCGCCAGCATGGGTGCCGGCACACCGGGCTACCACGTCTCCAAGGCCGGCCTCAACGCCTTGACCCGCACCCTCGCCGCCGAGCTGCGAAGCGACGACATCCTGGTGAACGCCGTTTGCCCGGGCTGGGTCGCCACCGACATGGGAGGGCCCGGAGGCAGCCCGGTGGCCGATGGAGCGGCCAGCGTCGTCTGGGCCGTCGAGCTTCCCGACAACGGCCCGACGGGTGGCTTCTTCCGCCACGGCCGACCGGTCCCCTGGTAGTCAGACCGCCCGAGCCCCGGTGGCTGCCGTGACGGCCAGCCGGCGAACCGGGAGACGGTCGACGCGCATGCACACCAGCTGGTCGCGCACGTCGGCCAGCACGGCGAGGAACCGGCGGCGGGGCAACTCGACGGCGCCCATGCGAGCGAGGTGCTCGGTCGGCAACTGCACGTCGACCAAGGCGCCCCCCGCCTCCAGCCATCGACGGGTGAGGTCGACGAGGGCCACCTTGGACGCGTCGGTGCGGCGGTGGAACATCGACTCACCCGTGAAGCAGCCGCCCACCCGGACGCCGTAGATCCCGCCCACCAGGTGCGAGCCATCCCAGACCTCGAGGCTGTGCGACCAGCCCAGGTGGTGGAGGCGTTGATAGGCGGCGACCATCTCGCCGGTGATCCACGTGCCCTCGCCGGGGCGTACCCGGCAGGCCTCGACCACCGAGGAGAAGTCCCCGTCCACCGTGGTCTCCCACGTGGAGGTTCGCAGGCGGCGGGCCAACGAGCGGCTGACGTGCGGCCCGCCGGCGCCGATGACGGCACGGGGGTCGGGCGAGAACCACGGGACCGCCACCCCGTCGTGGGGCCACGGAAAGATCCCCCGCCGGTAGGCGTCGCCGAGGGTCTCCGGGGCCAGGTCGGCGCCGAAGCCCACCAGGCCCGTCTCGTCGTCTCCAGGATCGGGGAGCAACCACGACGAGGGGCCCAGCGGGCTCGGAGGCCGGGCGCGGGCAGGACCCTCGTGGGGGGACGGGAGCACGCCGCCTAGTCTCGCCGTCGATGCGCTGCGGGGCCGACACCGGGGGCACCTTCACCGACATCGTGACCGACGACGGGCGGATCGCCAAGGTCCTGTCCACGCCCGACGACCCGAGCCGAGCCGTGTCCGTGGGGTTGTCCCCGTTCAGCGCCGGCGGCGCCCGCCCCCGGCTGCTGGCCCACGGCACCACCGTCGCCACCAACGCCCTGCTCGAGCGCCGGGGCGGGCGGGTCGCCCTCGTCACCACCGCTGGGTTCGCCGACGTCATCGAGATCGCCCGCCAGGACCGCCCGTCGCTCTACGACATCACCGTCGACCGGCCCGCTCCGCTCGTTCCCCGTGAGCTGCGATTCGAGGTGGGCGGGCGGCTGGATGGCGGCGGCGCCGAGATCGATGGGCTCGACCCCCGGGCCGTGCCGGTGCTGCCCTCCGGCCTCGACGCGGTGGCCGTCTGCCTTCTCCACGCCGACCTCGACGGGTGCCACGAACAGGTCGTGGCCGACGAGCTGGCCGAGCGGGGCTTCGACGACGTCAGCTGTTCGTCGCAGGTGTCACCCGAGTTCCGCGAGTACGAGCGCACGGTGACGACGGCGGTCAACGCCTACCTGCGGCCGCGCTGCCGCCGGTACCTGCGGTCGCTCGGCGCCCTGGCCGACGAGGTGGTGGTGATGACCTCGGCGGGAGGGCTGCTCGCCGCCGAGGCGGCCGCCGACCTGCCCGTGGCCCTGTTGCTCTCCGGGCCCGCCGGCGGCGTCCGCGCCGGTGCGGCGGCGGCAGCCGCCGCCGGCTTCGCCGACGCCGTCACCTTCGACATGGGCGGCACCAGCACCGACGTGTGCCTGGTGAGGGCGGGGTCGCCCGAGCCCGCCGCCCAGCGCGTCGCCTCCGGGTTCCCGATCCGCCTTCCCGCCATCGACATCCACACCATCGGTGCCGGCGGAGGTTCGTTGGCCGGCCTCGACGCCGGAGGCGCGCTGGTGGTCGGCCCGGGAAGTGCCGGCGCCGATCCGGGCCCCGCCTGTTACGGCCGGGGAGGCACCCTGCCCACCGTCACCGACGCCGACCTGGTGCTCGGCCGCATCCCGCCCGGCCTGGCTTTCGGCGGTCTCGACACCCTCGATCGGGCGGCGGCCGAGGCAGCCCTGGCCCGGGCCGGCGTCACCGCCGAGGGGGTGGTGGCCGTGGTCGACGCAGCCATGGAGCGGGCCGTGCGGGCGGTATCGGTGGAGCGGGGAGTCGACCCCGCCGGGTTGGCCCTGGTCGCCTTCGGAGGGGCGGGGCCCCTGCACGCCTGCGCGGTCGCCGAGGGGTCCGGGATCGCCTCGGTGGTGATCCCGCCGCGGGCCGGGGTGCTGTCGGCCGTGGGCCTGCTGTGCTCCCCCCGCCAGCGCGACCTGGTGCGGTCGTGGCCCACGCCGGGCGACCAGGCCGGTATGGATGCCGCCCTGGGCGAGCTGGCCCGGCTCGCCCGTGATGCGCTGGCCAATGGTGGTTCCCGTGACGGCGACGGCGATGGCGTCGAGACCGGGGTAGACGTGACCACCTCGCTCGACTGTCGCTACGCCGGTCAGAGCCATGAGCTCACGGTGTCGACCGTCGACCACTTCGACGCCGAGCACCGCCGGCGCAACGGGTACTCGCGGGCGGGTACGGCCATCGAGGTGACCGCTCTGCGGGCCCGGGCCCGGGCGGCGGCGGCTGTCGATATCGCCGATCTCGGTCCGCCGCCGATGGCCCGCCGGCCCGTCGAGGGCCCCGCCGTGGTGGCCGAGGCCGATTGCACGGTGTGGGTCCCCCAGGGATGGTCGGGGCGGGTGGCCGACGACGGCAGCTGGGTTCTGACCCGGTGAGTCTCGATCCCGCCGAGCTGGCCATCCTCGTGTCGCGCCTCACCGGGGCGGCGGAGGAGATGGGGGCGGTGCTGCGCCGGCGGCCTTCAGCCCCAACATCAAGGAACGGGCCGACTGCTCGGCAGCCCTGTTCACCCCCGGCGGCGAGCTCCTCGTGCAGGCCGAGCACATCCCTGTGCACCTGGGCTCGATGCCGGCCTCGGTGCGCTCGGCCATCGACGCCTTCGGACCGAACGCAAGCGGGGGCCTGCGACCCGGTGACCAGGTGGTGCTGAACGACCCCTTCTGCGGAGGCACGCACCTCAACGACCTCACCCTGGTGGCGCCGTGCTTCGCCGGCGACCGCTTGGTCGGTTGGGCGGCCAACCGGGCCCACCACGCCGACGTGGGCGGCATGGCCCCGGGCTCGATGCCCGCCGAAGCCACCGAGATCCACCAGGAAGGGTTTCGCATCCCGCCCGTCCTGCTCACCGACGAGGTCGTCGCGCTGCTGCTGGCCAACTCCCGCACCCCCGGCGAGCGTCGGGGCGACCTCGACGCCCAGCGTGGCGCCAACGTGGTCGGCGTTGAGCGTTTGGCCACCTTGGCCGACGCTCCTTTCGACGAGGTCACCGACTACGGCGAGCGCCGCATGGGGTCCGCTCTCGCCGCCGCTCCCGACGGCACGTGGACCTTCGCCGACCAACTCGACTCGACCGGCGCCGACGCTGGTCAGCAAACACCGGCCCGGGTCATCGTCGCCCTCACCATCGACGGCGGCGTCGCCACCTTCGACTTCTCCGGCTCCGACGCCCAGCGCGCCGGCAACGTGAACGCGGTGGAGGCGGTGACGGTGAGCGCAGTCTCGTTCGCCTTGCGCTCGGCCCTCGACTGCACCATTCCCGCCAACGGTGGCGCCATGCGCCCGGTGCGGGTCATCGCCCCGGCGGGCAGCATCGTCAATGCCCGGCCGCCCGCCGCTGTCGGGGCGGGCAACGTGGAGGTGAGCTCGCGCGTCGCCGACGTGTGCCTGGGTGCCCTGGCCCAGGCGCTTCCCGACCGGGTGGGTGCCGCCAGCCAGGGAACCATGAACAACACCCTGCTCGGGGGCGCCGGCCCTGATGGCGCCGCCTGGGTGTACTACGAGACGGTGGCCGGCGGTCAGGGCGGCCGGCCCAATGGAGCAGCGGGCATGAGCGGGGTGCACACCGGGATGACCAACTCCAAGAACACGCCGGTGGAGGCGCTGGAGCGGGCCTATCCCATGCGAGTGCTGCGGTACCGCCTCCGGCGGGGGAGCGGCGGCGCCGGTCTGGCCGCGGGAGGCGAGGGCGTCGAGCGCGACCTGCTGGTGCTGACCGACGTGACCCTGTCGCTGATCACCGAGCGCCGGGTGTCCCGCCCGTGGGGGCTGGCGGGCGGCGAGCCCGGCGCACCCGGCGAGAACTGGCTGCTGCCCGGCGGCAACGAGGAGGGGGCCGAACGGTTGGCCGACAAATGCACCCTCCGGATGCGCGCCGGCGACGTGCTGCGCATGCTCACACCCGGCGGAGGGGGGTGGGGCGAGCCCGCAGAGCGGCGCTAGGCAGGCCCGGGCGCCTCGTGTCCGGGCGGCCGGGAACGAGGGGGGTCCCAACGGGCCACGTCGAGGGCCGTCTGGGCAGCCCGCTGACGTACCTCGCCGGTCGCCGGGTAGCGGCGACCTACCATCGCCGGGGTGGACGTGGACCCGGCGGCGCGCCCCGTCATCGAGCACCTGGGGCTGGTCGAGAACCCTCTGGGTGGCTGGTTCCGCCAGGTCCACGAGTGCCCCCATCCTTCCGGTGCGGGCCGCCCGGTCGTGACCGTCATCAACTACCTGCTCGACGCCGCCCGGCCGAAGACACCGCTGTGGCGCATGTCGGCCGACGCCGTGCACTACTTCCATCAGGGCGCGCCCGTGGCGGTGGTCACCGTGTCGTCCGACGGCGCCGTCGCACGCCAGGTGCTGGGGCCCGACCGGTTGCAGGTCGTCGTGGGCGGCGGCACGTGGAAGCGCTTCGAGCTCGTCGGCGGCCCGTGGAGCCTCATCTCCGAGGCGGTGGCGCCCGGTTGGCGGGCTGACGACCAGGAGCAGGCCCCGCCGCAGCTCCACGTGCCGGACACCGGCGATGATGTGGCGCCGGTCGTGGCCGCCTGGCGGGACATCGACTGGTTGGAGCGGCTGGGCCTGGAGCCGAACGTGGAGGGCGGCTACTACCGCCAGACGTTCGAGTCGTCGTCGACGGTTCCTACACCAACGGGCGAGCGACCGCTCCTGAACACCATCTACTACCTGCTCACCGCCCAGTCGCCGGTGGGGCACCTGCACCGCAACCGGTCGGACATCACCCATCTCCACCACCACGGCGGCCCCGCCTCTTACCTGCTCGTTTCGCCCGCCGGCAAGCTGGCCCAGGTCGTGCTCGGCCCCGACCTGGATGCCGGCCAGGTCGTGTCCTTCACCGCCCCCGGAGGGTGGTGGAAGACCTCCCATGTCCTCGCCCCCGGGGCCACCGACTGCCTCATCAGCGAGGTGGTGGCGCCCGGGTTCCGTTACGACGACCACGAGATGGCCTCGGTCGCCGGCATCGCCGCTGCCCACCCGGATCTGCTCGACCGTCTCCGGCCGTTCATCCTCGGGGCCGACGGCTAGATCAGAGGTGCTCGGCCCTCAAGTTCGGGGTCGTCGGGTCCGATGAACACGGCTACAAGCCACGGTCGCCGAACCAACGGTGCCGCCAGGATCCGAGGAGAGTCGTCATCAACCACATGGCCGCCGACACCGTTCGCCACATGCGAAGGTCTGGTCCACGACGCTCCCTTCTGGCACTGCTCCCGGCCCTGGCTGTCGGCCTGGGCGCGGTCGGGGCGACGAGCCCGGCAGCCGCCAAGAAGCCCGCGCCGCCGACGGCCACCTCGACCTTGCTCACCCATCGGGTGGGGTTCGGGGCCGCCGTGACCGGCGGTGCCGCCGCCCCGGTGACCAAGGTCACCGACTGCGGCGACAACCCCACCGCACCGGCCCACGGCACCCTTCGAGCCGTTCTCACCGGGCCCGGACCGCACTCTGTGAAGTGGGCGACCTCGTGCACCACCCATCTGCTGGCTGAGCTGCCGGTTCCTTCCGACACCACCCTCGACGGATCGGGCCAAGCGGTGACGCTGACCGGCATGAACGACGAGCACGACGGCCTCGTCGTCGACCACGTGGCCAACGTGATCATCCACGACCTCACCATCACCGAATTCGGTATTCCCGCCAACCGGCAGATCAACGACATGCCGAACGGCATTCTGGTGACCGCTTCGCATGGCGTGTGGGTCGACCACAACACCCTCTCCGACATCGGCAACAAGCAGGTGACGATCCAGACGGGCACGACCGACGTGACGGTGTCATGGAACCGCTTCGTCGGCGACGAGTACCAGGCACAGTTCTTCCAGATCGGCAACCAGATGGAGGGACCGAGCCTCGGCTCGGTACAGAACGTGACGTCGCACCACAACCTGTACACCGCCGTCGGGTATCGCACACCGGCGATCGCCTACGGCACCCTGCACCAGTTCAACGATGTGGTCGAACAGTGGGTGTCCACCGGTGTGCACTGCCAGCGCCAGGCCCAGTGCTACCTGGAGAACGACGTATTCGTGAGCTCAGGGGCGTCGAACGGTCTGGTGGGGGTCAAGTACAGCCCGAGTGGTGCGGGGTGCAACGACGCCGGCACGCTGTGTGACTCCACCTGGGGCGCGGGCACGGTCGTCAACCCCTATCTCCCCGTGGCGGGGACGGTGGCTGCCAGCTCGGTCGAGCAGCCGCCCTGCGCCACCCCGCCCGTCGCCCCGTGCTCGCCGTACTACGGCTCGGGACCCCAGACATTCACGCCGACCTACACCTACGCCCCCGAGACGGCCGGCGAAACCCTTCGGGCCCGGGTGGAGGCCAATGCGGGATCGCACGCCATCCCCACATGGTGAGCGCCCTCA
>DATAQC010000066.1:0-31292 GCA_036264885.1 Acidimicrobiales bacterium | reverse complement strand
CGCACTGGCCGACGTGGAGGAGGCCTTCTTGACCTCCAGCACCAGGGAGGTGCAACCCGTCCGGGCCATCGACGACCGCGACCTCCCGTCCGCTCCCGGTCCCCGCACCCTCGACGCCGCCGCCGCCTTCGCCGAGCTGGTGGCCGCCAACCCCGATCCCTGAGCGTCGGGCCGGCACCGGTGCGCCCTTGGATGCCCAGGCCGTCGGGCGTCACGACGGGCGGAGATGGGCCACATCGCCGGCCAGGATGCGCGTCGTGGTCGTGGCCCCCGCCGCGGTCACCAGCAGGCTCCCGTCGTCGTCGACCGACGTGGCCATGCCGGCACAGGCCTGGTCGCCGGGCAGGGACACCCTTACCGCCCGCCCCAGGGTGACGCAGCGCCGCCGGTAGTCATCCATCATTGCCCGGCGGGCCATGACCGCTCCTTCGCCGACGCCGGCCAGCCCCCGCCAGCGCTCCTCCAGCCGGTGGAGGTAGGCGCCCAGCAGCCGGTCACGGTCGACGGGTCGATCGGCGACGGCCTCGGCGGTCACCGCGATCGACTCGAGGTGCGACGGCAGCGCACCGGGCCAGCGCAGGTTGAGGCCGAGACCCACGACGACGGCGGGGCTCCCGTCCGGCGCCTCGGCCAGCACCCCGGCCAGCTTGCGCTCGTCGCACGCCTGCTCGGGCCCTACCACCAGGTCGTTGGGCCACTTCATGCCGGGGGTGAACCCGGCCACGTCGCCGCACGCGTCGGCGGCGGCAAGCGCGCAGGCGATGGTCGCCAGTGACGACAGGCGCGGGTCGGGCGGGCGCAGCACCACCGAGACGAGCAGCGACGAACTCGGGGGGGCTTCCCAGGAGCGACCTCGCCGACCCCGCCCCGCCGTCTGGTGGTCGGCCACCACGACCACACCCTCGGGTGCCCCGCCGCGAACCAGGTCGGCGGCGACACGGTTGGTGGAGTCCACTTCGTCGTAACGGCGGACGTCGGCGAACATGGTGGCAAACCGGTTGGCGTCGGTCGGCGGCACGCCTGCAACGATAGGACCGTGTTCTCCAAGGTGCTGGTGGCCAATCGCGGTGAGATCGCCGTGCGGGTGATGCGCACCTGCCGGGAACTGGGAGTAGCGACCGTCGCCGTCTACTCCGACCTCGACCGCCACGCCATGCACGTCCGCATGGCCGACGAAGCATGGTCGCTGGGCGGGAGGACGGCGACCGAGAGCTATCTCAACACCGAGGCGATCCTCGACGTGGCCCGGCGCAGCGGTGCCGACGCCCTGCATCCCGGCTACGGCTTCTTCTCCGAGAACCCTGACTTCAACCGCGCCGTCACCGAGCTCGGTGTGACCTTTGTGGGCCCACCCGCCGAGGCCATGGACCTGATGGGCGACAAGATCTCGTCACGCCAGGCGGCGGTGGCCGCCGGTGTCAAAGTCGTCCCCGGCACCACCTCGCCGACGGAGTCGGGCGACGAGGTGGTGGAGTTCGGCCGCGAGTACGGCTGGCCCGTTGCGGTCAAGGCCGCCTTCGGCGGCGGGGGCCGGGGGATGCGGGTGGTGACCGACGCGGCCGGCGCAGTGTCGGCCCTCGACGCCGCTCGGCGCGAGGCCCACGCCTACTTCGGGCGGTCCGAGGTCTACCTGGAGCGCTACTTCACCTGGCCTCGCCATGTGGAGATGCAGATCTTCGCCGACACCCACGGTCACGCGGTGTGGATGGGCGAGCGCGACTGCTCCTGCCAGCGTCGCCACCAGAAGCTGGTGGAGGAGACCCCCTCACCGGGCATGCCCGACAGCGACAGGCAACTGCTGGGCGAGGCGGCGGTAGCGGTGGTCCGGACGTGCGGGTACGTCAACGCCGGCACCGTCGAGTTCCTCTACCAGGAGGGCGAGTCCTACTTCCTGGAGATGAACACCCGCCTCCAGGTGGAGCACACGGTGACGGAGATGGTGTGTGGCGTCGACATGGTCGCCGAACAACTCCGGGTGGCCGACGGCGGGTCCCTCTCGTTCAGCCAGGAGTCGCTCCGGCGGAGCGGCCACGCCATCGAGTGCCGCCTCAACGCCGAGGATCCCGCCGGTGGGCGGTTCCTGCCGTCGCCCGGTTCCATCGACCGCATCTCGCTCCCCGGCGGTTACGGGGTGCGGGTCGACGCCGGCTACGCGGCGGGCGACACCGTCAGCCAGCACTACGACAACCTGGTGGCCAAGATCGTGGCCTGGGGAGCCGACCGCGACGAAGCCCGGCGCCGCCTCATCCGCGCCATGGGCGAGACGGTGGTCGAGGGCGTGGCTACCAACATCGACGCCCACTTGGCCATCCTCGAGCACCCCGACTTCGCCACCGGGGCACACTCGACCCGGTGGGTCGACGAGACGCTCGACCTGTCGGGCGTGACGTCGACGGCGATGCGCACGCCCGACAGCGACGGCGGGACCGGGCCGGTGGCGAGCCGCGATGTCGATGTCGAGGTCGAGGGCCGCCGTTTCAAGGTGCGCGTTTGGGCACCCCCCGGCGGGGCGGGGCCGGGGTCGGCGGTCCCCTCGGCCCGGGCCCGCCGTCACGGTCAGGCGCAGGGAACAGGCGCCGCCCCTGGGCGAGTGACGGCCCCCATGCAGGGCACCATCGTCGAGGTGCTGGTGGGGGTGGGCGACGCCGTGGAGGCCGGCCAGCCCATCTGTGTCCTGGAGGCCATGAAGATGGAGAACCTGGTCAACGCCGACCGGGCCGGAACCGTGGCCGAGGTCCGGGTGAGCCCGGGCGACACCGTGGGCACCGGCGACGTGGTGATCGTCGTCGAGTGACGGGAGGGATTCGACCGCTACTGAGCCTTAGGGTCAGGGCTGCTCGGGGGTAGGGGTGTCGGGCGGCGCGCCGGGCGGCGGCGGTGACTCTCGGTCGTCGGCAGCTCGCCGGGCCCGATGACCGAACAGCCGCCCGATGGCCCGCATCAAGCGGGCGAAGGGGTCGGGATAGATCCCCGGTTCGCCTTCGACGATCCCGTGCCTCATGGGGGCGATGCTACGTCGACCGGGCATCCGCGCTGCCAGGGGCCCTTTTTGGCAGACTTCTGGTCCGGGTACCCTCGAATACAGGAGCCAAACAGTGAATCGACGTGAGCTCGTTCAGGCGACCGCCGCACACGGCGATCTCGATCCGAAGACGGTTGACAAGGCCATCAAGGCGATGACCGAGGTGATCACCTCGGTGAACGCCAAGGGTGAGCCGGTCGCCATCTCGGGATTCGCCAAGTTTGCCCGAGTCGACCGCGCCGCCCGCATGGCCCGCAACCCGGCCACCGGCGCCCCCGTGAAGGTCAAGGCGTCGAAGAAGGCCAAGATCACCGCCCTCAAGGGCTACAAGGACGGTGTGATGTCGATCTCGGCCGCCCCGAAGCTGGCCAAGGGCGTGTGGCCGCCGGCCCCACCCGCCAAGAAGGCGGCCTCCACGGCCAAGGCGGCCCCGGCCAAGAAAGCGTCCTCCGCGCCGGCCAAGAAGACGGCGCCGGCCAAGAAGACGGCGGCGGCCAAGACCTCGCGCTCCTCCACCGCCCGCAAGCGGTAACGCCCTCTCCCGCAGCCAGGCTCAGGAGAAGCAGTACGAGTCGGATGAGGCGTCGCCGCCCTGGAGGCGCACCTGGTGCACCCGTAGGCCGCGGAAGTCGGTGACGAAGAAGTCGGGGTCGAAGGCGATCCCGCCTGCCGGATCGACGTCGAGCTTGACCATCCAGGCCCCCACCCCCTCGGGGTAGAACTGGTCGTCCCAGGCCCCGTAGAGCGAGTTGGTGAAGTACACCCGGCGCCCGTCGCGGCTCACCTCGACCATCTGAGGCCCTCCCCGTAGTCGCTCCGGCGAGGAGGGGTGCGGGGCGCCGTCGACGATGCCGCCGATGCGGACCGAGCTGGCGAGCACGGGGGCGAGGGGGTCGCTCACGTCGTATTGACGCAGCTCGCCCGTCCCCCAGCACGACACGTACAGGAACTTGTCGTCGACCGACAGGTCGATGTCGGTGACCAGCGGTGGCACCGCGCCGAAGCCCTTCAACAGCGGCGGCAGCACACTGGCGTCGGCCGGTTCGGCAGGGATGTCGATGACCTTGGTGATCTGCCACTCGCCCGCCTCGAGGTGCCACACCCAGATCGACGCCGACAGGTCCTCGACGCTGACGACCACCCCGACGAAGCCGTACGCCTTGTCGGGATGGTGGGCGGGCCGCAGCTCCAGGGCCATCTGGTACTGGTCGCCCAGGTCGAGGGTCTGGAGGTGTTTGCGCTCGGCCAGGTCCCAGATGTGGATGGCGTGGCCGTACTTGCGACCGAGGAGCAGCTCGGGGACGATCCCGTCCTCGATCATCGACGGCGTCCCCCATTCGCTGGTCACCATCACGCCCTGGTTGAGGTGCCACCAGAAGTCGTAGGCCAGGTACTGCGGGCCCCGGTCGAGCTCCCAACGCTCGAGCACGTCGAAGGTGGCGTGGTCGAGCAGGGCGATGCCACCGGGGCCCTCCTGGCCCGCCCCGCCGAGGGCCGACAGGAACAAGCCGTCGGGCCCGCAGTGCAGGGTGTGGGGCCGGGAGTACCCCGCCTTGGAGGCGAGCTCGGCGGCGTCGATCACCCGGTCGAGGTGGGGCCGACGGGGGTCGGGCCGGGTGTCGACGACATTGATGCGCGAGGACCGGATGCCGGGGACGAGCAACCAACGCCGCTCCATGTGGTCGGGGTCGTGGCCGGTGTGGCACAGGGCCGAGCTGCAGGCGTTCCAGCCGAAGTGGTGCAGCTCGTCGCCCGCCTCGGGCATGTCCAGCCATCCCACCACGGTGGCGAAGTCGGCCGAGGACTTGTCGACGTCGACGACGGCCAGCGCGTCGGGTCGGCTGCCCTCACCGCGGTGAAAGGCGGCCACGTAGGCGAGCTCCTCGGCGGGGGCGGCGGCGGCATCTTCGGGAGTCCGGTAGAACGTCGGATCGACCATGAGGGCCTCCTGCGATGTGGGCGTGCTCTTGGGCGAGTTCTAACACCGCAGGCCGGCCGGCGCCTAGGCGACGTCGATCAGCACCTTGCCCACCGCGCCGTCGGCCACTGCGGCGTGGGCCCGCCCGGTGTCGGCGAGGGGGAAGTGGTGCAGCGGCAGCCCGGCCTCACGCCCAACCCGCAGGGCGCCGGCAGCGATGGCCGCCGACACGTCGGCCACCGCGCCGTCTTTGGCCGCGGCGGGGACGGTGTACACGAACACGAACTGGTACCGGGTGTTCGCTCTCATGGCCGAGAACACCGGGATGGCCAGCTCGTCACCGTCGCGCGCGTAGATTGCCACGATGGCGTTCGGGGCCACGACCTGGCTGTCGAGCTCGGCGTTGGCGACAGGGGCCACCTCGACGACCATGTCGACGCCGTCGGGTGCCACCTCGGCGATGACCGCGGCGGCGTCGCCGGCCCGGTAGTTGACGACGTGTTGAGCGCCGGCGGCGGTGGCCAGGGCAGCCTTCTCGGGTGAGCTGACGGTGGTCACCACCGTGGCGTCGGACCACACCGCCAACTCGATGGCGGCATGGCCGACAGCCCCTGCGCCACCTGCCACCAGCACGGTGCGGCCGGCCAGCCTTCCCGGGCCCAGTCTCCCGCTCCCGCCTTCACCGGTTGTCAGGCAGCGGTGGGCGGTGAGGGCGGGGATGCCGAGGCTAGCGCCCAGGTCGAAGCCGGCCCCGTCGGGGAGGGCCACGGCCTGGCGAGCGGGGAGGGCCACCAGCTCCTGGGCGGTGCCGTCAGCCCGTTTCCACGCCGCCTCCCACAGCCACACCCGCTGGCCGACCCGGGCGGGGTCGACGCCGTCGCCCACCGCGATCACCCTCCCGGCCCCGTCCTGGTTGGGCACGACCTGGGGGTAGCGCAGCTCCTCGCCCGGCGCCTTCCCCATTCTCGACTTCCAGTCCGTGGGGTTCACCCCCGAGACGGCCACCGCCACCACGACCTCACCCGGGCCGGCCACCGGCTCCGGCCGCTCCACCATCTTCAGGACCTCCGGGCCCCCGGTCCGCTCATGGACGACCGCTCTCACCGGACCTCCCTCTCGTTCTGCGCGCGATTTCCAACCCACCATGTTGGAAATCGCGCGCAGAACCAAATCGGGGGGGGGCGGTAGGCTGGAGGTCATGAAGATCGGGATCGTCGGAAAGGGTGGGGTGGGCAAGACCACCCTCTCGTCGCTCATCTGCCAGACCTACGCCGAGCGGGGGAAACGGGTGGTGGCCATCGACACCGACTCCAACCCCAACCTGGCCATGAGCCTGGGCCTCGACGAGGACACCGCCAACCACGCTCCCCTCGTCCCCCGCTCCCTCGTCGTGGGCGGCGGCGACGGCAGCCTCACGCCCGCGGCCCTCCTCGACGAGTACGGCCTGCAGACACCCATCGGTGTCACCCTGCTCCACGCCATGCGGGTCGAGCAGGCCGGCGCCGGCTGCACGTGCATGTCGCATGCCACCGTCCGCAGCCTGCTGGAGATGGCCATGGAGGACGAGGCCGACGTCACCCTGGTCGACATGGAGGCCGGGCTCGAGCACCTGAGCCGTGCCGGGGGCACCCTGGCCTACGCCGACGTGCTGCTCATGATCATGGAGCCCACCCGCAAGTCGATCCTCACCGCGGCGCGCACCGTGCCGCTGGCCGAGGAGCTGGGCATCCCCCGCATGTACGGCGTGGGCAACAAGGCGCGCCTGCCCGCCGATGCCGAGTTCTACGAGAGGGTCTGCGCCGACCAGGGTGTCGCCTTGGCCGGGGTGGTGCCCTTCGACGCCGCCGTCCCCACTGCCGACCGCAAGGGTGTGGGGCTGGGGGCCGGGCAGGCCCCCGAGGTGCGGGCAGCGGTGGGTCGCATCCTCGACGTGGTCGATTCCGAGGAGGAGCACGAGGCCGCCCTGGCCCGCCGACGCGAGCGACTTCGAGGCCATATCGCCACCATCCGGGGCTAGCGCCTCAGGCGCCCGCCAGGCCTCAGGCACCCACCAGGCGGTCGCCACCGGCGTACACGTTCATGGTGTCGCCCCGGAGGAAACCCACGAGCGTCATCCCCGCCTCCTCGGCCAGCTCCACGGCCAGGCTCGACGGGGCTGACACCGCGGCCAGGGCAGGCGCTCCGGCGATGAGGGCCTTCTGCACCAGCTCGAAGCTGGCCCGCCCCGAGGCCATCAGGACGTGAGACCGCAGGGGGAGGCGGCGGTGCATGGCGGCCCAGCCGATCACTTTGTCGAAGGCGTTGTGGCGGCCCACGTCCTCGCGAGCGCACACCAGGGTGCCGCCGGCGTCGAAGAGCCCGGCGGCGTGCAGCCCGCCGGTGCGGGCGAACACCGCCTGGGCGGCGCGTAGGCGGTCGGGCAGCCCGGCCAGCACCTCGACCGACAGGCGCATCGGGTCGCCGGCCACGTCGAGAGGCGCCCGGGAGCGGACCGACGAGATGCTGGCCCGCCCGCACAACCCGCACGACGAACTGGTGAACACCGCCCTCGGCGCGACGTCGGCCGCCGGGGCGTCGTCGGACACGGCCACGTCGACCACGTTGAACTCCCGGAGTGGGTCGGGCCGCCCAGGCGCGGGTCCGGGCCCGCAGTAGCGCATGGCCCGCACCTGGTCGCCTCGGTCGACGACGCCTTCGGTGAGAAGGAAGCCGGCGGCCAGCTCGAAGTCGTGACCGGGCGTGCGCATGGTGACGGCCATGGCCCGCCCGTTCACCCGGATCTCGAGGGGCTCCTCGGCCGCCACCGCGTCGTAGGAGATGCGCCGGGTGTCACCCTCGATCCGCAGGAGAGGCCGGGGGACGCTGGCGCCGGGCATCGCCGGCGACGGTAGCCCAGCGGGCGAGAATCCGCAGGAGTACCGTGGCCACTTCGAAGGGGCATCTGCGTCGGTCGGACGGCGATGGGAGGGCCACCGTGGGTACAGGCGTCGTGGCTGGCGGGACATGAGCGCGGCCGACCGGATCGCCTCCTGGCCGGTGCTGCGCCAGTTGCGAAACGGTGACCCACTCGGCCTCGGACCGGCGGCACAGTCGCCCCGATCGGCCTCCCTGGTGCCCCGCACGGAGAGTGCCGACAAGGTGGTGGACTCGATCTGCCCGTACTGCGCCGTGGGCTGCGGCCAGAAGGTGTACGTCACCGACGGCCGGGTCACCCAGATCGAGGGCGATCCCGACAGCCCCATCTCGCGGGGCCGCTTGTGCCCCAAGGGTTCGGCCAGCCTCAGCCTGGTGACCAACCCGGGCCGGGAGCAGAAGGTGAAGTACCGCCGGCCCTACGGCACCGAGTGGGAGGAGCTGTCCCTGGTCGAGGCCATGGACCGCATCGCCGACCGGGTCATCGCCACCCGGGCCGCCACCTGGCAGGAGCGCGACCACGCCGAGGACCTCACCCTCAAGCGCACGCTGGGGTTCGCCAGTCTCGGAGGAGCGACCCTCGACAACGAGGAGAACTACCTCATGAAGAAGCTCTACACCGCCCTGGGCGCGGTGCAGGTGGAGAACCAGGCCCGCATCTGACACTCCTCGACCGTCCCCGGTCTGGGGACCTCGTTCGGCCGGGGCGGCGCCACCACCTTCCAGCAGGACTTGCAGAACGCCGACTGCATCCTCATCCAGGGCTCCAACATGGCCGAGTGCCACCCGGTGGGCTTCCAGTGGGTGATGGAGGCCAAGGCCCGGGGGGCGACGGTTATCCACGTCGACCCCCGGTTCACCCGTACCAGCGCCTTGGCCGACGTCCACGTGCCCATCCGGGCGGGGAGCGACATCGCCTTCCTCGGGGGCATCGTCAACCACATCCTGGCCAACGGGCGCGAGTTCCGCGAGTACGTGGCCGCCTACACCAACGCCTCGACCCTCGTCGGCGACGACTTCGCCGACACCGAAGACCTCGACGGTGTGTTCTCGGGCTTCGACCCCGACACCAGGACCTACGACCCGGCCACCTGGCAGTACGCGGGAATGGCCGCCGCCACCGCCGCCGCCGGCCACCGCGAGCAGGCGATGGGCGAGGCCCACGGCCATGGGTCGAAACACCAAGGTGCGGGTCGCCCCGACACCGACCCGTCGCTCCAAGATCCCCGCTGCGTCTTCCAGATCCTCAAGCGCCATTTCTCGCGCTACACGCCGGAGATGGTCGAAGAGATCTGTGGTGTCCCCCCGGAGCTGTTCACCCGGGTGGCCGAGGCCCTGTGCGCCAACTCGGGGCGGGAGCGCACCTCGGCATTCGTGTACTCGGTGGGCTGGACACAGCACACGGTGGGGGTGCAGTACATCCGCACCGCGTCCATCATCCAGTTGCTGCTCGGCAACATCGGCCGGCCCGGCGGCGGCATCCTCGCCCTGCGCGGCCACGCCAGCATCCAGGGCTCCACCGACATCCCCACGCTGTTCAATATCCTCCCTGGGTACCTGCCCATGGTGCCCGCCCGCGGGCCCACCGACCTGGCCGGCTACATCGACGCCTACAACGCACCGGCCGGGTTCTGGGGCCACATGGACTCCTATCTGGTGAGCATGCTCAAGGCGTGGTGGGGCGACGCCGCCACCGCCGACAACGATTACTGCTTCGACTACCTGCCGAGGATCGACGCCGACCACTCGCACTACCGCAGCACCCTCGACATGGCCGACGGGAATGTCAAGGGCTTCTTCGTGGTGGGCGAGAACCCGGTCGTGGGCTCGGCCAACGGCCGCCTCCAGTGCCAGGCCCTGGCCAACCTCGACTGGTTGGTCGTGCGCGACCTGGTCGAGATCGAGACGGCCGCGTTCTGGTACGACTCCCCGGAGATCGACAGCGGCGAGGCCCGCACGGCCGACATCGGAACCGAGGTGTTCTTCCTGCCGGCCGCTGCCCACACCGAGAAGGACGGGAGCTTCACCAACACCCAGCGGCTGCTGCAGTGGCACCACGCTGCCGTCGAGCCCCCCGACGACTGCCGCTCCGACCTGTGGTTCTACTTCCACCTCGGTCGCATCATCAAGGACAAGCTGGCGGCGTCCACCGAGGCGCGCGACCGACCCGTCCTCGACCTCACCTGGGACTACCCCACGCACGGCCCGTTGGCCGAGCCCGACGCCGAAGCCGTCCTGCGGGAGATCAGCGGGTGGGGACCGGACGGGGCCGTCGACGGGTACACCGACCTGAGAGCCGACGGGTCCACCGCCTGCGGCTGCTGGATCTACTCGGGCTCCTACGCCGGGGAGACCAACCAGGCGGCCCGGCGCAGACCCGGGTCCGAGCAGTCGTGGGTGGCGCCGGAGTGGGGCTGGGCTTGGCCGGCGAATCGCCGGATGCTCTACAACCGGGCGTCGGCCGACCCCGAGGGGCGGCCCTGGTCGACGCGGAAAGCCTACGTGTGGTGGGACGAGGACTCGGGCCGGTGGAGCGGTGAGGACGTGGCCGACTTCGCCGCCACCATGCGCCCCGACTACCGCCCTCCCGAGGGTGCGTCGGCCGAGGATGCCCTGCGCGGCGACGAGCCGTTCGTGATGCAGACCGACGGCCGGGGATGGCTGTTCGCGCCGACCGGGTTGGTCGACGGGCCGTTGCCCGCCCACTACGAGCCCCACGAATCACCGTTCACCAACTCGCTCTACGGCCAGGAGTCGAACCCTGCCCGGCTGGTCTACTCCCGGCGCGGCAACCGCTCCAACCCAGGTGGCGGGCGGCCCGGGGCCGACGCCTTCCCCTACGTGATCTCGACCTACCGGCTCACCGAGCACCACACCGCAGGTGGCATGAGCCGGTTCCTCGCCTACCTGTGCGAGCTCCAACCGGCCATGTTCTGCGAGGTCAGCCCCGAGCTGGCGGCCGAGCGGGGGCTGGTGAACGGCGGCTGGGCCACGGTGGTGACGGCCCGATCGGCCATCGAGGCTCGGGTGCTGGTGACCAGGCGCATGCCTGCGCTGCGCGTGCAGGGGCGCATCGTTCACCAGGTGGGGCTGCCCTACCACTGGGGGCGTCGTGGCCTGTCGCCCGGTGACTCGGCCAACGACCTGGCCGGCGTGGTGCTCGACCCCAACGTCCACATCCAAGAATCCAAGGCGGCGTCGTGTGACATCCGCCCCGGCCGCCGTCCCCAAGGCCCCGACCTCACCCGCCTGGTCGACGAGTACCTGGGCCGCGCCGGCATCACCGGCGAGGGGCCATGATCGCTGGCGATCGACCGCCGCAGGGGGACCCGGCCACCGATGCGGGCTGGGCCACCGACCAGCCCCGGCTGGGGTTCTTCACCGACACGTCGCTGTGCATCGGCTGCAAGGCCTGCGAGGTGGCGTGCAAGGAGTGGAACGGTGTGCCCGACGACGGCTTCGACTTCTCCGGCACCTCCTATGACAACACCGGCGCGCTGGGCGCCGACACCTGGCGCCACGTCACGTTCACGGAGAAGTTGGTGCCCACACCCGCCGGTGACGAGGTGCGCTGGCTGATGTCGTCGGACGTGTGCAAGCACTGCACCGACGCCGCCTGCCTCGACGTGTGCCCCACCGGAGCCCTGTTCCGCACCGAGCACGGCACGGTGGTGGTGCAGGACGACGTGTGCAACGGGTGCGGGTACTGCGTGCCCGCCTGCCCGTTCGGGGTCATCGACCAGCGTCGGGGCGATGGCCGGGTGTGGAAGTGCACGCTGTGCTACGACCGCATCGGCGTCGGGATGACCCCGGCCTGCGCCCAGGCCTGTCCCACCGAGTCGATCCAGTTCGGCCGCCTCGACCACCTCCGAGCCGCCGCCGACGGGCGGGCGACGGCCCTGCGCGCCGGCGGCGCGCCCGACGCCCGGCTCTACGGGGCCGACGCCACCGACGGCGTGGGGGGCATGGGGGCGTTCTTCCTCCTGCTCGACGACCCCGAGACCTACGGCCTTCCTCCCGACCCGGTCGTCACCACCCGCGACCTGGCGTCGATGTGGCGGACGGCGGGAGCGGCCGCCGTCGCCGTGGTGGCCACCGTGGCCGGCGCCGTGCTGACCGGCCGCAGGTGACACCGACCGGAACCGACGATGGGGCGGTCCGGACCTACTACGGCCGTCCCGTGCTCAAGGCGCCGGTGTGGAAGTGGCCCATCCCCGTGTACTTCTTCACCGGCGGGCTGGCCGGCGCCTCGGCCAGCCTGGCCCTGGCTGCCCGCCTGAACGGCGACGAGGCGCTGGCCCGCCGGGCCCTCGGGGTGGCGGCACTTGCCGCCGCCGCCAGTCCGCCGCTGCTCATCGCCGACCTGGGCCGCCCGGAGCGGTTCCTCAACATGCTGCGGGTGGCCAAGCCCACCTCGCCCATGAGCGTGGGCACCTGGGTGGTGTCGGCCTTCGTGCCCACCGCCGTCGGCGCAGCTGCGTGCGAACGCACCGGACGCCTGCACCGGGTGGGTCGGGTGCTCGGGGCCGTCGCCGGGGCTCTCGGCCCAGTCATGTGCACCTACACCGGCGTCCTGCTGGCGGACACCGCCGTCCCCGCCTGGCACGAGGCGCACCGGGAGTTGCCCTTCGTGTTCGCCGGCAGCGCCATGGCCAGCGCCGGCGCCGCCGCCGTGGCCCTGTCGCCGGTGGACGGCGCCGACGTGGCGATCGCCCGCCGGTTGCTGGCCGCCGGGGTCGTGGTCGAGGGAACGGCCAGTCAGGTGATGGAGCGGGCCCACCCCGATGCCTGTGCCCCCTACCGCGGCACGGGTCGGGCCGCCGTCCTGGCCAGGACCGCTCGGGCCCTGACGGTGACGGGAACGGCCGTGGCCCTCACGGTGGGCCGCAGGCGGCGCCCGGCGGCGGCAGCCGGCGGCGCCCTGGTCCTCGTCGGCGCCCTGTGCGACCGCCTCTGTGTGAGCGCAGCGGGCGTCGAGTCGGCCCGCGACCCGCGGGCCACCATCGGCCCCCAGCGCAGGCGGCTCACCCGCACCGGGTGACCCTGTCAGGGCTGGTCGTCGGTGGGCAGGAGGGAGCGGGCCACGGCGACGGCCTCGGCCAGGGCGTCGGCGGGCGTGGCCCCGGCGGCCACCCGGGTGGCGACGAAGCGCCCGGCGACGAAGGTCGACAACGGAGCGAAGCGCCGCTCGCTGCCGTGGGCCACGTCCCGGGCCAGGTCCAGCAAGGCCTCGACCTCGGCCTCGGTCAGGTCGGCGCCGAGGGCCCTGGCGTACCGCCGGGGCCAGTCGGGCTGGGGGTGGGCGGGGGGCTCGCTCATGGGCGGGCGCCGAGAAGGGCGCGTGCCCTTTCGAGGTCGGCCGGGCGGTTGACGTTGAGGGTGGCCTCGGGGTCGAGGGTGACCGCCACCACGCCTGGCGGGAGCAGCTGGGCCGCCGGCAGGCCGGCCAGCTCGGGGCCCAGCCCGTGCACGCGGGCCCCCAGCGCCGGGCCCCGGTGGACGGCCAGCAGGGGGTGAGGCCGGCCCCGCTCGTCCACCGCGGCAGCCGCGTCGACCGCCGGGTCGCTCAGGGTGGCGGACAGCGCCTCCAGGTGGGCGGACGCGAGCAGCGCAAGATCACCGGCGAGCACGGCGACGGCCACACCAGCATCGTGGTCGAGGGCCGCCAACCCCGCCGCCACCGCCGGGACCGGCCCACCCCCGGGTGCCGCCTCGGTGGTGAACACGACTCCCTCGACGGCGGTGGCTCGCCTCGGACCGACCACCACCACTGGGTTGCACAGGGGCCGGGCGGCGGCCAGCACCCGGTCGAGCAGCGAGCGCCCACCCACCTCGAGCGCCAGCTTGTCGACGCTGCCCATGCGCCGGGCCGACCCACCGGCCACCACGACGGCCGCCAGCCGCACGGGGGCACTCATGACGAGCCCGACCCTACAGGCACCGCAGGCGCCGGGCCCCGCAACCCGGGAGAGTGTCACGGGGCCCGGAACCTGGCGGCACCACGGTGCGTGCATCGGCACCCGAGGCGCCCGACTGGAGGCCGGCGGCGCCCGCCCGACCGCGAGCCGCAGACGGTGCGAACTACGCTTTCTCGCACCTGGACACACCGTCTGAGGAGAGGACCCACCCACCATGCTTCGTCGATTGATCGCTCCTGCCGCCGCACTCGCGCTGGGGGGCCTGGCTGTCGCCGGCGCCACGCCGGCCAGCGCCGCCACACGCACGTTCACGGTCGCCCTGCACGGTTCGGAGGAGGTCCCCCCCGCCGACGGCGGCTCGGGCATCGCCCGGATCACCGTCGACAGCAGAACCGGACGCATCTGCTACGTGCTGCTCGTGTCCAACCTCGGTGGTCCGGCCATCGCCGCCCACATCCACCAGGCGCCCTTCGGCGTCGCCGGTCCCGACGTGGTGCCGCTCATGGCCCCGGTCGACGGCCGTTCGGCGGCCTGCACCACCACCAGCAGGGCCGAGGCCAAAGCCATCCTCGCCCACCCGTCGGACTTCTACGTCAACGTGCACACCGCCCAGTTCCCCGCCGGGGCGGCGCGCGGTCAGCTGTAAGGGGGTCCTGACCGCGGCCCGGGTCGTGCCGGGCCGCGGTCAGCGTGGTTCAGGCTCGCTTGGAGGTGCCGGCCCGGCGGGCGGCGGGTTTGGCCGGATCCGCCTTCGCACCACGCGTCTTGGCGGCGGCAGCGGCGGTGGCGGCGGCCTTGGGCGTCCTCGACTTGGCTGAGGTGGCGGCGCGGGAGGGCGTGGCGCGGGCCGTCGTGGCGCGGGCCGTCGTGGCGCGGGTGCCGGTGGTACGGGCACCGGCTGCGCGGGTGCGGGTGCGGGCGGCGGGGGCACTTGGCGAACGGGCGGGCGCCTTGGCCCTGGGCTTCGGCGTGGGCCGAGAACGCGCCGGAGCCGGTGTGGCCTCGGCCTCGACGGCCGCAGGCTCGACGGCCGCAGGCTCGACGGACTGGGGCTCGACGGCCTCGGGCTCGATCGACTCGGGCGCGACGGCCTCGGAGTCAACCGGAGGAGGCGGTGGTGTCATGGTGTCGCTCACCCGTACGGGTTCGGCGGCCGCCACCTGGGACTGCGCCCCGGAGAGGGCATCGGCAAGGGTCCAGCCGGCGGGCGGCGGGTTCGACCCGGAGCGCACCAGCGACTCGATCTGCTGGGTGGCGTCGCGCTCGATGTCTTCACGCGACGTCTTTCGTCCGAACAGTGATCGCAGCATGGTGAGGAAACCTCTCTTAGGGATGGACGACAGGCGCGGACACTTCGGGCGGATCGAAGAAGGAACAGGTCACCGCACGGCGGGAGAGTCCCTGCCCTGCCCGCCCGACAGACCGCTCCCGCGCCCTCAGTTCCAGTATCGCGTAGTTTCGACGACTTCGAACGGGATTGTTGGCCGACCGCCCGGGATCATCTCGAGCGGGGTCAGTCACTGCGAGGCTGCGGCGAACGAAGCTCGGCGTCGGTCGGGGGGGCCAGGTTGCCGTACGGCGACACGGCCACAGGTGGCTCTTTCCACTGGTAGGGGACGAGATCGGGCCCCACCCGGTGGCCGCTCGGATCACCGCCGTCACCGCCCTCAGCGCTGTCGTGGCGGAGGTGGGCGCCGTACCAGACGACGAGGTCCTGGCGCTCGACCGACTCGCCCGACACCATGCGGTCGAGGTCGGCCCGCGACAACGCCGGGTCGGTAGTGAAGCCCTGGCCGTCGTCGACCTCGTTGGGGTCGTAGCGCAGGATCCAGACGTCGCCCGCGCCGTAGGTGTCGGCGGTGCCGTCACCGGGCCCGGGCCGGATGGCGTACCCCTGCGACGCCCGGGTGTTGCGCACCCGCCAGTACCGGCCGTGTTCGGGGCTGCGGTCCCGGCGGACCTCCAGGCGGATCGTGTGCCAGTTGGCCGTCTCCACCACGGGCGGGTCGTTGTACTCCTGGATCACGTTGCTCTGAGCCTCGAGGATGTCGAAGTCGAGGCGCCAGTAGACGTTGTGATGGTGGACCTGGCACGTGCACGGGTTCTGGGCGGCGGCGAAACCGAACCGGGGGCGGATGGTGCCGTCGGCCGCCAGCCGCCACTCGCTGACATAGCGGTACCAACCGGCCTGCAGCTGGCTGACGATCACCAGCTCGTCGCCGTCGAGCCACAGCGCCACGCCCCGGAAGTTCCCGCCGTCGGCCTGGCTCTCGAGAATGGTCTGGGGGGCAGTGGCGCACAGCCGGAAGCCGGTGACAGGCTCGTCGCCCTCGGCGGTGAAGCAACTCTCCTCGTGCTGCCAGTCGCGAGAGGTGGGGCCGCAACCGGCGGCGATCCCGTCTTCGCCGTAGGCGACGTTGAGGATGGGGGCATGGGCGCGCGACAGGACCCGCTGGCCCTTGTAGTCGACGGTGCGCAGCTCGACTCCCGAGCCGTTGGTGCCCGACGACGCCGACGGGCGCACCACGACCAGGTCCCAGAGCACGGTGTCGCCCCGGCGCAGGCGCACCCGGGCCTGGCCTTCACCGGCGGTCAGGGCACAGGTCGGGCCCGGCGGCGCCCCGCACTCGGCCGCCGAGGGCAGCACCACCCCGGCCGGCTCCCGGATGATCTCGGCGTCGAAGGTGCGTACGCCCACGATGCGGTGGCGCCCACCGGCGCCGGCGCCGTCGCCGTCGGGCGTGCGCAGGCCCACGGCGATGACCCGGTCGACGGACCCGTCGGCGTTGTGGACGTTGACCAGCGGCGGCATGGGTCGGTAGGCGTAGGCGCCCTCGGGCTCGAACAGCGCCCCCAGCTCGGTGTCGCCGGCCAGGATCGAAAGCGCCCAGGCGTGCTCGTCCTCGCTCGGCGGCCACTGGTGGGCGGTCGGGAAGATCTCCGCGCTCCCGGGTTCGTCGAGCCAGCCCTGGACCCGGGCGGACCGGCCGGTCGTGGTGTCGTGCACCAGGGTGCTGAAGCGGGGCCCGTCCCCGTCGTCCTTGTCGACCACGTCGAAGCCCACCAGCCACAGGTCGCCGGCCGGGAAATGCTGTCGGAGCATGGGGTGCGACAGGATGGCCTTGGTGGCGGCGGCGTGGGCGCTGGCATAGGTCTGCTCGGCGACCACCTCGACTTCGAGGGGCTCCCCGTCCCCGGCGGCTTCCTGTGGCATCGGTGCTCGACTTCCCGGAGTGCCCTGTTCGGGCGTTGGCCGCATGGTTACGACATGCCTTTCTACCTCCCAGGCGAATGCTCGTCCGTCGCTGCCCATGCGACCGCAGGTAGGTTTGTCGGCCATGGCCGACATGCCCGAGAACGGTCTGACCCGCTTGGTGCACCACGTCACCGAGGTGGCCACCGGGCCCGACACCACCTTCGCCGACGGTCGCCTCACCGTTTCGGCCGACGCGGCGCGCCAGTGCCTGGCCGACCCCGCCCTGGCTCGCATCGAGGTGACGTGGGCATCGCCGGGCCAGTCGGTGCGCATCGTGAAGGTGCTCGACGCCGTCGAACCGAGGACAAAAGGGGCGGGTGGGGGTGGCATCTTCGCCGGCTTCGTCGGCCCCGACCGGGTGCAGGGCCGGGGATCCACCCACGTGCTGCGAGGGGCAGCGGTCGTGGTCGCCGGGTTCCTGCCCCGGGCCCAAGAGGCAGTGGTCGAGATGTCGGGCCCGGCGGCGGCCCTGTCGCCCCTCGGCGCCACCCACAACCTGGTGGTCGAGTTCACCCCGACCGACGACGCTCCGTGGGAGGACGTCGACCGCGCCCTGCGCAGAGGCGCGTTGCGCCTGGCCGTGCACCTGGCCGACGCCGCCCTCGACGCCCCGCCCGATGCCGAGGAGTGGCTGCCGGCGCCCGCCCCGCCCACCAGCGGGGCCGACGGTCGCTACCGGGTGGGGGCCATCACCAACCTCCAGACCCAGGGCACGTTCAAAGACGTCTTCGTCTACGGCCGCAGCTTTTCGGGTGGGCTTCCCACGCTGGTCGACCCCGGCGACCTCGACGACGGCGCCGTCGTGAGCGGCCAGTTCGGGCACCCGTCGCTCAAGAACCCCACCTTCATGCATCAGAACCACCCCGTCGTCGCCGCCCTGCGGGCCCGCCACGGCGTCGACGTCGACTTCGCCGGCGTGGTGATCTCGCCCGAGCCGGTGGTGGCCAGCCAGAAGGAACTGGTTTCGGCCCATGCCGCCCGCCTGTGCGCGGCGGCGGGCTGGGACGCCGCCATCGTCACCAAGGAAGGTGGCGGCAACGCCGACGGCGACGTGGCCCTCAAGATGGACGCTTTGGAGGACGCCGGGGTGACGGCCGTGGGCCTGTTCGCGGAGATGGCCGGGCCCGATGGCACCGGGCCACCCATCGTCGTGCCCCCGGAGCGGGCCACGGCCATGGTGAGCACCGGCAACTACGACGAGCGCCTCGTGCTGCCTGCCGTCGAGCGGGCTTTCGGGGGCAACGCGGTGGCGCTGGTCGACCGCCCTGCCACCGACGAGCTCCAGCTCCCGATGGCGGTGGTCTACTGCGCCCTGAGCCCGCTGGGCTGGGGCCACCTGACCTGCGCTCCCGAGCTGGGAACAGAGGAGTTGTCGGGATGAGCCGGGTCGTGCACTACATCAACCAGTTCTTCGCCGGCGTGGGTGGCGAGGACTCGGCCGACACCCCGCCCACGACCCGCCCCGAAGCGGTGGGGCCGGGCCGGCGCCTGGCTCAGCTCATCGGCCCCGAGCACGAGGTGGTGGCCACCGTCTTCTGCGGCGACGACCGCGCCTCGGGTGACCCGGCGGCCATCGCCGCCATCATCGACCTCGTCCGCTCCGGCCAGCCCGACCTGGTGGTGGCGGGGCCCGCCTTCACCAGCGGCCGCTACGGCCTGGCCTGCGCCCGGGTGGCGGCGGCGGCCACCGCCGCCGGGCTGCCCGTCATCGCCTCCATGCACCCCGACAACCCCGGCCTCGACGAGGCGGGAGGCGCTCCCGTGGTGGCCAGCGGCGAGGTGGCCCGCCAGATGGGGCCGTCACTCGACAGCCTGGCCGCCGCCGTGCGCCGGGTGCTGGCAGGCGAGACGCTCACCGCCGACGACGGTCGCATCGGCGCCGTGCCCCGCCGGTCAAGGGTGGCCGACGCCAATGCCGCCAGCCGGGCCGTCGACCTCGTGCTGGCCCGTCTGGGCGGCGACGCCGCCGCCACCGAGGTGCCCCTGCCGCGCTTCGACCACGTCAACCCGGCGGCGCCGGTGAGCGATCTGGCCACAGCCACGCTCGCCTTGGTCACCGAGTCGGCCCTGGTGCCCGACGACAACCCCGACCACCTCGAGTCGGCCCGGGCTACCAAGTGGTTGCGCTACCCCCTCGACGGTCGTGACTCGCTCGCCCCCGGCGAGTGGCGGTCGGTGCACGGTGGATTCTCGACGGCGTGGGCCAACGAGGACCCCCACCGCCTCCTGCCCCTCGACGCCGCCCGCCGCCTCGAGAGCGAGGGCCTCATCGGCAGCCTGTACCCGGCCTACCTCGTGACCGCCGGGAACGGCACGTCGGTGGGCAACGCCCGGCGCTTCGGCATCGAATGGGCCGCCGACCTGCGCCACTCCCAGGTGCGGGCCGCCATCCTCACCGCCACCTGAGGAACCGGGACGCGTTGCGGGGCAACGCTGGCAAAAGAGCTCGAACGGGCAGGCATCCCCACCGCCCTGCTGTGCAACCTGGTGTCGATCGCCCAGCGGGTAGGCGCACCGCGCATCGTGCCCACCAGGGGCATCCCCTATCCCACCGGTGACCCGTCACTGGCCAAGGCCGACGAGAACGCCTGGCGGCTGCGCCTGGTCAAGACCGCCCTTGGCGCCCTGGCCACCCCGGTGAAACAGCCCACCGTGTTCGAAGTGGCGTAACCAGGCCACTGTGGCCATCCTGGTCCCATGACCGATCGCGCTGTCATCAGCGGGGCCTCCCAGGTGCTGGCCCACGTGCCCGGGCTGGCCCGGCACGGGTCCAAGCCCCGACGGGAGCTGGCCAAAGACGATGGTGTCCAGAAGGCCTTCCTGGCCGCCCTGCGCAGCACCGACGAGGCGGTGGCGTACGCGCCCCACCAGGCGTGGTTGGGCGCCCTGCACCCCCGTGACCTCCCGGCCAGGCCCTGGGCGGGTCGGCGAGGGGCCGGGGCCTCGGCCCGCGGGCCCGACGGCACCATGGTGGGCGAGGAGGAGTTCTTCGGCCTGCTGGCGGTGGTCGACGAGTTCGGCCTCATCACCCTCGACCCCGAGGCGGCCGACGGGGCCGCCACCGCCCTGGCTGCCCACCCCCTGGCCAAGGCCCTCGACGTCGACCTGGTCGACCGGGCGCGCGGCGACGCCGCCAAGGTGGTGGCCGAAGAGGGCTCCCTGCCCCTGCACATGGGGGCCGACCGCCTGGTCGGCGCCGTTCAGGGCGCCCAGGCCGACGACGAGTCGCTGTCGGCCCACGTCCTGCTCGAGAACCTGGCCTCCAAGGCCACCGCCACCCTGGCCCTGCTGCACCTGCTGGCCGCCGACGACATCGACCCGACGTCGATCGACTACGTCCTGTCCTGCGGCGAGGAGGCCATCGGCGATCGTTACCAGCGGGGGGGCGGCAACCTGGCCAAGGCCGTGGCCCAGGCGGCGGGGCTCACCGACGCGTCGGGGGCCGACATCAAGAACTTCTGCGCCGCCCCGGTGCCCGCCCTGGTGATGGCGTCGGCCCTGGTGTCGTCGGGCGTCTTCCGCCGGGTGGCAGTCGTGGCCGGGGGATCGCTGCCCAAGCTGGGCATGAAGTTCCAGGGCCACCTGTCCCACGACCTGCCCGTGCTCGAGGACGTCCTGGGCGGCACCGCCGCAGTCATCGAGGCCGACGACGGCCGCTCGCCCATCGTCCGCCTCGACGCAGTGGGCCGCCACCGGGTGGCGGCCGGCGGGTCGGCGCCCCAGATCATGGAGGCCCTCGCCGTCGAGCCCCTGGAGCGGGTCGGCCTGGCCATGACCGACGTCGACGATTTCGCCACCGAGCTCCACAATCCCGAGATCACCGAGCCCCAGGGCTCGGGCGACGTAGCCGCCCGCAACTACCGCACCATGGCCGCCCTGGCCGTGCGCCGGGGCGACCTCGAGCGCGAGGATCTCGCCCGGTTCGTCACCGAGCGGGGCATGCCCGGGTTCGCCCCCACCCAGGGGCACCTGGCATCGGCCCTCTGCTACCTGCCCCACGCCCGGCGTCGATTGACGGCCGGGGACGCAGGTAGGGTCTGCCTGGTGGCCAAGGGAAGCCTGTTCCTGGGACGGATGTGCCAGCTTTCCGACGGCATGAGCATGCTGCTGGAGCGCAACCCGGCCGCCGAATCGCACGGGAGGTCGGCATGACCACTGTCACCGAGGTCACCAAGGACACCTTCGAAGACCTCACCGCCGAGGGCACCGTCCTCATCGACGTCTGGGGCCCGGAGTGCGTGCCCTGTGTGGCCCTCACCCCCCACGTCGAGCGCCTGGCCGAGGAGCGACCCGACCTCCAGGTCCTCAAGTTGGAGGCGCCCAAGAACCGGCGGCTCTGCATCGACATGAAGGTCATGGGCATGCCGGCGTTCCTGCTGTTCCGGGACGGCGCCGAGGTGGCCCGGCTCTCGGACCCCGAGCTCACGCCCGAAGCTCTTACATCCTGGCTCGACACCACGCTCGAGACCCTGAACCCCGAAGGGGGGTAACAACACCATGTTGAAAGACCGTCTGGTCATCGCCCTGGGTGAACGCGACGGCATCTCCGGCCCGTCCATCGAGGCCTGCGTCCGGGCTGCGGGAGGCAAGGTGGTCTTCGGGGCCACCGAATGCTTCGTCTGAACCGCAGCCGGGGCCATGGACCTGCACAGCCAGGAGGCGATTCTCCGCCTGGTGGGTGAGCACGGCCCGCAGAACCTTACGGTGATCCTGGGCGCTCCTGATCCCGAGAGCGCAGAGATCGCCGCAGAGACTGTGGTGCTGGGCGACCCGTCGTACGCAGGACCGTTGGCCGGGGCCCAGTTGGGCCTCGACGTGTACCACGTCCTCGAAGACGCCATACGGGCCGACGTGCCCGACGACGTCTGGGAGGAACAGATCGGTGTGATGGCCGACGTCCTCGACGGCCCTGGTCTGGCCACCGCGGTGGCCGCCATGCGCGCCCAGGCGCCGGAGTCACCCGAGACACCCGCCACCGCCTGACCGCTGCACCATGCGGGGACC
The DNA here is from genome assembly GCA_036264885.1 of Acidimicrobiales bacterium. GTDB lineage: Bacteria > Actinomycetota > Acidimicrobiia > Acidimicrobiales > AC-14 > DATAQC01. The sequence goes on along the minus strand of DATAQC010000066.1, from coordinate 9,261 downwards.
GCGACTCAGCGGTCCCCGCCGGCGATGGCCGGCAACACCTCGTCAGCCACCGCCCGTCCCCGCGGCGGCGTGGATCGCCTCGGGACGGGCCACACCGACGAGGCGACCGGCCAGGGTCGTCACAACCACCCAGGGAGCGGGGCTGCGCTCGAGGTTGGCCGACATCTCCTCGGCGCTCACGTGGGGGCGGTAGGTACTCGGCCCCTCCTGCATGACTTCGGCGATGGTGCGGCTGTCCTCCAAGCCCAGGGCTTCGGCCCGCACCAAGCCGACCACCACCGGCTCGGACGGCGCCGTCACCAGGGCCAGCTCCCAGCCGTCGAGGCGCGCGCACACCGCCGACACCGGTTCGTCGAGCGTGCAGGTCGGGACGGTCGCATCGGCCAGGCTCGACAGCCGAGGCTGATGGGACAGCGTCCCCTCGAACGGCAGACCGTCGCCGATCCACTCCATCTTGGAGCCGACGTAGTCGTAGACCTCGGCGAAACCCAGGCTCTCGAGCCGCCACGCGGCTCGTGGGCTCATGTCTCAGAGCGAGTCGTAGCAGTAGACGATCACCGACCGGCCCTTATCCAGACGTTCGGAAGCCAGGTCAGCCAGCTTGGTGAGAGGCACGTGCACGGCGCCGACGATGTGAGACTCGTCCCACTCGGCTCTGGGCATCACGTCCACCAGTTGGGCACCGGCGCCCACCAGACGCTGGACTTCGTGGCGGTCAATCTCCGTGGGCACGAGCAGCTCCTTGTGTGGCGCGACGCGCGCCCGTACTCCCCTTCCCAGGTCGGCCGCCGGTCGTAACCTCGGCGGACCGGGGTAGACATCAGTTCAGGTGTCGGTCCGACGTCACCGCCCGCTGATCGTCAGGAGGATCATGAGCCAGATTGGCGACCTGTTGAGCCGGAGCAGCTGTGCCCAGTGCGGAGCCAAGGTCTTCATGACCGACGAGGGCCGAATTGCCTGCGAGGGTTGCCAGGTGCCCACCGAAGAGTGCACCTGTGAGGGTGCGGTCAAACCCGACACCCAGCTCCCCGTCTGAGGTCTCGGGCATCGCCGGCCCCGGAGACGAGGGACCACATCCCGCCGGGGTGACGGCGGGACCGCTTCGGGCGACCAGGACCAGAGGCACGTTCACCGTCGAGAGGTCCGAACGCAGGCGGCGGTGGCGAGCCTGGCCGATCGTGCGACTGGTGGGCGGCCTGGCCCTGGCCGCCATCGCCGTGAACCTGATCGCCGGCCGGCGCGCCGAGCTGGAGGGCGCCACCGCTGTCCTCAGTGACCTGCGGTGGGAGTGGCTCGCGCTGGCCTTCGTCATAGAGGTGGCGTCGGTGGTGGCCTTTGCCGAGGTCGAGCGGCGCATGCTAGGAGCCGGCGGATTGCGGGTGGGGCTCTGGCCTCTCACCGGTATCGCCCTGGCCGGCAACTCGGTGCAGAACTCCCTGCCCGGAGGTGTGGCCTGGGCCAGCGTCTTCGCCTACCGCCAGTTCCGGGCCCGGGGCGCCGACGACGTGCTGGCGGCATGGACCATGGTGGCCGTCGAGATCCTCTCCGGCGCGTCCCTGGCCATCGTGGCCGTCGTCGGGGTCGCCCTGGCCGGCGACACCGCCACCGACCTCGACCTGGTGGGGACGATCCTCGTGGCGGCGCTGACCGCCGTTACCGTGGTCCTGGTCGTGCGCCGGCGCGGTGAGCACGTGCCCGTCAGCGTGGGGTCCTGGGCGCTCAGGGCGGCCCAGCGCGTGACCGGCCGTCCCCGGGGCGACGCCCACCAGATCGCCCGGCGCGGCTGGCAACGGCTGGTGACCGTAACCCCCAGCCGACCCGATTGGGTCATCGGACTGTGCTGGTCGGCGGTCAACTGGCTGGCCGACTGCTCCTGCCTGGCCATCGCCTTCCTGGCCGTCGGCGCCAAGGTGCCGTGGCAGGGCCTGCTCCTGGCCTACGGGGCCGGCCAACTGGCGGCCAACCTGCCGTTCACCCCCGGCGGCCTGGGCGTGGTGGAGGGCAGCCTGGCCATCGCCCTGGTGGCCTACGGCAACAACGAGGCCTCGACGGTGGCGGCCGTGCTGCTCTACCGGGTGGTGAGCTTCTGGGCCATGCTCCCGCTGGGCTGGGCGGCATGGGCCGTCCTGACCGCCCGGGCCGCCCGGCAGGGGGCCGCTCGGGCCCAGGACCCCGCTCAGGGGTCCGCTCGGGCCCAGGACCCCGCTCAGGGGTCCGCGCGGGCCCAGGACCCCGCCTCGTCCCCGCCGGCGGGCGGTGAGTCGTGAGGACCAGCTCGGGCCCCGGGCGCGTGGCGGTGGGCCTGGCCGCCGCCGCGCTGGTGGGGGTGACCTCCTGCGGTGGGCCTCGGAACTCGTTGAACACCGACGCCAGCGTGTGCTTCCGCTCCTTGGCGGTGGCCAGCGGCGCCGTCCACCACAAGGGCAAGCTGGTCGGCGTACGCCGGGTCAGCGCCCGGGTGTTTCGCCGGGAGATGCCCGAGACCACCGCAGCGGGGAGCGCCCCAGTCTGCCTGGTCGCCTTCCAGTCCGACTATCAGGCGGGGGAGGTGGCCGACGCCGGGCCGCCGGCGGCCGGGCGCTACGCGGTGGTGGCTGTGGCCACCGGAACACCCACGCTGCTGGGGGCCAGGGTCACCGATCGGCTCCCGCTGCGGTTCCGGCACCGCACCTGAGCACGCCTCGCCGTTCTCAGACCCTTCACAGGGTCATCAGAGGGTCCTGCCAGCTTCGGCGGGCACACTGTCCTCGTCGGAGCAACCGGAGGTCGCCGTCCTCCCCCCACTGACCCGACCAGACCGGTCGCTCCCTCCGAAGCCGGCGCCGTCTGACGGCGCCGGCTTCGCTATGGGGCCCGCCGCCTCAGTCGCGGTTGTGAACGGCGGTGGCGAACAGGCCGGCCACGCCCGCGGCGATGAGCAACACGGGGAGCGCCCACCGGATGGGGAAGCCGAGGCCCTCGTCGAGCAGAACCACCAGGGCCATGCCGGCAAACACGGTCCCGGCCACGAGGGAGATCACATCGAGGTCATGACGAGGCACGGCGCACCTCCAAACGGCCGAAACCGGTCCGGGCCGACAGGACGAGGCGGCCCCCGCCTTCGCGACCCGGCGCGACGACGTGGCGCCCGTTGTCCATCCCGTCGGTCTGGCGGCCGAACAGGACCATGCTGCCGGCGCCCACGTGGCCGTCGACGACCACCTCGGTGGCCTCGGGGACGACCACCTCGAGCTCGCCGGCGCCCATGGAAGCCACGACCTTCCGGGTGGTCCCCGACAGGTCGACGCCGGTCAGGTCGACCACCAGATCGCCCGCCGCCAACCGGTACGGCGAGCGCAGCTCAGCCACCGACCGGGGCTGGTAGGACCGGTCGCCGACACCGCCCCGCAGGGGGACGTCGACGGCGGCGGCGGCCGGTAGGGCCACGGCGAGGATCAGGCCCAGAGGGATGAGCCAGCGAGCCCTCCCCCGCCAGGCGCCGACGAGGAGTGCACCGCCCACCACCAGCAGGGCCAAGGCCAGGCCGACGGTGACGGGGACGTCGAGCGCACCGGTGGCCGTCACCAGGGCGAGGGCGCCGGCGAGGATGGCCAGCACGCTGAGAGTGACGGCCACCAGTACCGACCGCGGGCGGCAGGCCCGAGCGGGGGGCGCCGGGACGGGGACGGTCCCGACGGTCGGGCTCGCCGCTGACCATGTCCGTTCGCCCCCACCGGCGCCGGCGGCCGGGGTGACATCGAAGGGCCGGGTGGCTTGGGACGCATCGGATGCTTCGGATGCCTCGGTGGCTTCGGTGGTCGCCGACGGGCCGGTCAGCGGCGCGGTCCCGGACACCGGTGCGGTGCCGGACAGCGGAGTCGTCGCCGTCGGACTCGCCTCGTCAACCGCGGTTGCAGGGTCGTGGCCGGCGGCGGCGGGGGAAGCGTCGAGCGTCCTGGGGGGCTGGGGTGCCCACGGCGGCGGCGGGCCCGGCGCGGCTGGTGGCGGGGGCAGCGAGGGCCCAGTGTGGTCTCGTCGGGACCACAGGACGGCGGCGCCCACGGCCAAGAGGACCAGGCCGCCGAAGCGACCGCCGCCGCCGTGGTCGCCGAGGCGGTCGAGCACCACGATGGCGCCCACCGCCAGCAGCACCGCAGCCAGCACCTGCGAGCTGTGGCCGTGGCGGGCACGGTCGAGGACGGTGGTGCCCCTTGACCGGTCGTCGGGTACCAACAGCCATCCCACCAGGTAGAGCAGCACACCCGAGCCTCCGGCCACGGCCAGCACGACGAAGGCAACACGGAACACGACCGGGTCGACGTTGAAGTGGCGACCCAGCCCACCACAGAGGCCGGACACGATCTTGTCGTCGGTCGACCGGGTGAGCCGAGGCGGTGGCGCCCCGGGCGGGCCCGCCCCCGGGGGAGGTGCCTGGGAACCGGTGTAGGTGTCATCTGCGGCGTTCATGGCCCCAGCGTGCGCCCGGAAGGGCCCCCCGTCCATCCGGGTTTCCCCGGGTCGTACCCGGACCTCCCCGGACCTCCGGTCCGTATGCGGCCCCATAGCCGCACGGCCCTCTTCATGGGATCATCGGCTCTGGTGACCAGCGACGCATCGGCGCACGACCCGACAGCAGCCGGCCGGCCGCCCCGGCTGACGCGGAGCGACCACGGCATCATCGCCGGCGTGTGCGCGGGCGTGGCCCGCTCGCTCGGCGTCGACCCCGTCGTCGTGCGGGTCGCCGTCGTCGTGCTCACCCTGGCCGGGGGAACCGGAGCAGCGGCCTATGTCGCGGCGTGGCTGCTCCTTCCCCGTGACGGGCGCGACCAGTCGCTGGTGCAGGCGGTGATTCGCAACCGCCGCTGGGACCTGGCCCAGGTGGTGGCCGCGGGGTCGGTGTGCCTCGGGGCCCTGCTCATCGTGCGCAACACCGGCTTCTGGTTCGACGACGCCGTCGTCTGGCCGCTGCTGCTGGCCGGCATGGGACTGGCGTTGATCTGGCGACAGGCGGGCGACGACGAGCGCCAGTCTCTGGTGCGTGTCGCCCAGGGGGCGGTGGGGCGCCTGCCCCGTTCGGGCGCGCCTATCGACCTGCGCTCCCGGCGGGCGGCCCTGGGCCGGGTCGTGGTGGGCGTGATCATGGTGGTCGCCGGGGTGGGCACATTCCTGGCCGCCAGCGACGCCTTCTCGGCCGTGCGCCAGGCGCTGGTGGCCAGCACCGTCATCATCGCCGGTCTGGCCCTCATCTCCGGCCCGTGGTGGCTGCGCCTCGGTCGCGACCTGGCCCGGGAGCGCCGCGAGCGCATCCGCTCCGAAGAGCGGGCCGAGGTGGCCGCCCACCTGCACGACTCGGTTCTCCAGACCCTGGCCCTCATCCAGCGCAACGCCGCCGACCCCCGCACCGTCGTCACCATGGCCCGCCGCCAGGAGCGCGAGCTGCGGGGATGGCTGTGGGAGACGGGCCGCCAGGCTCCCGGCGGCGAGAGCCTGGCGACAGAGGTCAGCCGCGTGGCGGCGGAGATCGAAGCCAGCCATGCGGTGAGCGTCGACGTGGTGGCCGTGGGTGACTGCCCCATCGACGACCGCCTGCGGGCCATGGTGGCCGCCGCCCGCGAAGCCATGGTCAACGCCGCCACCTGGTCGGGCGTCGACACCGTCTCGGTCTACACCGAGGTCAAAGAGGCGGAGGCGGCGGTGTTCGTGCGCGACTGGGGATCGGGCTTCGATCCCGCCGCCGTGGCCCCCGACCGCCACGGCGTGAGCGAGTCGATCTCGGGGCGCATGACCCGCAACGGCGGCGCCGCCCTGGTCCGATCGACTCTCGGCGAGGGCACCGAGGTCCAACTGCGCATGTCGGTGGGCCAGTGGTGAGCCACGGTGGCGGCGAGGAGCCCACATGACCGAGCCGGCGCCGCCGACCGGCGCGCCTCGGCCGCGCATCTTCCTGGTCGACGACCACCACCTGTTCCGGTCGGGGGTGCGGGGCGAGCTGGGGGGCGCGGTCGACGTGGTGGGCGAGGCCTCGGAGGTGGCACCGGCCGTCGAGATGATCATCGAGCGCCGGCCCGACGTCGTGCTGCTCGACGTGCACCTGCCCGGCGGTGGGGGCAGGGCGGTGATCGAAGGGGTGGCGCCCGTGGCGCCCGAGGTGCGCTTCCTCGCCCTGTCGGTGTCCGATGCCGCCGCCGACGTGATCGGGGTGATCAGGGCGGGCGCCCGGGGCTATGTCACCAAGACCATCTCCGGCCCGGAGCTGGCGGCGGCCATCGGGCGGGTGGCGGGCGGTGACGCCGTCTTCTCGCCCCGCCTGGCCGGCTTCGTCCTCGACGCCTTCGCCGAGGACCCCGAGCCCACCGGCGACAGCGACCTGGATAAGCTCACCGCCCGGGAGAAGGAGGTGCTGCGCCTCATCGCCCGGGGCTACCCGTACAAGGCGGCCGCGGGCGAGCTCAACATCGGGGCCCGCACGGTGGAGACCCATGTGTCGTCGGTGCTGCGCAAGCTCCAGTTGTCCAACCGCAACGAGCTCACCCGCTGGGCCGCCGAGCGCCGGCTCATCTGAAGAATGTGCCCGGATTCTCGGCCCGCTCGGCCCTAGACTGGTAAGGCTGCGGATGAACGGAGGCCACGCTGTCCCCTGACCCTGGCGCCGACGGCAGAGGGCCGGCTCCGGACATCGAAGTGGTGCCGCCCACGGGCCCGGTCCCCCTCTCCCGGGGAGCGGCCGAGCGGGCGCTCCTGCGCGTCGACCACTACCCTCGCCACGCCGAGCTGACCGGCATCCACCGGCTGACGTCGACCGGCACCGTGTTCCTCGATTTCGTCGTCGTCGACGACCAGCCGTTCGTCTTCCAACCGGGCTACTTCGTGGGGATCCAGGCCGAGGTCGACGGCATCGGCCTCCGCCGCAGCCCGTACTGCATCGCCTCGCCACCGAACGACGAGCGCAGGTTCCGCCTGCTGGTGCGCGAGGTCACCGAGGCGCCGATGTCGTACTACCTCACCGGCCTCGGCATCGGCGATGTCATCAACTTCCGGGGCCCGAGCGGGCGCTCGATGATCCCGAGGGACGGCGACCACGATCTGGTGTACCTGGCCACCGGAGTGGGGGTGGGGCCCGTCCTCGCCCTCGTCGACCACCTCGCCACCCACGGCATCGACAAGTTGGTGACGCTGTACTGGGGCCTGCGCCTCACCTCCGACATCTGCCTGCTCGACGATCTCGACGCCCTGGTGGCGCGCTACCCGTCGTTCAGCTACCGGATCACCCTCTCGCAGCCGCCTCCCGACTGGGACGGGTTGCGGGGCCGGCTCACCGAGTCGGTGCCGCCGTTGCTCGGCACCCTGGGCGACAAACGGTTCTACCTGGTGGGCAACGGGGCCATGATCGCCGAGATGGAGTTCGCCCTGTCCGACCTGGGCGTCGACCGGACCCTGGTGCACCAGGAGGTGTACTTCAACGTCCGGTACCGGCCCGACCCCATGGAACTGGCCGAGATCCGCGCCCGCTTCGTGGCCAACGACTTGTTCTCGCCCCACAGTCACCAGGAAGCGGGACTGCTCTACCCGGAGAACCCGATCTCTCGCCGGCGCCGGCCGAGCACGTCGATGGGCTCACCCGGCACACCCCGTCGACCCGAGTAGCGCCGTCCCCATGGACGTGGTCGTGGTCGGGGCCGGCCTGGCCGGCCTCACCGCGGCAGCAGACCTGCACGCCGCCGGGTTGTCGGTGGGCGTCGTCGAGGGGCGCTCTCGGGTGGGGGGACGGCTGTTGACCCTCGCCCCCGACGGGCTGGGCGACGGCGCCTGGTTCGACCTGGGGGCCACCTGGTACTGGGGCGACCAACCGCAGATCCGGGCCCTGGGAGCGCAGCTGGGCCTCGAGTCCTTCGCCCAGTTCGCCGTGGGCCGCGGTCTGGTCGAGGAGACCCCGGGGGACGGGCCCACCCCCGTCGACGTCCCCCCGGCCACCCCCGCCGAGCTCCGCTTCGTCGGGGGCGCCCAGCAGCTGTGTCTCCGACTGGTCGAAGGGCTGCCCGCCGACTCGGTGATCCTCGCCACCTCGGTCACCGGCCTGTCGGCCGAGGGCCAGGGCGTAACCGCGGCGACCGCCGGCCCCGGGGGAGAGGTCGGGCGGCTGGATGCGTCGTTCGCCGTCGTGGCCGTGCCTCCCCGCCTGGCCCTCGAGCGCATCACCTTCACGCCGTCGCTGCCCGCCGAGGTGTCCCGGGTGATGAAGGCGACCACCACCTGGATGGCCCAGGCCGTCAAGTGCGTGGCCGTGTACGACACGCCGTTCTGGCGCCGGGCGGGATGGTCGGGCTTCGCTTTCAGCAACACCGGGCCGTTGCGGGAGGTGCACGACGCCTGCACCAACGACGGCTCCGTCGCCGCCCTGTGGGGCTTCCTCGCCGGCGACGACGACGTGCGGTCGATGGTCCCGGGCGAGCGGGCGCCGTTGGTCTTCGCCCAGTTGGAACGCCTCTTCGGCCCCGCCGCCGGCGATCCCCTGCAGTACGTCGAGCGTGACTGGTCGGCCGACCCCAACACCATCGACGACGAGTGGTACTGGGTGGAAGGCGAGCCGCTCGATCATGGCCACCCGGCCCTCGGCGAGGCGTTGTTCGGCGGGCGCGTGGTGCTGGCCGGCGCGGAGACGGAGGCGGTGGGTGGCGGCCACATGGAGGGGGCGGTGCGGTCGGGGCACCGGGCGGCCGACCTCGTCCTGGGCGCGGCTCAGGCCCCGTAGACGTCGATCTCGGTGGCCTTCACCGACACCCAGACCGGGCCTCCGTCTCGGAGGTGGAGATCGGCAGCGGCGGCCGGCGTCACCTCGGCCACGATGGGCGGGGAGCCGGTGATCTCGACGCGCACCCGATCGGCCTGGAGATCGAGCGTTCCGGCTAGGCCGGCCCAGATGTTGCGGGGGCTGCCCTCGGGACGGCTGCGGTGCACGGCGACAGCCCGGGGGTGCACCAGGGCGAAGACGGGGCCGCGCAGGTCACCGGCCACGGTGAGCGAGCCACCGGCGGCAAGGGTGAGCTCGCCGCCCCGCGCCGTGGCCTCGAAGAGGTTGAGACCCACCAGGGCGGCCACCCACGGCGAGCGGGGCCGGGCGGTGACCTCCGACATGGGCCCCTGCTGGGTGACCCGGCCGTTCTCGACGACGACGAGGCGGTCAGCGATGGCCATGGCGTCGACGGGGTCGTGGGTGACCATGACCCGGACGCCGGCCGACCCCGCCAGCTGGGCCCGCAGAAGACGTCGCAGCCGGCCCTTGGC
>DATAQC010000016.1:0-2572 GCA_036264885.1 Acidimicrobiales bacterium | reverse complement strand
AGAAGATGGGTGGCGGGAAGCCGGTGGCCACCTCCGAGCCGGCCCAGCAGGCGGTGGCCGTGCAGCGCTCCCTGCATCTCCAGGCGGTTGCCCTGGGCATCCTCGCCGTGCTGGCAGGGCTGACGGTGGCGCTCGTGTGCGGCCAGCTCGTCGCCCGCCAGACGGTGTTGGAGTCCGTCGATCATCCCAGTCTGTCGGCCGTCGGTATGACCGGAACCGAGCTGTGGGGTCTGGGAGTGGTCCGAGCTGCGCTGATCGGAACCGGAGGCGCGGTGGTGGCGGCGGCGACCGCCGTGGCCCTGTCGCCCCGGTTCCCCATCGGCCTGGCAAGGGTTGCGGAACCCAGGCCCGGTCTGGCCGTCGACCTGCCCGCCCTAACCGTCGGAGCTCTGGCATCAGTGGTCGCGGTGATGCTCCTAGTGGTCTTCCCTTTCCGGCGCAGGACCGGCCGCACCGACGGCCTGGCCGAGATCGGGGTCTCCAAGGGACGGCGGCGGCCGTCGACGGTGGCCGATCGCCTGGCCCGGGCCGGTTGCCCCCCTACCGTCAGCGCTGGAGTACGAATGGCCCTCGAGCCGGGGCGGGGCCGCACCGCGGTGCCCGTGCGCACCGCCGTCGTCTGTGCCGTGGTGGCTATGACTGCGCTGGCCGCCTCGCTCACATTCGCGGCCAGCCTGTCCCATCTCCTGTCCACCCCCCGGCTCTACGGGACCACCTTCGATGCCGTCATCAACCGGACCGGCGGTGATGACATCACGGTGGTGCCCGCCGTGCCCGTGCTCCTCTCCGATCCCGAGTTGTCAGCCGTCGGCGTCGGTTACGTCGGGATCCCGGTACGGGTGGGCCATGTCGATGCCGGCGCGGTGGCCCTCGACGTGAGGAAGGGCTCGTTGCCTCCGCTCATCATCGAGGGCCGGGCGCCCACCGGCCCCGACGAGGTGGCGCTGGGCACCCGCACCCTGCACGACCTCGGCGCGCGCGTCGGTCAGACCGTACAGGGGGTCATCTCCGTCGCCGATGCGCAACCATCCCCCGTGCACATCGTGGGCCGCGCCGTCCTACCCCAGGGGGGCGAGTCCACTGGTCTGGGCCAGGGCACGGTCGCGACCGTGCAGGCGCTGCGACGCCTCGCTGGCAATGGCGACTTCCCGGACCCGACCAACGCCGTCGTGCGCTTCGGCCCTGGTGTCGTCGACAAGGCCCGAGCCCGGGCCCGGCTGTCGGACCGCCTTACGCGGGCGCTGGGTGACGGCTGGACGGTCTCAGCGCCGGACAAGCCCACTGACGTGGTCAACTTCGGCCACGTCCAGAACTTGCCCGTGGTGATGGCCGCCGTTCTGGCTCTCCTGGCGGCGGCCACCGTCGGTCACCTCCTGGTGACCTCGGTCCGCCGCCGCCGCCATGACCTGGCCGTCCTCAAGAGCCTCGGCTTCGTCCGTGGCCAGGTCGCGGCCGTTGTCGGATGGCAGGCCACGACGCTGATCGTCATCGCCCTCGGCCTCGGCCTACCTCTGGGAATCGCCGTCGGACGCTGGGCATGGGGCCTGGTGGCCGGTCAGCTCGGGATCCTCCCTCGACCGATTACACCCCTCGACACCCTGCTGGCCCTGGCACCGGCCGCCTTCCTGGTGGTCAACCTCATCGCTGCCGTGCCCGCCTGGTCGGCCGGACGCACTGCGCCCGCCGTCGTTCTGAGATCGGAGTGACCATGTCCACCAACGTCGGGACGTCCACCGTCGGGTCCGCCGACAAGGTGCAGCCCGCGCCTCGACCCGGCGAGGCCCGAGCGCGGGGAACGAGCATCGCATTGGCCCCGCTCGCCGTCGCGCTCGCCGTGGCGGGGGCGGTGCTGGCCCGAGACGCCGGTGACAGCGCCAACGAGGTCCTGCGGGCCGCCCTGGTGTCGGCCTGGGCCGTCGCCGGGGCGATGATCACCGGCCGCCGCCACCACGAACGCATGGGCCCGCTGGTGCTGGCCGGCTCGCTGGTGGCGGGTGTCGCCGCCTTGGCCGCGGGCGCGGTGCGGGCGTCGGGCCACGGCACCGACGTGGCCGCCGGGCTGGTGTCCGCCGCCCGACTCGCCCTGCCCCTCGCGGTGTCGCTCCTGCCCGCCATCGGGATGCAGATGCTGTTGAGCCTGCCCGACGGCTCCTGCCGTGTGAGCCGGGCGCTGATTCGCGGCGCCTATGTCGTCGGCGCCGTGTTGGGCGTGGTGCTGTGGACCTCGCGCCCGGACCTACCGCTCTGGCCGGTCGGCCTCGAGGCGATGCTGGCCGCGGCCGTCGGCTTGGCCGGCTCGAACCGCCGCTACCGACTCTCCACCGGCGTCGAACGCCAGCGCCTCCAGTGGTTCGGATGGGCGGTGGTGGTCGCCGCCGAGGTGACGCTGATCACGGTGGCCCTGCGCCTGCTGGCGGGCTGGCCACCTGGCGGCGTCGTCGTGGTGGGCGCGGCCACGGTGGCCATCCCCGTCGCCCTGGCGGTGTCGAGCTCGTCCCGGCTGTTGGGCCGGGTCGACCGCCTGCTGGCCCACACGGTGTCCACCGTCGGGCTCAGCGGCGTGGTGGTGGCC
>DATAQC010000113.1:0-13047 GCA_036264885.1 Acidimicrobiales bacterium | reverse complement strand
TCAGCTCTTGAAGAGGAACTCGGCTTCTTCGGCGTCGATCAGCAGGCCCACCTCCTCGCGGAGGAGCTGGTGGTCGGTGAGGGTGGGGTCGGCGTCGACGATGGCGAAGGCCACCTCGCGGGCCTTGGCCACCCAGTCGCGGTCGCGCCGCAACGAGGCCAGCTTGAGGTCGCTGCGGCCCTTCTGGCGGGTGCCCAGCACCGTCCCCTCACCACGAATGTCCAGGTCGACCTCGGCCAGCTCGAAGCCGTCGGTGGTGCGCTCGAGGGCGGCCAGGCGCTCCTCTGAGTCCGGCGTGCTGGCCGCCCCGACCAGATAGCACCACGACCGGTCGGCTCCCCGCCCCACCCGGCCCCGGAGCTGGTGGAGCTGGGCCATGCCGAAACGGTCGGCGTCCTCGATGACCATCACCGTGGCGTTGGGCACGTCGACACCGACCTCGATCACCGTGGTGGCCACCAAGACGTCGAGCTCGCCCCGCCGGAACGCCGACATGGTGGCCTCCTTTTCCTTCGCCGGCATCTGGCCGTGGAGCAGCCCCAGGCGCAGGTGGGGCCACACCTCGGCCGACAGGCGGGCGTGCTCCTCGGTCGCCGAGCGGGCCTGGATCTTCTCCGACTCGTCGACCAGCGGGCACACCACGTAGGCCTGGCGCCCGGCGGCCACCTCGTCGGCCACCCGCCGGTGGGCCTCGGCTTCGTCCTCGGTCGTGCGCAGCCACGTCGTCTCGATGGGAGTGCGACCCGGGGGCAGCTCGTCGAGCACGGTGACGTCGAGGTCGCCGTACACCGTCATGGCCGCCGTCCGGGGGATCGGCGTGGCTGTCATCACCAACACGTCGGGGTCGTGGCCCTTGCCTCGCAGGGCGGCCCGTTGCTCGACGCCGAAGCGGTGCTGCTCGTCGATGACCACCACCCCGAGGGCCTTGAACCCCACCTGTTCCTCGAGCAGGGCGTGGGTGCCGACGAGCAGGTCGACGCTGCCGTCGGCCAGCCCGGCCAGGATCCGGGTGCGTTCCGACGCCGTGGTGCGGTTGGTGAGCAGGGCCAGGCGCAGAGGGCGGTCGCCGGTGAGGGTCGACTCGTCGGGCACCACCAGATCGCCGAGCACGGCCCGCAGGCTGAGGCCGTGTTGTTCGGCCAGCACCTCGGTGGGGGCCATGAAGGCTCCCTGGTAGCCGCCCTGGACACCTCGGAGCAGGGCGGTCACGGCCACGAGCGTCTTGCCGCTGCCCACGTCGCCCTGGAGCAGTCGGTGCATGGGGTGGGGCCCGGCCATGTCGGCACCGATCTCGGCGTTGGCCCGTTGCTGGGCGCAGGTGAGAGCGAAGGGAAGCCCGGCGTGGAAACGGTCGACCAGCTCCCCCTCAACGGTGTGGCGGATGCCCTTGGCATCGCGCTCCACCGCCCGCTTGCGCATGACCAGCCCGACCTGGAGGCGCAGCAACTCGTCGAGCACCAGGCGACGGCGGGCGGTCTCGGCCGCACCCATCGACTCTGGGTTGTGGATGTGGGACATGGCCCAGGTGCGGCCCACCACGTCGAGACGCTCACGCCAGTCCCGGGAGAGGGGGTCGGCGAACTCGCCGGCGCGGGCCAGGCCCTCCTCGATGAGGTTGCCGAGCTCCCAGGTGGTGAGACCGGCCTTGTCCGACTGGGGGTAGATGGGCACCACCCGACCCGTGCGGTCGCCCACCAGGTCGACGACGGGGTTGGACATCTGCGGGCGCCCCCGGAAGGAGTCGAGCCGGCCGAACAGGACCGCCTCTGTCCCCACCGACAGCTGTCGGGCCCGCCAGGGCTGGTTGAAGAAGACGCAGTGCAGGTAGCTCGACCCGTCGAACAGGTCGATCTCGACCATCGTGCGCCGCTGCCGGGTGCGGCGTGACTGCACCCGCTTGACGGTGGCCAGCACCATGGCCTCCTGGCCCACTGACATGTCGCGGATGGCGACCTGGCGGGTGCGGTCGAGGTAGCGGCGTGGGTAGTGGGTGAGGAGGTCGAGCACCGTCGTGATCTCCATGACGGCCAGGGCCTCGGCCTTCTTCGTGGTCACGCCCGCCAGCACGGTGACGGGCAGCGCCGCCAGTTGGGAGAGGCGCCGGTTGGTCGGGCTCACTCGAGGCTGAGCAGCCAGGCGGTCAGGGGCTGACCGCCGTCGTGGACCTCGACGGCGAGCCCGGGGTGGTGCTCGGCCAGCCATTGGGTGACCTGGCGCGTCCCGCCCGGCGGCGAGAGCTGTCCTTCGACCACGGTCACCAACTCGTGGTCGCCGTCGACCAGCCCGTCCAACAGGGCACACGCCGCCTCGCCCGCCTCGGCCGCCACGGTGACGATGCCGGCGGAGGTGACGCCCAACCAGTCACCCGCCCGCACCGGGCCCGCCGGCGTGGTGGCGTCGCGCACGGCCTGGGTGACCTCGGCGGTGGTCACCCGGTCGGCGGCCGCGGCCATGGCCGCCATGTTGGTCTCGGCGTCGGTGTCGGCGTCGTAGGCGAGGAGGGCGGCGAAGCCGACCAGCACGCTCGTCGTGGGGATCACCCGCACCGGTTTGGAGGCCACCGCCGCCGCCTGCTCGGCCACCGCCACCACGTTCTTGTTGTTGGGCAGGACGATGACCTCTTTGGCCTCGACGGCGTCGACGGCAGCGAGGATCTGCGCCGTCGAAGGGTTCATCGACTGGCCGCCGGACACCACCCGGCTGACGCCGAGGCTGGCCAGGATGCGCCCGATCCCTTCGCCGGCGGCCACCGCGACGACCCCTGTCGCCACCGGGTCGGGCGGCTCGGCGCAGCTCAGGTTCGAGACCTGATCCAACAGGTCGGTGACCTCGATGCGGTGGGGCCGACCGACGCGGATGCCCGCTTCGACGGCCGCCCCGATCTCGTCGGTGTGGACGTGGCAGTTCCAGGTGCCGTCGCCTCCCACCACCACGATGGAGTCGCCCAGCTCGTCCCAGCACGCCTTGAAGTCGTCGAGGGCATCGTCGGGGGCCTCGAGCAGGAACATGACCTCGTAACGAGGGCCCGCCGTCGATGGGTTGCTGTCGCCGTCGCCGCCTCTGGCCGTCGTCGTACTCGACGGCGCCGACGCGGCCGCGCTGTCCAGGGCGGGAGGCTCCGAGACAGGCCGGCCGTCGACCACCTGAAGGAAGACCTCGAACAGCAGCACCAGGCCGGCACCACCGGCGTCGACCACCCCGGCCTGGGCCAGCACGGCCAGCAGCTCGGGCGTGCGCTGGAGGGCGGCACGAGCGGCGGCGGCGGAGGCATCGAGCACATCGATGAGGGTCCCGTCCCGATGGGCGACGGCGGCGGCCGACGCCTCGCGGATCACCGTGAGAATGGTGCCCTCGACGGGGTGCATGACGGCTCGATAGGCGGCGTCGCTGGACCCGGCCAGGGCGGCGGCGAAGGTGGCCCCGTCGACGGTCTCGACCCCGGCCAGCCCGTCGGTCAGGCCCCGCAACACCTGGGACAGGATGACCCCCGAGTTGCCACGGGCCCCCATGAGCGAACCATGGGCCACGGCCCGGCACACCGCCGCCATATCGGTGTCCGGCGTGGAGGGCGGGAGCTCGGCCACCACCGACTCCAGGGTGAGGGCCATGTTGGTCCCCGTGTCACCGTCGGGCACGGGATAGACGTTGAGGCGGTTGAGGGCCTCGCGATGGGCGCCCAAGGCCTGGCCGTAGCCGACGATCACGGCCCGCAGGTGCTCGGGGCCCAAGCGGTCCAGCACCTCCATCAGGCTGGCATGGTAACGGACACCCGGCCGGGATCCCTTTCCGGAGGCCACCGGGGCCTGGTGTAACCTCGGCCCCTATGGCATCGGTATGCGAGGTCTGCGGCAAGCACCCCTCGTTCGGCATGAGCGTGAGTCACTCCCACAAGCGGAACCGTCGTCGCTGGAATCCCAACATCCAGCGGGTGCGGGCCATCGTGAAGGGCGCCCCCACCCGGCTCTCGGTGTGCACCTCGTGCATCAAGGCGGGCAAGGTCACCAAGCCGGTCCGTCGCGTCGCCGCCGGCTGAACCCCGCCTCTTCTGAAATCGAGACCCTGATTCAGGCGTCGCGGCGGTGGAGCAGCACTGCGCCCCCGACCAGGGCCACGACCACATAGGCACACAGCACGGCGAACCCCGGCCAGGCGGAGAGCCCGTTGGTGTTGTCCCGCACCACCTGGAACACCGCCGTCCCCGCCTCGCCGGGGAGGTATCGGGAGATGTCGTCATTCCATGGTGAAGGCAGGAAGTTGACGAGGATGGGCAGCACGAGCAGGAGCCCCACCAGGGTGGCGACGGCGCCGGCCGTCCGCCGCAAGATCGCACCCAGGCCGAGGCCGAGGATGCCGATGGCGGCCAGGTAGAGCGCCCCGCCGATGACGGCCCGCAGCACGCCCGGGTCGGCCAGCGACACCCCGGCGTGCTTGGCCTTGAAGATGAGCTGGCCGAAGCCGAACGCCACGCCGCAGGCCACCAGGCCCACGGCGAGCACGACGACTCCGAAGACCGCAGTCTTGGCCGCCAACATGGTGCGCCGCTGGGGAATGGCGCCGAGGGTGGCCCGGATCTGGCCGGTGGCGTACTCCGAGCTCATGACCAGGACGCCGAGCACCCCGATGGCGAGCTGGGCGAGGAACAGCCCGTTGAGGCTGAAGCCGGCGGGGTCGAAGTGCAGGCGTTCGCCGGGATCGAGGTGGTCCCAGCGACTCACCCGGGCAGCACAGAACAGCGCCCCCAGCCCCACGGTGATGGCTACGGTGACGAGCAGCGACCACATGGTGGACCGCACCGACCGGAGCTTGGTCCACTCCGAGCGGGCGGCTGCGCCGAAGAGCCGGAACGCCGACGGCGGCCGGCGCTCGGTCCGGCGCAGCTCGGGGGTCGTGACCGTCACGCCCCCGCACCGCCCCGCACGTGGGACTCACCGAGAAACTCGGCGCTGTCACGCGTCATCTCCATGAACGCCTCCTCCAGTGATGCCTGCTGAGGCGACAGCTCGAACAGGGTGACGCCGTCCTGGGCGGCGATGATGCCCACCTCACGGCAGTCGAGTCCGGTCACCACCAGCGTGTCGTCGCCTTCGACGGCGACGCTGCCACCGCTTTGTTGGATGCTGGTCTTGAGCACGCCGGCCTGCGGCGACACCACCCTCACGTGATTGGCCGAGCTGGAGCGGATGAAGTCGGCCACGCTGGCGTCGGCGATGAGCCGGCCCCGCCCGATGACCACCAGATGGTCGGCAGTGAGCGACATCTCGCTCATGAGGTGGCTCGACACGAACACCGTCCTGCCTTCGCCGGCGAGGGAGCGCAACAGGTTGCGCACCCAGAGGATGCCCTCGGGGTCGAGCCCGTTGACGGGCTCGTCGAGGACGACCACCTCGGGGTCGCCCAGAAGGGCAGCGGCGATGCCGAGGCGCTGGCCCATGCCGAGGGAGAAACCGCCCGCCCGGCGCCGGGCCACGCCGGCCAGGCCCACCTCCTCGAGAACGTCGTCGACCCGCCGGCGACCGATCCCGTTGGAGTCGGCCAGCCATCGCAGGTGGTTGCGCGCCGAGCGGCCGGGGTGGATGGCCTTGGCCTCGAGGAGGGCGCCCACCTCGTGCAGCGGGAAGCGCAGGTCGCGATACGGGCGGCCGTTGACCGTCACCCGTCCGGCATCCGGGGCGTCGAGGCCCACGATCATGCGCATGGTCGTGGACTTCCCGGCGCCGTTGGGACCCAGGAACCCGGTGACCACGCCAGACCGGGCGGCGAAGCTCAAGTCGTTGACGGCGAGCGTGGAGCCGTAGCGTTTGGTCACCCCGACGGCCTCGATCATGTCGAGCGTGAGTCTGGCCGGGCTGGCGCGCCCGAGTGGCCGGTTCGGCCATCTTCTTGACAACTTCTTATTGCCGGAGCGTCGCCGCCGGCCGTCTCGGTCAGGCCAGGAACCGGCCAAGGTCTCCGGCGTCGGCCGCCGCCTGGCGCCGGCCCATCTCGATGGCGTCGGGCACAGCAGCAGGATCCATCAACGCGTCGGGGTCCACGGTGGTGGGCACCCGGCAGAACACCTCGCTGCCTGATGCCACCAGTGCCGCCAGCTCGCGCTCGGTGGAACCGGGGGCTGACGTCATCATGCCCTGGGTGACGCCGCGGCCGTCGGTGAGGGCCAGCACCACCACCCGTCGGGTCCCGGCGAGCAGGTCGAGGTGGGTGCCGGTGCCGCACACACCGCCGTCCATGCACAGGCGGTCCCCGATCGGTTGGGCGGCGAAGAGGCCCGGGACGGCGCTGCTCGCCGCCACCGCACGAGGGACTCCGACGCCGGCGGCTGCGCCGATGACGCACCGTTCGCCGCTCCAGGTATCCACGCAGGTGACGTGAAGGGCAGCTGAAGGCCACTTGCGAAAGGCGAGGATCGCGCCGAGCTTGCGGACCATCACCGGCGGAGGCGACGTCTGCGCCGCCAGTGCGGCGTGTCCGATGGCCCGGACGGTGTCGAGCCGGGCGTCGGCGGCCTGGTGGAACAGCTCCAGAGCCCGGACCTGGCTGGGCCCCAGGTCACTCGCGGGCGCGAGGGCACCGAGCAGCTTAGGCAACCTCGCCACCACCGTCAGCTCGGCGCGCAGGCGGCGGATCCGGCCCGCCTCGAGCACGGCGGCGACGAGGGCGCCGGCCGAGGTCCCGACGACCCGGTCGGCGCCGGCCAGGCCGATGCCCCGGATCGACATCTCGTGGAGGTAGGCGACCTGCCAGGCGACGAAGAAGACCCCACCACCGCCCAGCGATATCCCGAGCCCGAGGCCCTCGCCGTAGCGGGCGTCGAAATCCCGGGGCCGAGCCAGGCCGTCGGCCGCCGGCGCGCTGGATGGCGGCCGCGGGGTCGGTGCCGATTCAGTCACCTCGTGACATCCCGCCGTCCTCTCGTCGAAACGGCGAGGCCGGGTCGGCGCCGCCAAGCCCGCCCACCGTAACCGAGGGGCCATCTCGGCCCCGTCGGCGCCCTCGCGCATGCCGCCGCCCAGCCGCTCGGGGCGCCCCGCCGGCTGTCGCCATAGGGAGCGACGGCGACCTACGGTGTGCTCTCCGCCGCCGGTCCACGGGAGACACTCATGGCACCCGACCCTCCTCTGTCGCGCAACCATCCCGACACCGTCTATCGCCGCCGGTGGGCGATCCTCGGGGTGCTGTCGTTGAGCGTCTTCCTGGCCGTCGTCGACAACACCATTGTCAACGTGGCCCTGCCCACCATGAGCGAGCAGTTGAAGGCCTCGAACAGCCAGCTCCAGTGGATCGTCGACGCCTACTCGCTCATCTTCGCCGGCTTGCTCCTCGTGGGCGGCAGTCTCGGTGACCGGTACGGCCGCAAAGGTGCGCTGCAGCTCGGGGTGGGCAGCTTCGCCTGCTTCTCCGTGCTGGCCGGGCTGTCCGGCTCGATCCATCTGCTCATCGGGGCCAGGGCTCTCATGGGTCTGGCTGCCGCGTTCATCTTCCCCGCCACACTCGCCATCCTCACCAACACCTTCACCGACGCCAAGGAGCGGGCGGCGGCCATCGGGGCGTGGACGGGCGTGGTGGGCCTGGCCGTGGCCCTCGGTCCCCTCACCGGAGGGGCGCTGCTCCAACACTTCTGGTGGGGGTCGATCTTCTTCGTGAACGTGCCCGTCGCCGCCATCTCCCTGGCTCTCGGGGCGTGGCTGGTGCCCACCACCCGCGACCCGGCCGCGCCCCGGCTCGACCTCGTCGGCTTCGCCCTGTCCATCGTGGGCATCGTCACCGTGGTGTACACCACCATCGAGGCGCCCGGCCGCGGGTGGAGCAACCGCGCCACGGTGGGTGGCTATGTCGTCGGCGTGGCCGTGCTGGCCGTGTTCGCGGTGTGGGAGCGCCGCAGCGTCCAGCCCATGCTCGACGTCGACCTGTTCCGCAACATCCACTTCAGCGCCGCCAGCTTCTCCATCACCGTGTCGTTCTTCGCCCTGTTCGGCTTCATCTTCCTCATCACCCAGTACTTCCAACTGGTCCGCGGCTACGACACCCTGTCCGCTGGTGTCCACACCCTGCCCTTCGCCCTTGCCACCGGGGCGGTGGCGCCCGCCGCCCCCGCCCTGGCCATGCGACTGGGCACCAAGGTGATCGTGCCCCTGGGGCTGGCGCTGATGGGCGCCGGGTTCTTCGTGGCGGCAACCCTGGCCGCCGACTCTGCCTTCTTCGGGCCGGTGCTCGTGTCCATGGTGCTCATCGCCGTGGGCCTGGGGCTGGTGGCGGCGCCGTCGACCAACGCCATCCTCGCCGTACTCCCTCCCGCCAAGGCCGGCGTGGGGTCAGCGGTCAACGACGTGACCCGTGAGCTGGGCGGCGCCTTCGGGGTGGCGGTCGTGGGAGCCGTCTTCTCGTCGATCTACGGCCCTCGCCTGGTCGAGCGACTGGGCGGCGCCGGTCTGCCCGCCCCTGCGCTGGCGGCGGCGAAGGCCTCGACGGCGGCCGGATTGGCAGTGGCCGGCCAGGCTCCCCCCCAGGCCCGAGCGGCCATCGTCGACGCCGTGCGGCTGTCGTTCATGGACGGCTTCAGCCGGGGGTCGATGGTGTGCGCGGGGGTGGTGTTCGCCGGCGCCGTCTTCGCCTTCCTCGTGTTGCCCACCCGACTGCCTACCGTCGCCACACCCCCGATCGAGCCTGCGCCGGCACCTGCCTGAGGCGGGCGGGGTTCGGGCATGTCAGGTCCGTTCTTCCCGCTCCCATCCGGGGTTCACCGCGCCGGGGCCCACGCCCAGGGGCATGCCGGCGGCGATGGCGTGCTCCACGAAGTGCTTGGCGGCCACGCAGGCGTGGGCCGGTTCCATACCCCGGGCCAGCTCGGCACAAATCGCCGCCGACAGCACGCATCCTGTTCCGTGGGTGTGGCGGGCGTCGATGCGGGGTGAGTCCAGCCACACCGGCTCCTCGCCGGCGACCAGCAGGCAGTCCGACGACATGGCATCGTCGAGGTGGCCGCCGGTGATGAGGACGGACCCCGGGCCGAAGTCGGCGATGGCCCGGGCGGCGTCGGCCATGGTGGCCCGGTCGACGACGGCGAAGCCCGCCAGCATGGCCGCCTCGGCCAGGTTGGGCGTGACGACGGCGGCCAGGCCCAGCAGGTGTTGGAGCACCACCGCCACCCCCTCGGCCGACAAGAGCACGTCACCCCGCGACGACGCCATCACCGGGTCGACCACGAGCGGGCGGATACCGAAGTCGCGCACCGCCTCGACGACGGCCTCGGCCACCGATGCGGTGGCCAGCATTCCCGTCTTGGCCGCCGCCACCCCCAGGTCGGAGGCCACCGAGCCGATCTGCACCCGGACCAGCTCGGGCGATACCGCCTCGGTGGCATGCACGCCCAGGGTGTTCTGGGCGGTCACCGCCGTCACCGCCACCGCCCCCCACAAGCCATGAGCCTCGAAGGTCTTGAGGTCGGCGGCGACCCCCGCTCCCCCGCCCGAGTCGGTGCCGGCGATGGTCAGCACGATGGTCGGCCCACCGGCGGCACCGGCGGGAACATCGGCACCGGCGGGGACCGAACCGCTCACCACGCGTGCTGCCATCCCGAGGTGGGCAGGACCCCGTCGCCGAGGCGGCGCTCGCCGGCCTCGGCGGTGCAGCGGCCGATGCGCAGGGGAACCGCCAGGCCGGCGGCGGCGAACACGTCCTCCACGGGGGCGGCGTCGGGCGCGGCGAAGACCAGCTCGTAGTCCTCACCGCCGCCCAGAGCCAGGTCCTCGGGCGTGTCGCTGACCCGGGAGACGCCGATGGCCACCGGGACCCGGTCGAGGACCACGCCGACTCGTGACGACTCGGCCAGGTGAGTGACATCGGCGCCCAAGCCGTCGGATACGTCGATCATGGCCGTGGCCCCGGCGACGCGTGCCGCCGCTCCTTCGGCCAGTCGGGGGCGCGGGCGGCGGTGGGCCAGGGCCAGGTCGGGCGCCTCACCGGCCCGGTCGGCCCGCAACAGGGCCAGCCCGGCAGCCGACGACCCGAGGGGACCGGTCACCCACAGCGCGTCTCCGGGGCGGGCGCCGCTGCGCAACACCGGTGGCGGGTCGTCTCCCCCGCCGTCGCCGGCCACGGCAACTGCCACCACCAGCGTCGGTGCGTCCGACAGGTCGCCCCCCACGACGGGGCAGCCGTAGGCCTGCGACGCGGCGATGATCCCGTCATAGAGCCGGTCGACGTCGATGGCGCCCAAGGGTCCGGCCAGGGTCACGAGGGCATAGCTCGGGCACCCGCCGACGGCGGCAATGTCACTGAGATTGGCCACCAGGGCCTTCCACCCCATGTCGTCGACGCCCACCAGCGACAGGTCGGCGTGTACCCCGGCCACGGTGGCGTCGGCGGCCAGCAGGAGGCTGCCGGTGGGCCCGGGGACCACGGCCACGTCGTCGCCCACCCACGTCTGGTCGACGGGGCCGGCCAAGCGGCTACGGAGGCGCTCGATGATCCCGAACTCTGCGGTCAGACTCGGCTCCCGGTCAGGCTCGCCCCCCGGTGAGGCCCGCGGTCGGTGATGCCTCCGCGGTAACCTCGGTGGACGCAGTGAGCCTAGGCCAGCGGCCGAAGGGAGCAACGTTTCGTGCAGGGCGTGATCAAGGCCTACGACCCCGGCACCAAAGAGGGCGTGGTCATGCGCGACAACGACCGCAGTGAGCACGAGCTCGCTCCCGATGCGCTCAACGGCTCGGTGTTCCGGATGCTCCGGCAGGGCCAGCGGGTGGTCTTCGACCTGAACACCGACGGTCGGGCCCACAAGGTGCGGCTCGGGTCGGAGGTCGACATGGGAACACCGGGGTCCCTGCCGCAGGCGGGACAGCGCTAAGGGTCACCCAGCCGCTGTTACCAGCAGCCAGAAGGAGTCGCGTGGCAGGTACCAGCACGAACCAGAAGCTGATCGACTGGGTCGATGAGGTCGCCGCCCTGTGCCAGCCCGACCGGGTGCAATGGTGTGACGGCTCCCCGCAGGAGTACGACCACCTGTGCCGACTGATGGTCGAGGCCGGGACTCTCACACCTCTCGACACCCGCGCCCGGCCTGGTAGCTACCTCGCCGCCTCCGATCCCGGTGACGTGGCCAGGGTCGAGGACCGTACCTACATCTGCTCCGAGGCCGAGATCGACGCCGGTCCCACCAACAACTGGCGTGATCCCGTCGAGATGAAGCACACCCTCACCGGCCTGTTCCGAGGTTCGATGAAGGGCCGCACCATGTACGTGGTGCCCTTCAGCATGGGCCCCCTGGGTTCGCCTATGGCCCACATCGGCGTGGAGCTCACCGACTCGCCCTACGTGGCGGCCAGTATGCGCATCATGACCCGCATGGGCCAGGCCGTCCTGGATGCCCTGGGCGACCGTCGCTTCGTTCCCTGCCTGCACTCGGTGGGAGCACCCCTCGAGGCGGGCCAGCACGACGTGGCCTGGCCGTGCAACCCCGACAACAGGTACATCGTCCACTTCCCGGAGGAGCGATCGATCTGGTCGTTCGGCTCTGGCTACGGCGGCAACGCCCTGCTGGGCAAGAAGTGCTTCGCCCTGCGCATCGCCTCGGTGATGGCGCGCGACGAGGGATGGCTGGCCGAGCACATGCTCATCATCAAGGTCACCTCGCCCGAAGGCGACGTCCGATACCTGGCCGGCGCCTTTCCGTCGGCCTGCGGCAAGACCAACCTGGCCATGCTCATCCCCACCCTCCCTGGGTGGAAGGTCGAGACGGTCGGCGACGACATCTGTTGGATGAAGCTGGGCGACGACGGCCGGCTGTGGGCCATCAACCCCGAGGCCGGGTTCTTCGGCGTGGCGCCAGGGACCTCCGAGGGCACCAACCCGAACGCCATGCGCACCCTCGACCGCAACTGCCTGTTCACCAACACCGCCCTCACCGACGACGGCGACGTGTGGTGGGAGGGCATGACCGACGAACCGCCGGCCCACCTCACCGACTGGTTGGGCCACGACTGGGCCCCCGGGGCCGGTCGTCCCGCCGCCCACCCCAACGCCCGCTTCACCGCCCCCGCCTCCCAGTGCCCTTCCATGGCCCCCGAGTGGGACGACCCCAAGGGCGTGCCCATCTCCGCCATCTTGGTGGGCGGTCGCCGGTCGTCGGTGGTGCCCCTCGTACACGAGGCCTTCGACTGGCAGCACGGCGTGTTCCTCGGCTCGGTCATGGCCTCGGAGACAACGGCGGCGGCCACTGGCGCGGTGGGCGAGCTGCGCCGCGATCCCTTCGCCATGCTGCCGTTCTGCGGCTACAACATGGCCGACTACCTCGGGCACTGGCTCGAGATCGGCGAGGCCACCGACGCCGACAAGTTGCCGCGGATCTTCTACGTCAACTGGTTCCGCAAGGGCTCCGACGGCAAGTTCCTCTGGCCAGGCTTCGGCGAGAACAGCCGCGTCCTGGAGTGGGTGTTCAACCGCCTCAACGGCACAGCCGGCGCCGCAGAGACGCCGATCGGCTACGTCCCCGCGCCCGGCGACCTCGACCTCGACGGCCTCGACCTCTCACCGGAGGCCGTCACCCAACTGCTCGACGTCGACGCCGACGAGTGGCGCGCCGAGGTCCCGTCGATCGAGGAGCACTTCGCGTTCCTCGGGGATCGCCTGCCCCAGGAGCTCCACGACCAGCTCGACGCCCTGCAGAAGCGCCTTTCCGGCTGAGGGAAGGCCCTTGACAAAATCCTGTAATCACCGCTGCCGTCGTTCGTTCTAACGGCGGCGTCAACACAGAGTTGACGTCGCTGGGGGCCGGGGGAGGAGGCGTGGCATGCAGGTGGGATGTCGATGGCTGGGCTAGGCGAGATGACTCGCCTCCTCTCGGCGCTCGACGCCCTGTGTCTGGCCGAGGACGAGCACGCGCCGCACGTCGTCCTGCTGATCGACGACGAGTTGGGGCCGGGGCCTGCGGCCGGGCCGTTCAACGGCGCCCTTCCGGCGCTGGTCGCCGCTGAGGAGCTACAGGCCGCGTTCGACGATGGAACGTTCGACCCACCCCTGCGCACGCAGGTCGTGCGCCTGTTCAACCCAAGGCGC
>DATAQC010000021.1:0-39162 GCA_036264885.1 Acidimicrobiales bacterium | reverse complement strand
GGTCGACCGGCGCGGTGGCCGGGATCGCAGCGCTGGCGTCGTGAGTGAGCGTCCGAAGGGGACGAGGGGTGCCGGCGAGGCGCGCGTGCTGGTCTGGCGACGCCAGGACGGAGAATTCGCGCTCACCCTGCGCTGGGTGGGGCCAGATCGACACCGCCCAGGACCCTCTCCCGGGCCTCAAGTCGATCGACCTGGCCCAGGACGGCGACCCCAAGATGGTGGTCGCCTTCTACGAGCCGGGAAGCGGCTCCAGTACCAGCACGGCCACGATCCAGGCCATGGACGTGGTCGAGGCTTCGGGGTCGGTCACTCTGCACCGGTCCCTGGATCACGGCGTGGCCCGTCAGGCCACCGGGGGCGGCCTGGAGACCTGGGGTCGCCTGGGCGGTCCCGGCTCGGCCCAGTTCCGCCATGAGATCATCCGTTACGAGGACGGGGCCTGGCGGGTCGAGACCTCGGAGGACGTGGCCGCCGAAACCGTCCCCCGCCAGAAGGACAACACCACCTTCTGACCATCTCGGCAGGAGCCGGTATGGGGGGTGTGCGATCGCCGCTGGGGCGAACGGCTTCGCCGCCACCGGCGTCGCTCGGTCAGGCAGAGTGGGGGCGATGGGATGGGTCCAGGTGCAGACGGCGGCGGGCTCCGAGGAGGATGCGCATCGGCTGGGTGACATCGTCCTCCGGGATCGCCTGGCCGCCTGTGTCCAGGTGATCGGCCCGGTGCACAGCCGGTACTGGTGGCAGGGAGAGCTGCAGTCGGCCACCGAGTGGCTGTGCCTGGCCAAGACCACCGAGGACCGGGCCGACGAGGTGGTGGCGTCGCTGCGGGCGGCCCACTCCTACGACACGCCGGAGGTCATCGTCGTGGCCATCGTGGGTGGCGACGAGGCCTACCTGGGGTGGGTCAGCGACGCAGTGCGTTCGCAGTAGTGAGGCGCGTCGCCCGGTAGGGTCGCGACGTCGTGACGACCGTCGCTGCCCCCCGCCGCCCCCAGGTGCCGACCCTGGCGGTGGAACGTGCCTTGTGGGCCGAGGGCGCCGACGTCGTGGTGGGCGTCGACGAGGTGGGACGGGGCTCGTGGGCCGGCCCGCTGTCGGTGGGGGCGGCGGTGCTGCCACCCGACCGGCGGGTGTACGGGGTGCGTGACTCCAAGATGCTGACCGAGGTCGAGCGCGAGCGGCTGTTCCCTCGTATCGCCGCCTGGTGCCGGGCGTGGGCCGTCGGCCACGCCAGCCAGGAGGAGTGCGACGAGCTGGGCATGTCCGAGGCACAACGGCTGGCTGCCCGCCGTGCTGTCGAGGGCCTGGGCCTGACCCCCGACATCGTGCTCGTCGACGGGCGGTGGGATTTCGTGGGCACGCCCCGGGTACGCCGCATCGTGAGGGGAGACGCCTCGTGCCTGTCCATCGCCGCCGCCTCGGTGCTGGCCAAGGTCACCCGCGACCGCATCATGCGGCGCGAGGCGCCGCACTTCCCGGCCTACGACTTCGACCTGAACAAGGGCTACCCTTGCCCCCGGCACAAGGCGGCTCTGGCCGCGTGGGGGCCGACCTCGATCCACCGCCGCGCCTGGGTGTTCATGGACCACCTGCCGTGGGGCGGCGTCCCCCGTTTCGTGCGTCCCGGCCTCCAGCTCGACCTGTGGGACGACGAGCAAGACGGCGCCGTCATCCGGCCCTGAGCGAGCCCCGGGCTGGGGTAGCGTAACGGCGATGAGCAAACGCGATGGTGTCGTGCTCCGGGTGGCCGCCGGCTGGACCGTGTTCGTATGGGGCACGTTCATCCGCAACATGCTCAAGGACCACACCCACTCCACCGGGTTCAAGGCCGTGCACATCACCCTGGCGGTGATCTCACTGGGCTTCGCCGCCGCCCTCTGGATGATCGCCGCCCGTAACCGCAAGCACGCCGGCGACCGGGTCGCAGCTCCCTAGGTCCCGAGACCGGCACCGCTGCCGACCCCTCCGACCTCCACGTCGAGGGCCAGGGTGAGGCAGCGGCACCCGCCGCCGGCCTTGAGGAACTCGCCCACGTCGGCCACGACCACGTCGAAACCCCAGCCCTCGAGCTGGCGGCCCACCCGGACCGGGCACGCCGGCATCACCACTGTGGTCCCCACGACCACCGAGTTGGCGCAGAACGCGGCCGCCTCCTCGGCCTCCAGCACCAGCAGCTCGCCCACCACCGCATCCACCACCGTGCGCCCGTAGTGGTCCCAGGCGCCCGGGGCCACCATGGCCCGGTCGGCGTCGAGGGGGCAGAACGTCAGGTCGAAGTGGTAGAGCCGGGGATCGACCAACTCGATGGGCCGTACCTCGGCCCCGAGCAGGCGCGACAGCTCGACATGGGACGCGGCGTCGGAGCGGAAGCGGTAGCCGGAGAGGAACCCGGCGCCGAAGGGCAGGGCGTCGCCCGCTCCCTCGTGAGCGCCCCCTGAAGGTGCGGGCGGTTCGGGAAGGTGCGTCACCGACCATCCGTGGGCCGTGAACCACTCGACGTAGTGCGCCACCTCGCCCTGTCGCTCGGGGTGGCGGAAGCGGCTGGGTACGAAACGGCGGCCGTTGAGCGTGCCGGCGTTGGCGGTGAAGACCAGGTCCGGCAACCCCGGTTGGGGCTCGAGGATCTCGACGTCGGCGCCCGCCGCTTTCAGCGTCGCCACCAGCCCGTCCCACTGGGAGCGGGCCAACTCGAGGTCGACCTGCACCTGGCGGTGCATCCACGGGTTGATCTCGTACAGGACGGCGAAGTACTCCGGCGGGCACATGAGGAACCGGCGGCCCCACGACAGCGAACCGGCTGTCACGGTCAGCGAAGGGCGAGGTGGGAGGCGAGCTTCTCCACGAACAGCCCCACATCGGTGACGATGCCCAGTGACTGGCGGCTGCCCCGGTCGGCCAGCTTGGTGACCACCGCCTGGTTGATGTCGACGCAGTAGATCTCCACGCCGGCGGCGAGCAGGTTGCCGGTGGCGATGGCGTGGAGGGTCGACGCCAGCATCAGGGCGACGCTGACCCCGTCGAGCAGGTCCCGCATGGCATCGGCCGCCTCCACCACATCGGTGATCACGTCGGGAAGGGGCCCGTCGTCACGCACCGACCCGCCCAGGACGAAGGGCACCCCTCGGCGCACGCACTCGTACATGACGCCACCGGTGATCCACCCCTGGTCGACGGCGGCGGCGATCGACCCCCGGCGGCGCACCTCGTTGATGGCCCGCAGGTGGTTGCTGTGGCCCCCCGCCGGCGGGGTGTCGCCGGAGAGGGGCACGCCCAGCGAGGTGCCCGAGACGTTGGCTTCGATGTCGTGGGTGGCGAAGCCGTTCCCGGCGAACACCACGTCGACCCAGCCCTGGTTCACCAGGGTGGCCAGGGCGGGGGCGGCACCGGTGTGCACCACCGCCGGCCCGCAGACCGCCAGCACCTTGCCGCCGGCGGTGCGGGCGGCACGGATGCGTTCGGCCACCCGGGCCACCAGCACGTCCTTTGGCTTCTCCGACGACACCTCCGACGTCATGAACTCGAATGGGCTCCCCGCTCGGGCCCGTACGACCGGCCGGGACCGCACGCCGGCATCGCCCACCACCACCTGGTCGCCGCCCCGCACCCGGTGCATGGGGATGGTGCGCACCCGTCCCTCGGCCCCCACCACGAGGGCGCAGTCCATCTCGGGGCTCTCCACGTCGACCCATCGTCCCGACAGGCGCACCTGGGTGGGGAGGTTGGAGGTGGCGTAGAAGCCGGCGGGGAGCACCCCGTCGGTCTGGGCGATGGCCACGGTGGCGTCGGTTTCGGCCACCGAGTTGACCCCATGCACCCGCAGGTCCGACAGCAGCCGCCCGAGGGCGCCGTCGTCGGCCGCCACCACCTCGAAACGGGCCCGACTGGGGTCGAGGGTGGTCTTGCCGATCTCCACGTCGACCATGCGGTAGTCGGCGCCGGCGTCGACGACTATGTCGAGGACCTTGGCCAGGATGAGCGAGTCGATGATGTGGCCTTCGATCTCGACGACCTCGCTGGCCATCAGGGCTCGAGCGGCGGTGACGCCGGAGGTGGCGAGGACAGGGTGGCCAGATCCTCCCGCCGCTCGGCGATGGTCGCTTCCCCGGCGCCGTCGGCCGCCTGCTCTCCCAAGGGGATCTCGTCCGCGCCGATGGTGGGCTCGGGCTTGAGGCGGCCCCGGCGGTGGTCCCACGAGTCGCGGACGATGACCTGGATCACGCCGGCGGCGGGGATGGCCAGCAGGGCCCCCAGGAACCCGAACAGCTCGACGCCGACGAGGACGCTCACGAGCACGAAGAGCTGGTTGATCTGCACCGTCTTCGACATGATCACCACCTGCAGCACGTGGTTCTCGAACTGCTGGTAGACGATGTAGACGATCAGCATGACGATGCCGGCAGTCGTGGAGTGGAGAAAGGCGACACCGACGGCGGGGATGGCGCCCAGGGTGGCGCCCACGAGCGGGATGAGGTCGGCAAAGCCCACCCACAGCGCCAGCACCCCGCGGAAGGGGACACCTAGGGCCCACAGGCTCACGAAGGTGATGAAGGCGGCGATCACGCTGATGAGCAGGTTGCCCATCACGTAACCGGTGATGGCCCGGGCACAGTCGTTGGCCACCGCCGTCAGCCGATCGCGCCGTGGTGGGGACAGGAGGCCGACGCCGCTGGACAGGAGGTCGGGGCCGTAGAGGATCATGAGGACGGACAGCACCAGGATGGTCACGAGGGCGACAAGGCCGTTGGCGACCCCACGGGCCACACCCAGGGCGCCGCCGCTCGAGGAACTGGCCCAGTCCTGGATCTTGGCCTTGTTCTCGTCGAGCTTCTTGTCGAGGTCGTACTTCTTGACCAGCCGGCCGACCTCACCCTTGCCCGCCCGGGCATCGGCGACATAGGACGGAAACCGGTCGGCGAAGTGCTGCACCTGGTCGACGAGCGGCCTGATGAACAGGTAGAGCATGCCCGCCAGGACGAGGAGCCCCAGCAGGTACACCACCATGACCGCCAACCCGCGGGGGAAGTGCAACCGGCGGGACAGGAACGAGACCGGCTGGTTGACGACCACGGCGACGAAGGCGGCCACGACGAGCCAGGCCTCGACCCTGGCGAGGAGGACGACGATGTACAGGCCCACGACGGTGCCCAGCACCAGCCCGATGGTGGCCATGATGGTCTTGACCGGGACCGGGCGCGGCTCGGTCGACACAGGCCGAGCCTACCCACCCGTTGGCATCGCACTCGGGGAGGCCGGGGCGGCCGCAGAGGCCTGATTTTCAGGAGTGGGTCAGTTGTCCCAGTCCGACCAGTCGACGTTCCAGTCGCCGAAGCCGTTGGTCGGCGCCAGTTGTTTGGGCGTGCCCACGACGCGCACCACGTCGCCGGGGACGGTGAAGTTATAGAACCACTCGGCGTCGGCGGGAGCGAGGTTGACGCAGCCGTGCGACACGTTGTTGTGGCCCTGGTCGTCGACCGACCACGGGGCGGAGTGGATGAACTCCCCGGAGTTCGAGATGCGCACGTCCCAGGCCACGGTCTCGTAGTAGCCGTCGGCCGAGCCGCGGGGGATGCCGACGGTGGACGAGTCCATGGTGATGGACCGGCTCTTCTCGGAGGCCACATGGATGCCGCTGTCGGTGGGGTAGCGGTCGCGTCCCGTCGACACGTCCACGGTGCGCACGACCGTGCCCCCGTCGGTGACGGTCATCTGATGGGTCCCGGCGTCAACGGTGGAGATGTGAGACGCCCCGATGGCAAAGGACATGGCGCGAGGCGTGACCGCCCACACGCCGCCGCCGACATCGAAGGCGGCCAGGTCACCGGCGACCGAGACCTTGGTACCCGGAGGCCAGTAGTTCTGCGGGCGGTAGTGCAGCTCGGTGTCGGAGAACCAGTGCCAGGCACCGGCTACCGCCGGGACGGTCGTGACCGCCAGGCGGGCCTCGAAGGCGGAGTGGTCGGTGATGGCGCTGCTGAGGTAGACCGACAGCGGCATGCCCACGCCCACGGTCTGGCCGTCGAGGGGCCCGATGCTGACCTTGAGCACCTTGGTGGGCGTGAGAGTGGTGAACGTGGACCGGCGCACCTCCCGGCGGCCGACCACGTCGATCACGGTGGCGGTCACCGTGTAGGTGGCGGCCGGCTGCAGGGGCGCGGTGGACCGCCAGTGCTGGGCGTCACCGCCGCCCGGCAGCTCGGCCGGCCCGGCGGCGGGGTCAGGCCCCGGCTGCGAGCTGGTTGCCGGTGTGGCGGCCCCCGACGAGGTGGTGACGGCGACCGTATCCAGCCGTCCGAGGGTGGCGTTCACCTCGACGGCGGCATCGAGGCGGACGTCGACGGCGCCGTCGGCCGGCGACAGCGAGAGGGAGACAGGCGGCGGCGGGGGAGAGGTGGAGTCGAAGGGGTGCCACACGCGCAAGGCCACGACGATCCCGGCGGCGACCAGGATGCACAGGATGGCTGCGCCGAGGACCATGGCGGGCAGACGCCGGTTGCCTCCTGCCCCGGAGCCGGCGTCGTCGCCGGATTCGCCCTCCGCCGTGGTGCCTGGGCCCGCCGTCTTCAGATCAAGCATCCGACCTCTAGCATCGCACCGCGAGAGGGTGGCGTCACCATGTCGTGCTGGCGCCGCTGGTGACGCCCTCCGTCGCCTTCTCCGGGGGGCGCTAGCGTGCGGGAGCCATGGGCCAGCTGATCACCGTCACCCGCAAGCCGACCAGCGAGGCGGGCGTGGTCGTGTTCGATCTCAACCGCAGCCTGACCGGGATGGGCCATGAGCGCTACCGGTCGCCCGACGTCACCGGGCACCGGCCCGTCGATGAACTGGCGCGGCGGCTCTTCGCCACCGGTGAGGTCACCGCCCTCCACGTCTACTCCAACGTGGTCACCGTGCAATTGACGGCCGGGAGCGGGGGAGAGGGCTTGGAAGACGTGATCCGTGACCTGTTCACGTATTACCGCGAAGGGGTGGAGGTCACCGATCCCATGGCAGCAGAAGCAGAAGCAGCGACCTGAGCCGACCGAACATACGTTCGTCTATGATGGACGGGTGACGCCCCCACCATCTGCTGTCCGGCCCGTTGCCCACGCCGCCATCCGCCCTGACCTGGCCGAGATCGCCGGCCGTGCCCGTCCCGTGGCCCTCGCCGGCGAGCGCCTGCTCCCGGTGCTTCCCTCCCTTCGCCCCCTCCTGCCCGAGGGGGGCCTCCGCCGGGGCTCGGTGGTAGCCGTCGTGGGGTCGACCTCGCTGGCGCTGGCCCTGGTGGCGGCGGCGTCGGCCTCCGGCTCGTGGTGTGCGGCGGTGGCCGTGGGCCGACCCTCGGTGCATCCCGAGGCGGCCTTCGAGCTGGGCGTGGCCCTGGAGCGCTTCCCGCTGGTGGCCGCCCTCCCCGGCTCGCAACCGGGCGGGTGGTCGTGGGTCGTGGGCGCCCTGCTCGACGCCGTCGACGTGGTGGCCGCTTGGCCGGCGGGCGGGGTGCGGGCGACCGATGCCCGCCGGCTGACCGCCCGGGGTCGTGAGCGGGGGGCGGTGCTGGTGGTGGCGGGCGCGGGATGGACCGAGGCGGTCGACGTCCGCCTCACCGTGGTCACGTCGAGCTGGGAGGGGATCGGCAGCGGCCACGGTCGTCTGCTGTCCCGGCGGGTCGAAGTGGTGGCCACGGGGCGGGGGGCGGCGGCCCGCGAGCGTCGCCGCGTCCTGTGGCTGCCCGCCGCCGGCGGGGGAGTGGCCGACACCCCGGCCGAGCCGGTTGGCGCCGGCTCGACCGGCTGAACAGGGGCTGCAGCGCCCATGGCCGTGCGCACCCTGGTCGTGTGGTGCCCCGACTGGCCGGTGGTGGCCACCGCCCTGCCGCCCACCGCGGCGGCGGCGGTGATGAGCGGCGGGCGGGTCCTGGCCTGTTCGGGCCCGGCGCGAGCCGAAGGAGTCGAAGTCGGGCTGCGCCGGCGCCAGGCCGAGTCCCGCTGCCCGTCGTTGGTGGTGGTCGACCACGACCCCGGCGCCGACGCCCGGGCCTTCGAGCCGGTGGCGGCGGCGGTGGCGTCGTTCACCCCGCGCGTCGAGATCACCCGGGCGGGGATGTGCTCGGTCGCCACCCGCGGGCCCTCCCGGTACTTCGGGGGCGATGCCGTCCTGGCCGCCAGGGTGGCCGGGGCCGTCGACGCCGTGCTGGGCCCAGCTGGCCCCTGCCGGGTGGGTGTCGCCGACGGCCCCTTCGCCGCCGAGCAGGCGGCCCGGCTGGGGCGGGGGATCGTCCCCCGGGGCGCCAGTGCCGCCTTCCTCGCCCCCCTCCCTGTGACCACCCTCGAATCGGCGGTCGACGAGGCCGCTCCTCTCGCCGACCTCTGGGGACGCTTGGGCATCGCCACGCTGGGCCAACTGGCCGCCCTTCCACCGGCGGCCGTGATCGCCCGTTTCGGGCCCGACGGTGCCGCCGCCCATCGCCTGGCCCGGGGTCTCGACGAGCGACCCCTCACCGCTCGGACCCCCCCTCCCGACCTGGCGGTCAGCGCCGAGCTCGACCCCCCGGTCGAGTCGGTGGAGACGGCCGCCTTCGTGGCCAAGTCCCTGGCCGACGGGCTGTGTGCCCGGCTGGGCGAGCTGGGGCTGGCCGCCACCTGCGTGGGCATCGAGGCCGAGACCGACCACGGTGAGCGCCTGTGCCGCGTCTGGCGCCACCACGGTGGGTTGTCGGCCACCGCTCTGGCCCAACGGGTCCGCTGGCAGCTCGAGGGGTGGTTGTCGGGTGGAGACGGCCACCAGGGCCCCCAGACCACCGAGGCGCCCACCGCCGGGATCACCCTGCTGCGCCTGGTCCCCGACGAGATCGGGCCCGACCGGGGGAGCCAGGGCGGCTTCTGGGGTGACGACGGTGCCGGAGCGGAGCGAGCCGGTCGGGCCCTCGCCCGCCTCCAGGGGATGCTCGGTCCCGAGTCGGTGGCCATCGCCGTGGTCGAAGGCGCCCGAGGTCCGGCTGAGCGGGCCCACCTGGTGCCCTGGGGCGACGCCGGGCCCGGCCGGGTCACGTCGGGGCGGCCCCAGGTGAGGGAGGTCCCTCCCTGGCCCGGAGGGCTCCCGCCCCCCGCTCCCGCCAGTGTCCATCGCCGGCCACCGGCCGCCGAGGTGGTCGATGCCGGCGGTTCGCCGGTGGGCGTCACCGGCCGCGGCGGGCCCACCGGTGCTCCCAGATGGATGGCAGTGGCCGGAGGCCCCTGGGTCGACGTCGCCGCTTGGGCCGGGCCCTGGCCCCTCGACGAGCGTTGGTGGGACCACCGGGCCCACCGCCGGCGGGCCCGGTGGCAGGTGGTCACCACCGCCGGGGCCGCCTATCTCCTGGTCGTCGAGTCCGGCCGCTGGTCGGTGGAGGCCACCTATGACTGAGTGCGGCTGTGACTGAGTGTGGCTATGACCGAGAGTGAACGGCGGGCACCTTGGGCGCCGCCCGATCCGGTGGCGGTGCCGCCGACCCGGCTCCGGCGGCCGGCGAGACCACCTCGTCGCCGGCTCGGTCGCCGTCACCCCCGCCCGAGCCGAGCCGGGAGCCCACGGCCGCGACCACCGTCAGGGCCAGGGTGGCCACGGGGATCAGAGCCACCGCCACGATGCCGTCGAGCCAGAAGTGGTTGCCCGTTGCCACCACCGCCCAGACTGTGAGCACGGGGTCGGCCAGCACCAGCCAGCGCCACCGGCTGTCACTGGCTCCGATCACGAAGAAGGCGATCATCACCGCCCAGCCCACGTGCACCGACGGCATGGCCGACAGCTGGTAGGCGAGGCTGCGGCCCAGGGCGTCGTACACCGATTGGTGGTAGAGCAGGCCGGTGTCGACGAATCCCAGGCCGTCGAGCATGCGGGGAGGGGCGACCGGCACGAGCTGGATGGCCAGGCACGCCCCCGTCACGATGGCGATGGTGTTGCGGGCCCGGGGGTAGCGGTCACGGTGGCGCGCGAACATCCAGGCCAGGAACACGAGCATGGACGGTCCGTGGACGATGGCGTAGAAGCCGTTGAGCGACTCCACCAGCCACGGATGGGGCAGCACGAGATGCTGCACCGTCACCTCGCTGGGCAGGTGCACCCAACGCTCCATGTCCCAGATCGACCGGGCCCGCTCCAGGGCACCGTCGACCTGCATCACCGACACCGTCCCCGCCAGCTGCCAGATGGAGTACAGCCCGGCCACCACGGCCGCCTCGCTGGCCACCGCCCGGACCACGACCAGCCCGCGGCGGTAGGGCGCGTCGACCAGGCTGACGAGGCCGGGACGGATGGCCACGGCGCCGGCGATCAGGCAGCCACAGAGGACCAGCCCGGCCTTCCACGTCAACCACACGCCTGCTTCAGCCTCCCTGGCTCAGGGTCCAGAAGACAACTACCTGCACGTTCTGATGGACAAAGCCGATGGTAGGTGGCTTATGCAACGTGCAGGTAGTTGTCTTTCTGACCCTCACTGGACGATGAACGTCCCCTTCATCTGGGTGGGGTGGACCGAACAGTGGAAACGATAGGTGCCGGGGGGCATGGCCTTCACGGTGTAGGCCACCTTCTTGGGCCCGGTGACGATGGAACCGGAGAACAGGGAGTCCGACGAGTCGGTGTCCTTAAG
Source organism: Acidimicrobiales bacterium (assembly GCA_036264885.1). Classification (GTDB taxonomy): domain Bacteria; phylum Actinomycetota; class Acidimicrobiia; order Acidimicrobiales; family AC-14; genus DATAQC01. Next base: position 28,559 of record DATAQC010000021.1, on the reverse strand, counting down.
GATCACCACGTTGTGGGGGAGGCTCTCCCGGTTGTCGAAGTTGATGGTGAAGTCCCGGTTGGCGGGAACGGCCAGGCACGCCTTGTCGTACTTCAGGTTGTCGGCTGAGATCGACACCTGGTCACCCGAGGCCGTGCACGTGGCGCCGCCGGCGCCGATGGTGGGGTCGTCGGTGTTGCTCCCGCTCCCGCCGCCGCAGGACACCGCGACCAGGGCGATCATGACAGCCAGAACGATCTTCCTCAACTGCTTCCTCCACGTCTCGGTTCGGTGGTCACGTGACCTTGATGTCGCCCTTCATGCCGGCGAGGTAATGGCCGGGCTCGTGGCAGCCGTAGAACAGGGTGCCGGCGGTGGGGAAGGTGAAGGCGATGGTCTTGGTCTCCCCGACCTTCACGATGAAGCCGGTGGCCTCGTCGGCCATGTTCATGTCGGGGCCCATCCTCTTCATCTCTTCATCGTGCTGCTGCTGGAAGGCGGCGTCGCCCACTTCGAACTCGTGATCGACGCTGGTGGGGTTGGACACCTTGAACGCCACCGTCTCACCTCGTTTCACGCTCACGGTGGCAGGGTCGAACTTGAGGTTGTCGGTCGCCTTGATGTCGACGGTGCGCACCGCCTTGGCCACGTCTGCCGGTTGGGCAGTGGCTGCCTTGGTGCCGGAGCCGGAGCTCCCGCACCCGGCCAGGATCAGGAGGGAGGCGGTGACCGCGACGGCCGAAAGTGGCGATCGGGTTCTCATGTGACCTCGGGGGATGGGTGGGCGGGGGTGGCGGAGCCGACCGAGCCTAGATGACGGTCTGGCTACTCCCGGGGCGGCCAGATCGAACACCAGTTCGATACGATGGACGGGATGAGCTGGCACAGCACCCCTTATGCCGAGCTGCACTGCCATTCCAACTTCAGCTTCCTCGACGGCGCCTCCGCTCCCGAGGAGCTGGCCGAGGAGGCGGCCCGCCTGAACCTGACCGCCCTGGCCCTCACCGACCACGACGGCCTCTATGGGGTGGTGCGCTTCTCCGAGGCGGCCGCCGCCCTGGGGGTGCCCACCGTCTTCGGCGCCGAGCTCACCATCGACGGCCCCCGAAGATCCCAAGCGGGGGTCGCCGACCCCGGCGGCCGCCACCTGGTCGTGCTCGCTCGCGACGTCACCGGCTACGCCCGGTTGTCGCGGGCCATATCCGCCGCCCAGATGGCGGCCCCCGAAAAGGGCCTGCCCCGTACCACCGCGGGCGAGCTGGCCGCCCTGGCCGGCGGTCACTGGCAGGTGCTCACCGGCTGCCGGAAGGGGGCGGTCCCCGCCACCCTCGTCGAGGCCGGCCCCGCCGCCGCCGCCCAGGAGCTGGCTGCCCTCGTCGGCGCCTTCGGTCCCGACCACGTGGCCGTGGAGATCTGGGACCACGGCGACCCGGTCGACTCCGCCCGCAACGATGCCCTGGTGGCGCTGGCCGCCAGGGCCGGCCTTGACGTGGTGGTCACCAACAACGTCCACTACGCCACGCCCGCCCGCCATCGGTTGGCCACCGCCCTGGCCGCGGTGCGAGCCCGGCGCTCGCTCGACGAGGTCGACGGGTGGCTGCCGGCGGCGGCATCGGCCCACCTGCGCTCGGGTGCCGAGCAAGCCCGCCGGTTCGCCCGTTACCCGGGAGCGGTCGAGCGGGCGGCCGAGCTGGGCCGGGCCTGCGCCTTCGACCTGGCCCTGGTCGCCCCCAACCTGCCCAACTACCCGGTGCCCGCCGGCCACACCGAGATGACCTGGCTGCGCGAGCTCACCCGCCGGGGTGTCGAGCGTCGGTACCCGCCCCCGGCCAATCACAAGGCCCTGGCCCAGATCACCCACGAGCTGGAGGTCATCGAGGCCCTCGGCTTTCCGGGCTACTTCCTCATCGTCTGGGACATCGTCGAGTTCTGCCGCAGCAACGACATCTACTGCCAGGGCCGGGGGTCGGCGGCCAACTCGGCGGTCTGTTACGCCCTGGGCATCACCAACGCCGACGCGGTGGGCCTGGGCCTGCTCTTCGAGCGCTTCTTGTCACCCGAGCGTGACGGGCCGCCCGACATCGACGTCGACATCGAGAGCGACCGGCGGGAGGAGGCCATCCAGTACGTCTACGAGCGCTACGGCCGGGAGAACGCCGCCCAGGTGGCCAACGTCATCACCTACCGGCCCAAGTCGGCCGTGCGCGACATGGGCAGGGCCCTCGGCCATCCCCCCGGCGCCCTCGACGCCTGGTCCAAGCAGATCGAAGGCTGGCACCTCTCGGAGATGCCTCCCGACACCGGTGTTCCTGCGCCCGTCGTCGACCTGGCCCGTCAGGTCGAGGGCTTCCCCCGCCACCTGGGCATCCACTCCGGGGGCATGGTCATCTGCGACCGGCCGGTGGTCGAGGTGTGCCCGGTCGAGTGGGGGCGCATGGAGGGTCGCTCGGTGCTCCAGTGGGACAAGGACGACTGCGCGGCGGTGGGCCTGGTCAAGATCGACCTGCTGGGCCTGGGCATGCTCACCGCCTTGCACCTGGGCGTCGACCTCATCGCCCGCCATCACCGGGTCAGCGTCGACCTGGCCACCATCCCCCAGGAGCCCGAGGTTTACGACATGCTGTGCCGGGCCGACTCGATCGGCGTGTTCCAGGTGGAGAGCCGGGCCCAGATGGCCACCCTGCCCCGCCTCAGGCCCCGCACCTTCTACGACCTGGTGGTGGAGGTGGCGCTCATCCGCCCGGGGCCCATCCAGGGCGGCTCGGTCCATCCCTACATCCGCCGCCGCAACGGCACCGAGGCCGTCACCTACCTGCACCCCCTCCTCGAGCGGTCGTTGAAGAAGACCCTGGGCGTCCCCCTGTTCCAGGAGCAGCTCATGCAGATGGCCATCGACGTGGCCGACTTCACCCCCGGCGAGGCCGACCAGCTCCGCCAGGCCATGGGCTCCAAGCGCAGTCACGCCCGCATGGGAGCCTTGCGCGAGCGCCTGTTCGAGGGCATGGCCGCCAACGGCATCGTGGGTGACGTGGCCACCGAGATCTTCGAGAAGCTGGCCGCCTTCGCCGACTTCGGCTTCCCCGAGAGCCACTCGGTGAGCTTCGCCTACCTGGTCTACGCCTCGTCGTGGATGAAGCTGCACTACCCGGCCGCGTTCTGCGCCGCCCTCCTCAACGCCCAGCCCATGGGCTTCTACTCACCCAACACCCTGGTGGCCGATGCCCGCCGCCACGGGGTCACCATCTTCGGGCCCGACGTCAACCACAGCGAAGCCAAAGCCATCCTGGTCGACCGGACCCCGCCAGAAGGCGCAGGGGTGAGGCTGGGGCTCGAGTACGTGCGCAGCGTGGGCGACGACCTGGCCGCCCGCATCGCCGAGCGCCGGCCCTATGCCTCCATGGACGACTTCGTCCGCCGCACCGGGGCCACCCTCCCGGCGGTGGAGGCCCTGGCCACCGCCGGAGCCTTCACCTCGCTCGACCTCGAACGCCGCAGCGCCCTGTGGGGAGCCGGAGCGGTTTCTCAAACCGGCGCCGGCCGGCTTCCCGGGATGGTGTGCGGCTCGCAGGCGCCGACCCTTCCCGGCATGTCCGAGGTGGAGACGACGGCCGCCGACCTGTGGGCCACGGGCGTGGCGCCCGACAGCCACCCGGTGCAGTTCGCCCGTCCCCATCTGGTGAGCCTCGGGGCGGTGACGGTGGCCGGCCTCGACGCCGTGGCCCACGGGCGCAGGGTGTTGGTGGGCGGGGTCGTCACCCACCGCCAGCGGCCGGCCACGGCCCAGGGCACGATCTTCGTCAACCTGGAGGACGAGACCGGCATGCTCAACGTCATCTGCTCCGCCGGGGTGTGGACGCGCTACCGCCGGGTGGCCCGGGGCGCTCCCGCCCTCCTCATCCGCGGCCGGCTCGAGCGGGTGGAGGGAGCCACCAACCTGGTGGCCGAGGGCATCCAGGCCCTCTCCCTGTGGGTGGCCGCTGCCCGCTCCCGCGACTTCCGCTGATCCGGCGGACGGCCGGCCCCACGTCCGCGCCTGACCCTCAGGGCTCCATCACGATCCAGCCCCGACGCTGCAGCTCGGCCGCCAGTTGCTCGGCGGGCATGGCGCGCAGGGTCCGTTCGGCGGCCGTGAGCCTGGCCGGCGGCTCGTGGGCGCCCGGCTCGGTCCCGTCGGACTGGGCAGCCTGCAGCCGTTCGATGAAGCTCGCCGCCTCGTCGCGGGTGAACTTACCCCCTCCCTGGCGCTGGGTGAAACCCATGGGCCCCCGGGCGTCGCGGAAGCCGGTGTGGCCGGCCTCCTGCAGCAGGGCGAGGAGCTCGGCCACCTGCTTGGCCGACGCCGGTGGGCCCGATGATTGACCGAAGGCCATGGCCACAGTCTCGCCGACGTTGCGATGCCAGCGGGCAGAATGCGGCGATGGCGCTGTCGGTGGTGTTGATGACGAAGGACTCGGGCGGCCATTTGGGATGGTGGCTGGAACGGGTCCGTCGCTACGCCGACGAGATCGTCGTGGGTGTCGACCGCAGCAGCGCCGACGACACCTACGACCTGGCCCGGGCCGGCGCCGACCGCGTCCACATCCTCGAACTGGCCGGCATCGTCGAACCGGCCAAGGACTGGCTGGCCAAGCAGGCCCGTGGTGACTGGGTGCTCATGCTCGACGACGACGAGGCGCTCCCTGCCGACGCCCACGAACAACTGCCGGGCCTCCTCGACGACCGGCGCTACACCCATTACGGCCTTCCCGTCCGTTGGGTCGTGCCCGCCGCCGGCGGGGGGCTGGCGTGGTTGGCCCAGCACCCCTGGCACAGCCCCCGGTGGGTTCGCCTGGCCCGCAACCTCGGTGGCCTTCTCCGGGTCGAGCCCCTGATGCACGCCGTGCCCGAGGTGGCAGGCGAGGGAGCCAACCTGCGGCCCGACGGCACCATGGCCCTCTACCACCTCGACCTGCTGTGGCGGGATCGACCGGCCCGCGAGGCCAAGATGGCGCGCTACCGCATCGCCGCCGGCATGACCAGGCCCACCGGCGAGGAGCACTACCTCTACGAGGACTACGCCTCCACCCTGGTCGAGGTGGCCATCCCGCCCGACGAGGGCCTCCTCGCCCGGCCCGGGAAAGGCCGGGTCGGCGACGGTGTCCCCCGCCATCTGCCCGTCATCACCCTGGCCGCCCTCGGTGACCACGCCGCCGACATCAGCGACGACCCGCCCATCTGGTCGGTGGAATGGCTCGGCCACGAGACGCCGGCCCGCCTGCTTACCAACCGGGGCTATGCCGTGCGGGTCCGCGTGCGCAACACCAGCCGGGCCACCTGGCGCAGCCCCGGGACAGTGGCCGGCCGGGTGGCGCTGTGCCATCGCTGGGACGCCGGTGTATGGGGATCGGAGCTGCCCCTGGGCGATGTGACCCTGCTCGACCACGCGGTGGCCCCCGGAGACGAGGCGGAGTTGCTGGCCGGGCTGTGGACGCCGGCCCGACCGGGGCGCTACACCCTCACCTGGGACATGTTGTGCGAGCGCGTCGCCTGGTTCTCGGCCCGGGGCGCTGCCCCCCTGCGGGTGGAGGTCGACGTCGTCGACGAGGGCCCGCGTCCGCGCGCTCCCCATTTCGCGGGCGTGGCGCCCGGCGTCGCCACCGACGACGCTGCCGCGCGCCCCGGGCCCACGGCTCCCGGGCGCATGGTGGCCCTTCCGCCCATACGGGTGCTCGACACCCGGGACGGCAGTGGCCTGGCCGACGCGCCGAAGGGGCCGGTGGCGGCCGACGACGTAGTGGTGCTGCACATCGCCGGCGCCGCCGGCGTCCCCCATCACGCCACTGCGGTGGTCGCCACCGTCAGCGTGGTCGACGCCGACTACGGGGGCTTCCTCACCGCCTATCCCACCGATGGGACCAGGGGCCAGGCCTTTCCCCACCTCTATTTCGGCGCCGACCGCCCGACATCGGCCACCGTGGTCACCGCCCTGGGGCGAGGACACGGGCACGGCCGCCTGAGCCTGCACCTGTCCAGCGGTCCTCCCCGGGGGGGCGCGCAGATGCTGGTCGACATCAGCGGCTACCTGGTGCCCGACTGACCGGCTCCGAGGCGAGGAGGCGGGGCCCGATCCTAGGACGCCCGTGGGCCGAACATGGCGTCGTCGCGGAACACGAGAGCCTTCTCCAGACGCACGGCGGTGCCCGACTCCGCATCGGAGACGAAGTGCACCTCGTCGACCAGGGCCCGCATGAGCTGGATGCCCCGTCCCCGCTCCGACGCCGGGTCGTTGGGAGCCCGGGGGAGGGAGGAGTCGAAGCCGTGGCCCTTGTCGACCACCCGGATGACGCAGCGATGGTCGGTGATGGCCACGTTCACCTCGTAGTCGTCGCCGGGTCCCGAATGGTCGATCACGTTGGTACAGGCTTCACTCTGGGCCACGGCGATGTCGTTGATGCAGTCCTCGGCCACCCCGATATCGCGCAGGGCGTCACGCACGATGTGGCGCGAAACGGGGATGCTGAGGTTGTCGCGGGGCAGGGAGACGGCCAGTACGAGTCTCACGGCGCTCACCGGTCCCCGGCGACGTGGCGGCTCACGTGCACCGGCATCGGCGACTCACGATCTGGTTGGCGGGCAAACATGACGCTGGCTTAGGGGTTCCCCTCCGGACCGTCGTTCAATCCCACTGAGCCTTCCCCAGCAGACATGGTCGATGGCCGGCGACGACCCCATTAGCCTCCGAAGCGATGAGCCAGGAGGTGCCCTCGGGCGGCGGCGCGGGGGAGGTCACCCCGGTCCGCCTGGGGCGGTCGGCAATGGTCATGGCCGTCGGGACGACCTTGTCCCGCCTCACCGGGCTCGGTCGCTTCGTCGCCCTGGCCTTCGCCCTGGGCGTGGCCGAGTCGCGGCTGGCCGACTCGTACAACATCGCCAACACCATGCCCAACGTGATCTACGAGCTGGTGCTCGGCGGCGTGTTGAGCTCGGTGTTCATCCCCGTGGTGGTGCAGGAGCTGCGCACACGCGCCCATGACGACGCCTGGGAATCGGTGTCCGTGCTGGTCAGCGTGTCGATGGTGGTCCTCGTCGGCCTCAGCGTGGTCGGCATGCTGGTCGCTCCCGCCATCATCCACCTGTTCACACTGCGCCTGTCCGGGCCCGAGGCCGCCCGCCAGCAGGCGCTGGCCACCTTCTTCCTGCGGGTGTTCGCACCCCAGGTGGCGTTCTACGGCCTGGCCGCCATCGCCGGGGCCCTCCTCAACGCCCACGACCGCTTCGCCGTGCCCATGTTCGCCCCCGTCCTCAACAACGTCGTGGTCATCGCCACGTGTCTGGCCTTCGCCGCCGTGGTCCACGGCACCCCGACCGACGCCTCCATCGGCGCCGACCTGGGGGAGAAGGTCCTGCTGGCGCTGGGCACCACCGCCGGGGTGGCCGTCATGGCCGTGGTCCAGTGGCCGTTCGTGCGCCGTCTGCCCGGCCGCCTCCGCCTGCGCGTCGATTTCGGCCACCCCGTGGTGCGCAAGCTGGGTCGCCTGTCGGCGTGGACCCTGGCCTACGTGGTGATCAACCAGATCGGCTTCGGCGTCATCCTCTTCCTGGCCAACGGGGTCCAAGGGGGGCCGTCGGCGTTCTTCGTGGCTTTCGCCTTCTTCCAGCTGCCGTACGGCGTCGTGGCCGTCTCGATCATGACCGCCCTGGTCCCCACTCTGGCGGCGCGCCACGTCGAGGGGGACATCGACGGGTTCCGCTCGTGGCTGGCCGGAGGCCTGCGGGCCACCTTCCTCGTGCTGTTCCCCGCCACCGCCGGCTACCTGGTGCTGTCCCGGCCGCTCATCCAGACGCTGTTGCAGCACGGGGTGGCCAGCTCGGCCAGCACACCGTTGGTGTCGTCGGTGCTCGACATGTTCGCCCTCGGGCTCGTGCCCTTCTCTGCCTTCCTCGTGATGCTGCGGGCCTTCTACGCCCGCCAGGACGCCAGGACGCCGGTGTTCGTCAACATCGCATCCACCGGCAGCGAGGTGGTCTTCGCCCTCGTCCTGTTCCCTCGCCTCGACGTCCGGGGCCTGGCCCTGGCCCACTCGCTGTCGTACCTGGTGGGTGCCGTCGTCGCCGCGGTGGTGCTCAGCCGCCGGCTGGGTGGCCTGGAGGCGCGGCACACCATGCGTGAGCTGGTCAAGGTGGGCGGGGCCACGCTGGTGGCCACCGGCGCCATGCTCGGCGCCAAGGCCGGGGTCCAGGCGGCGATGGCCCCGGGGGGAGGCCGGGCGCTGGCCGAGGTCGTCCTCGCCGGGGGAGCGGGGGCGGTGGCCTTCGTCGTAGCCGCCCGAGCCTTCGCCGCCGAGGACATGGCCCTGGTGATGAACCTGGTTCCCGGGCGGTTCCGCCCCCGGGTCGCTCCGCCCGACGCCTGACCGGCGCCGCCGGCGCCGCCGTGCACGCGGATGGGGCGAGGGACACCGTCGAGTACCATCACGGGATGGAATCGGCGTGGCCGGCGGGTGTGACCGAAGTCGAACGCCGGAAGGCACGACGATGAGCTGGGCCGGGCGGCACCCCATCGTGATCGTGTCGGCCGTCACCGCCATGGCTGTCGTCTCCGGCACCACGGCCTGGGCCGTCACCTACGACCACCGCTCCGCCCAGACCATGCTCCCCGGCACCGTGGTCGGGGGGGTGCCCGTGGCCGGCCTCCACGAGGCGCAGGCCGTCGATGCCGTCCGGGCATCGGTCGAGGCCCCCCTGCACCGCACGATCCACGTACAGGCCGATTCCTTCCAGGCCGACACCACCGCCTGGGACTTGGGCCTCAAAGTCGACGTGCCCGCCGCCGTGAGCGGGGCCATGGGCCACTCGCACTCCGGCAACCTCTTCCAACGGGTCTGGCGCCGCGTGTTCGGGCACCCCTCGAACTCGGTGACTGTTGCGCCGAAGTGGACCTCGGGCAACGCGTCGGCCATCATCGATCAGGCCACCCAGGCGGTGCGGGTGGAGCCTCGGAACGCCAAGGTCGACACGTCCACCGGCTTCGTCACCATCGTGGCTCCGAAGACCGGCCGCCAGCTCGACGTCGACAAGTCCCGTGAGGCGCTCCTCGACGCCGCCCGCACGGGCACGTCCACCGTGCAGTTCGCCACCACCCCCGTCGAGCCCAAGGTGGGCGCCGACGCGGTGGCCAAGGTCATCCTCGTGCGCACGGGCGAGAACAAGCTCTACCTCTACGAGAACGGCCAGATCACCAAGACCTACCCGGTGGCCACGGGTCAGGCTGTCTTCCCCACGCCCACCGGCACCTGGCACGTGGTCACCAAGCTGGTCAACCCCACCTGGACCAACCCCAACAGCAGCTGGTCGGGCGGCATGCCGGCCTCCATCGGGCCCGGGCCCGGCAACCCGCTCGGCGACCACGCTCTGGCTCTCGACGCTCCCGGCATCCTCATCCACGCCAGCCCCGACGACGCCTCCATCGGCTACAGCGCCTCCCACGGTTGCATCCGCATGCACGCCGACGACGAGCGCGACCTGTTCGGCCGGGTGGGCACGGGCACGATGGTGGCCATCGTCAACGCTGGGCCTGCCACCCCACGCCCCGGCACCACCCCTGCCCCCGCCACCCCCGACCAGAACGCCACCGTCAACTACTGATCCGGTGGAGCAGGGAGCCGGCGACGCCCGCCGGTCGTCAGATGGTCTGGTTGGCCAGGGCGAGGTGGTGAGCGGTCCACTTCTCCAGGTGACCCCGCCGGCGGTCGTCGAGCATCTCGCAGGCCCAGCCCCAGTGGATCGACACCCACTGCCCCACGGCGACGTCGTCGACGAAGCCGCGGTCGAACACGGTGCGTTGCACCCGCTCGGCCCGGGCCTCGTCGAGGACCAGCTTCTGGTCGCGCAGCACCAGCGGGCGGCGACGCACCACCAAGGCGGTGTCCTCGAGGGCCGTCACCTGGCCCCAGCTGATCCGGCAGTTCTCCATGGCCGCCATGGCCACATCAGCGCTCTCAAGGTGGCGGTAGACGTCGACGACATGGAACAGGTGGAACGGCTTGGCTCCCTGGGGCGCCTTGCGCAGCAGCTGGTCCCGCAGGGCGGGCGTGAGCTGGGCCCCGAAGCGCTCGATCAACGAGCGGTTGAGGTCGGCCGCCTCCACCCGGGTCAGCAGGTCGTTGCCCAGCCAGTAGGCCTCCACCACCCGGGCGTCGAAGGGGTCGGCGACGTGGTTGGCGGCGGCGATGGTGCGCAGGTAGGGCAGGGCGCCGGAGAACTTGGCCAGCATCGGCGCCAGCCGGGTGTCACTGCGGCTCTCGGTGGCGTGCTCGAACAGCACCTCGGCGTCGTCGCCTCCGCAGTAGCCCAGGTGGTTGGGCATGAAGGCGTACCGGATGAACGACAGCAGGCCCGAGGCCTCGCTCGGGGCGGTGACAGCCACCCACCACTCCTACCACCTGGGGGCTCGTTACGGGCGGCGACGGTGGACCCGGCGTGATCACCGCCGGCATCCTCACCCGCCCCGAGGTCCTGGTGTCCTCGGTTCTGATCGTCGGCGCGGCTATCGTTGCTCTGCGAATGACCAATCCCACACGCGGGCCCGGCCGCTTCAAGCGCTCGAAGGCGGCGGTGCCTGTCGCCGCCGGGGGGGCGGAGACGCCCTTTCAGGTCGGCAAGACCGACGACGTGGCCGCCACCCACCAGGTGGTCACCTTCGCCGACGTGGCCGGCCTCGACGAGGCCATCGCCGAGCTCCGGGAGGTCAAGGAGTACCTCACCGACCCCCACCGCTTCCATCTCCTCGGCGCCGAGCTCCCCAAGGGGATCCTGCTCTACGGCCTGCCCGGCTGCGGCAAGACCCTGCTGGCCCGGGCCCTGGCCGGCGAGACCGGCGTGCCCTTCTTCTTCGTGTCGGCGACGAGTTTCGTGGAGAAGTTCGTCGGCCTGGGCGCCGCCCGGGTCCGTCAGCTGTTCGACGCCGCCAAGCGCGAGGCCCCCTCCATCATCTTCATCGACGAGCTCGACGCCATCGGCCGCTTCCGCAGCGCAGAGGCGGCCGGCGACCGGGAGTTCGACCACACCCTCAACCAGCTCCTCGTGGAGCTCGATGGGTTCTCGGGCTCCACCGGCGTGCTCATCCTGGGGGCCACCAACCGCCCTGAGCTCATCGACTCCGCCCTCATGCGCCCGGGCCGCTTCGACCGCCGCATCCAGGTCGACCGCCCCGACCGCGAGGGCAGGGAGAAGATCCTCCAGCTCCACGCCTTCCGCCGGCCCGTGTCGGGCCGGGTCGACTGGAGCGAGGTGGCGGCCAACACCGCCGGCCTGAGCGCCGCCGAGCTGGCCAACATCGTCAACGAGGCTGCCCTGCTGGCCGCCCGCCGCCACCGCGACAGGGTCGCCCCCGAAGACGTCGATGAGGCGTGTTCGCGTGTGATCTCCGGCACCCGCAGCGCCAAGCTCATGACCGACGAGGAGAAGCAGCTCGTCGCCGTGCACGAGGCCGGCCACGCCCTGCTCTCGATCCTCCTGCGGGGGGTCAAGCCGCCGGCCCGCATCTCCATCGTCAACCGCCCCGGCGCCTTCCAGCGCTCGCCGTGGTCGTCCCCCGACGACCGCGAGGTCATCACCAAGCGCGAGCTCATGGCCCAGCTCATCGTCCTGCTCGGCGGGCGGGCGGCGGAGATGAACGTGTTCGGCCAGCCCAGCACCCGCTCGGAGGACGACCTCGAGAACGCCGCCGCCCTGGCCCGGCGGATGGTCGAGCGTCTGGCCATGACCGGGCGCTTCGAGCTGGCCGGCCACGACCACGACTCCAAGCGCCCGCTCACCGCCGACGAGGACCAGGGAGGCAAGGAGGTCCGCGAGCTGCTCCTGCGCGCCGAGCAGGCCGCCCGGACGATCCTCCACGACAACGCCGACGACCTCCAGCTCATCGGCGACGAGCTGGCCGAGCGCGAAACCCTCACCTCGGCCGAGCTGGGCGAGCTGGTCCACCGCCCCGTCGACGCCGAGGAGAGCCACATCGGCTTCGAAGCCGGCTGAGAATTCAGCCCGGTGTCGTAGCCTCGCTCGGGTGGGTCGCCGGGACTGGCGCTGGTGGGAGGAGTTCGAACGGACCGACGCGGTCTCGGGCCCGAGCGACGCCCCGGGCCCGGCCCTGGAGCGACGCAACGCCGTCATCATCCGCTGGGTCGTCACCGGCGGGTGGTCGGTGCTGGCCGTGTTCAAGGTGTGGGAGGGAGCATGGCTGTTCGCCGCTGCCTACGCGGTGTGCGCCGTCGGCTTCTTCGTCGCCTACGGCGTGGCCGCTCGCCGGCGCAACCCACCGGCGGACTGAGGTTCCGGCATCGATCGACGCGCCACTGCGGCGATAGCCTTTGCCCGTCTCTCAGCTCGCCATGAGCTGACCCGTCCACCCTGAGAGGAGCGATCATGGCAGAGCAGGGCGACGAACTGGTCCCCGCCGTCTCCGACCTGGACGATGCCTACCTGAAGGTGCTCCTTCTCGTGGCCATCCGCCGGGCCACCAGCGAGGAGCCCCGACGAGCCGGGTTCTGGCACGGGCTGGCCGCCATCCTGGCGGCCGAACAGGAGAAACGGCGCGGCGTCGCCCAGCTCGGCGACGACGAGCCCTTCGCTCTCCAGCCCGATGAGCTCCCCGAGCTCCAGACGCTGGTAGCCGACCTGCGCGCCGACCTGGAGACGGTCGAGGCCGAGTACCAGGAGTCCTACGGTCAGACGCCCCCGCCTGCCGGTTCGTAGACCGTCCCGGGCGGAAAGGGTCGGCTGAGGGCGCCCCCTACCGGAGGGGCGACAGCCCTTTGGGACCGGCGGCGATGAGTGAGGCGATGGCCCCGGCGCTGACCGGCCGGTAGGACCAGACGTCGACCCCGACGTTGATCATGCGTCCCCACTGGCGCCACCGGTCGTGGACGTGGCCGTGGAGCAGCCATGCGCCCCGGTCGACGGGCCGGTGCTCGAGATAGCGGTCGTCGTCGTGACTGTCCCCCCGGTAGGGGAAGTGGCACGCGTTGGCGCGGTGGCCGCCGACCTCGAGCGCGACCTCGTCCTGGTGAATCTCGTCGAACCCGGCGTCGCGGTAGCGCTCGGTCCAGCCTTCGGCCCGCCGGCCGTGGCCGGTCCAGCAGCGGTCGTGGTTGCCGGCGACGAGCCGCTTACGGCCGACCAACCGCTCGACCAGGGCAAGGCTCTGTTCGATCGGCCCCAGCGCCACATCCCCGAGGACCCAGACGGTGTCGCTCGGCGCCACTACCTCGTTCCAACCGTCGATGAGAGCGGTGTTCATCTTCGCCACGTCCGTGAAGGGACGGTTGCAATAGCGAATGATATTGGCGTGCCCGAGGTGGAGATCGGCGGTGAACCACACCGTCACCGCTGTTCCTCCAGTGGGGGAGTGGCCCGCTCGTCGCATTTGACCTGCACCCCGTGAACCCTATGGCTACGGCGCCCCAGACACGGCCCCAAGGGACAGGGTCGTAGCGGGTAGGGTGACGATGTGGCTGGGCCTGGGAACGGCGGCTGGGAGCGACGGGTGTCGGCATCGCCATCGGCGTCGGTATGACGGAACTGCGAACGCTGGCCGCGGAGGCGGCCGCCGCCGAGGGCGGGACGCGCCCCCTCGTGGCCCTCATCGGCGCCGACCAGGCACCCCTGCTGGCCCGGCCCTACTTCGCCGGTGGTGAACCGGGGCCGATTGCCGCCGCCCTGGCCCAGGTGCCCGAGCTGCTCGAGGTGGCGATGCCGTTCCTCGGCGCCGTGCTCGGGCCCTCGGCCGTCGGCTTGCGCACCAAGGAGATGGTGATCCTGAGGACGTCGGCGCGGGCGTCGTGCCGGTACTGCATCGACTCGCACACCGTGGTGGCCCGCGACGCCGGCCTGTCGCTGACCGAGGTACGGGCACTGCGAGGCGAGCTCGACGCCACCGCCGTCTTCGTCGACGCCGGTGACCGGGCCGTCATCGGGTGGTGCGACGCCCTGGTGGGCACCGGTCCGGTGGCGGCGGAGGCCAAGGCCACGCTCCTGGCCAGCTTCGCCGACCACGAGGTGGTCGAGTTGACCCTGCTGGCGACCACCACGCTCCTCCTCAACCGGTTCTGCACCTCGCTCGACCTGCCCTCGTCGCCCGAGGTCGTCGACCGGCTGGCTGCCGAGGGCCTGCGGTGACCGCCGCCACCGCGGCTGTCGCCGCCGGAGTCCTCGGTGACCGGGTCTGGATGTACAGCAACTACCACTGCAACATGGCCTGCACCTATTGCCTCACCGATTCGGCCCCGTCGTCGCCCCGGCGGCAACTGTCGGCCGAGGCCATGGTCACCGTGGCCCGCCAGGCCGCCGAGCTCGGGTTCGGGGCGTTGGGCGTCACCGGCGGGGAGCCGTTCCTCCGGCCCGACCTGCCCGAGACGGTGGCCACCATGGCCGGCATCCTGCCCACCGTGGTCCTGTCCAATGCCACCCAGTTCACCGGCTCACGCATCGAGCGCCTCAGGCCCCTGGTCGACGCCGACGTCGCCGTGCAGATCTCGCTCGACTGGGCCGACGCCGAGGCCAACGACGACCTGCGGGCTCCCGACAACTACGCCCGGGTGGTCGACGCTGTTCCCCGCCTCGTCGACATGGGCATACGCGTCCGGATCGGCACCACCCTCGACCCCGACGCCGAGGTCAGCGACGAGGACAAGGCACGCCTGTGCACACTCCACCGCTCGCTCGGGGTGAGCGACGACCACCATGTCGTGCGCCCTATCGTGCGCCGGGGGCGGGCAGCAGCATTCGACATGGGGGTGCGGGCGACGGCCGCTGATCTGCCGCCGGAGCTCACCATCACCACCGACGGCGCCTTCTCGAGCCCCTTCGGTCCCACGGTGAGGGACGGGGTGCTCGACACCGACCTGCTGGTGACCCGCACCACCGACCCGTTGGCCACGCCGGCGACCGCCCTGGCCCGCATCGTGGGGAAACTACCGCCCGGCGACGACGCCGGCCTCGGCATCCGCTGAGCGTGAGACTTCCCGGCCCGGTCGGGCCACCCGTGAGGAGCCACCCTTGACCACTCCACCGACCGTCGCGCCCGACGCCACCGCCACTGTCGTCACCCCTCGGCTCGGGCGGGGGATGGCCGTCATCCGGATCCTGTTCGGCGTCACCTATCTCACCAACGGCTTGGCCAAGCTGTTCGGCCTCCACCGCATCGAGATCGGCCCCTATGTGGCCAACCTCATCAACCGGAGCGACGCCCGGTTCATCCTCGACGTGGAGGTGAACAAGAACGCCCTCCACAAGCTGCCGCTGATCGGCCGTATCACCAACGACGTGGTGCTGGCCCACTGGAGCCTGTTCGGCTGGGGCCTGACCGCCGTCGAGATCGTCGCCGGGGTACTGCTCCTCTCCGGGTTGGCCTCGAGACTGGGCGCTCTCCTGGCTCTGGGCCCGGCCGTGTTCCTGTTCTTCGTGTACTTCGCCAACGACCGGTGGCTGCCCGAGCAGCCCCTCGGGTTGGTCCCCCTCGTCGTGCTGGCCCTCGTGCCCGCCGGTCGGTGGTGGGGCCTCGACCGGCGCTTCGCCGACCGGGGCTGGCCGTTCTGAACCGGCTGGCCGTTCTTCCGGACCCTTAGGCCCGGTCGGCCCGGTCCTGGCGGTCTTCACCCGGGCAGGTGCAGTTGTCCGTCGCCATCCCACACCCGTTGCAGGCCACCCGGCCCTCGTGGTCGTCGATGTGCACGCCGGAACCGCAGATGGCACACGTGGCGCCACTCAGGTCGATCGCTGGGGACATGTCTCGGCCCTCCTCTGGTCGAATGGGGAAGATCAGATTAGGCCGACGGAGGGACTCGAGGTCCTCACCACGCCGCCGCTCCGTACACCAGGTGTCGTCGAGCGCCCGGGAGGCAGCCGTGATGGTTGGGACGAGCACCGCGAACGCGGCGAGACTGTGACCATGGCAGCCGATGACGGCCCCCTGGGTGCTCAGCGTCGTCGCCCGGGCCCTGCGCACAGGGCAGCGTGGACGGGCGTGATGCTCGCCGTGCCAGGGGTAGCATGAAGGTTTCCATGATGGGGATGCTGGCACCCGGCTCGGGCCGGGGATCGAAGCGACTCCTCGGTTCGGATTCCGGCAGAGCGGTGAGGTGCCCAGCGGCTGAGATTGACGACAGCGTGAAGACGACGGTGACCGGGAAGGTCGTTCGTTGACGCCGTACGAGATCCTCGGGGTCTCCCCCAAAGCCTCGCCCAAGGAGATCACCGAGGCTTACCGGACGCTGGCCCAGATCTTCCATCCCGACCGCTTCTCGGGGAGCCCCGACCATGTCAAGGCCGAGGCCGAGAAGCGCATGAAGAACCTCACCCAGGCCTACGCCCTGGCCCGCAAGGGAGGCGGCGCCGGGTCGGGTGGGGGTGCCCACCAGTCGTCGTCGGGCGACGTCACCGTCGTCGAACAGGCCTGGGAGGCGGCGGCAAGGGAGCGGGTGGCCCGGGCGGCGCGCGGCGTGCCGTGGCAGGAAGGGGTCCGCGCCCGGGCCAAGGCCGAGGCCAAGGCCAAAGAGGACCGAGCCGCCCGTGAGCGATCGGCCACCCACGGCAAGGCCATCGCCCGCCCGAAGACCCGCAGCGAACCCGGGGTCCTCGCCGGCATCGGCGAGGCCCGTCACACCAACCGGATCCTGTGCCGGGACTGCAAGAGCATCCAGTGGCTCCCCGAAGGCTGGGAGCCCACGCTCTACGACACGAACTACTACTGCTCCATTTGCGGTCGGCTGTTGTTGTCCCGCTGACCACTAGTCGTTCTCGACACTCTCCGGGGTGCATCTAGAGGATGTAGACACTCTTTCGCCCGGCGGCGATTGTCCGTACAATGCGGCCGTCCGCCGAACCCGGAGCGTCGAATGGTCTTGTGGTACATCGCAGATATCCTGCTCATCCTGGTCGTGCCGCCCGTCGTCTTGTTGTTCCTCAACAGGGTGATCCGGCCGATCATGGAGATCGACAGGTACGTCGACGACGTGCTCGAGCACGGTGTCCTCCTGAGCGGCACCCTCGATTCGGTTCCCAACCTGATCCGTAGCTGCGAGCTCACCGGCCAGTGCCGGCTCAACGTCACCCGCTATGGCCTCGCCTTGGCCCGGCTGCTTCCCGATTGACGCATTTCCCGACCTGAACATCCCCCCAAGGAGACAACTGTGGGCCTCGCAACCATCCTCACCCTCGTGGGTACGGCGATCATCGTCGCCGCTCTCGCCCTCTACCTCATCGCCATCTCGTACGTGCTCAACCGGGTCAGTTTCCGCCTCGGCACTGTCCTCATCGGCGTGCGCGCCATCGTGCACCAGGTCACCCCGGTGCCCAAGTACGTCGGGATCCTGGTCAACGACGTCATGGCCATCGACCAGGCCGCTCAGCAACTGTTGGCCTGGGGCAAGGGCCCGGAGGCCACGACCCGGATCAGCGGCATGGCTCCCATGCGCCCCTGAGGTCCACAAGACAACCACCTGTCACCCATACGAGAGAGAGGCCAGTCGAGTGTTCAGGCGCAAGAAGAAGAGCGGGTCGCCAGCTCCCGACGGCGCCGAGGCGGCCGTGACCGAGGAACCGGCGGCGGCCGAAGGAACCCAGGCGGCCGAGACGACCCAGCCCGACGATGCCGGCGACGCCGTCGCCCAGGTGGAACCGGCTCCTGGCGACCAGGGTGCGGGCGGCGGCGCCATCCCCTTTGCCGAGACCTCGGCGCCGGTGTCGGGCGAAGCCGGCGTTGATGACCCCGGTGCCGATGACCCCACCGGCGACGACATGGCTCCCCAGTCGGCTGAGGCCGTGCAACGCCGCCGGAGGTACGCCCCGAGCGACGCTCCTCTCGCCCCCCCCAGCGGCGGCGAGGAGCACCTGCCGGTGAGCTACTGGGTGGGAAGCGTGCAGAGCGTGCTCACCAAGTCGGGGACGTCCAACCCCGACGATCTCCAGCGCCAGGCAGCGGCCGAGTTCCAGGCCGCCATCATGCCGGGGCTCATGGGCCTGCGAGACGCCGTCCCCGACGCCGAGTCGCCCGACGACGCCTTACGGGTGCTCGCCCAGCGCGAGGCCGAGCACCAGTTCCCTGAAGATCCCGAGGCGGGCTCACTGAGTCAGCGCGACATCTTCCAGACGGACGCTTCGGTCTACTACCGGATCCGGAACCGGTTCGAGAAGCCCCGCCGTCGGGTTGGTTGGGGCGACCCGTGGCGGCCGCCGCCGGGCCTGGCCCGCCCCGACCCGCCCCACCGGGCCCTGGACCGCGGCAACTGACGGTACCGCCGGCCATCGCCGCCCGGATCAGGCCCGGGCGGCGATGGCGGCCTGGCCCACGCTGATGGCGCCGTCGTTGGGCGGAAGCCGCTGGTGCACCAACGTCACCAGCCCCAGGGCAGCCAGGCGCGTCACCACCACCTCGGTCAGGCGGCTGTTCTGGAACACACCGCCCGACAGTGCCACCGTGTCGAGGCCGTTGGCGGCTGCCAGCCCGGCGGCCACGTCGGCCACGGCCCGGCCCAGACCGTCGTGGAAGCCGGCGGCGATACGACTCACGGGTGTCCCCCGGTGTCGTTCGGCGATCACCCGGGCCACCAGGGGCGAAGGGTCGACGACGGTCATGTCGGGCTCGGTCGTCACCTCCACGTCCCAGCCGGGCGCTTCGCCGGGCGGGACCGGCGCGCAGGCGGCTTCCAGCTCGATGGCGGCCTGGGCCTCGTAGGTGACCCGCGCCCGCAGGCCGCACAGTGCGGCCACGGCGTCGAACAGGCGCCCGGCGCTGGTGGTGGCCAGGGTGTCGGGTCGCTCGACCATGGCCATCACCGCCTCCCATCGGTCGTCGACGCTGCGCCCGTAGGCTGCCGCCGCGTCGTGGCCGACGGCGGCATGGGCCCAGGCCAGGGCCATGCGCCACGGCTGGCGAACGGCCTGGTTGCCGCCGGCGAGCGGTACAGCACGCAGATGGCCCACCCGGCGGAAGCCGGCCAGATCGGCGACCAGGAACTCACCTCCCCAGATGGTGCCGTCGGTGCCCATGCCCAACCCGTCGAAGGCGACGCCCAGCACCGGCGCTTCGTGGCCGTGGTCGACCAGGCAGGACGCGATGTGGGCGTGATGGTGCTGGATGGCCAGGGTGGGCAGGTCGGCCTCGGTGGCGAACTTGGTCGACAGGTACTCGGGGTGCAGGTCGTGGGCCACCACCTCGGGCGCCACGCCGGTGAGGCGGCAGAGATGCTCGACTGCCTGAAGGAACGAGCGGTAGGCGGCCAGGTGCTCCAGGTCGCCGATGTGGTGGCTGGCGATGACATTGGATCCCTTGGCCACCGCCACGGTGTTCTTGAGCTCGGCACCCACGGCCAGCACCTGGCGGCGGGTCGGGCGCGGCATGGCGATGGGCTCGGGGGCGTAGCCCCGGGACCGCCGCACCATCTGCGTCGGGGCCGGCGCCTGCGGGTCCGATCGCAGTGGCGGCGCACGTACGACCGAGTCGTCGCAGCGGATGTGGATGCCCCGGTCGTGGGTGAGGATGGCGTCGACCATGGGGCCGAGGCGGTCCAGGGCATCGGCGTCGTCGTGGGCGATGGGCTCGTCGGACAGGTTGCCGCTGGTCATCACCAGGGGCCGGCCCGTCCCCGCCAGCAGGAGGTGGTGCATGGGCGTGTACGGCAGCATCACCCCCAGCTCGGGAAGGCCCGGAGCCACCTCGGGGGCGGTGGTCGATCCCGGGCGGTGGGGTGCGAGCACGATGGGCCGCCGAACCGAGGTCAGCTCGCTCACCGCCTCGGGGGTCAGGCGGCACAAGTCGTGGGCCTGGGCCAGGTCGGCCACCATGAGGGCGAAGGGCTTGTCGTCGCGCGCCTTGCGCCGGCGCAGCTCGGCCACGGCCTCGGCCTGGCCGGCGTCGACGGCCAGGTGGTAGCCACCCAGGCCCTTGACCGCCACCACCTGCCCGGCCACCAGGCCGGCGACGGCCCCGTCGAGCGCCGCCTCGCGCTCGGCTCGTACCGTGCCGTCGGGGTCGAGGAGCCGCAACTGGGGACCGCACACCTTGCAGGCGTTGGGCTCGGCGTGGAAGCGGCGGTTGGCGGGGTCCTCGTACTCCTTGCGGCAGTCGTCGCACATGACGAAACGGGCCATCGTCGTCGTGGCCCGGTCGTAGGGAACCGACTTGATGATCGTGTAGCGGGGCCCGCAGTTGGTGCAGTTGATGAACGGGTAGCCAAAACGGCGATCGGTCGGGTCGCCCAGCTCGGCAGCGCAGTCGGCGCACATGGCCACGTCCACGCTCACCGCCACCGCCGGGGCACCGGCGGCCAGGCTGTCGAGAATGCGAAACTCCGTCGCCCCGCGGGGCGGATCGCCGTCGTCCACTTCCAGCGCACTGACACGGGCCAGCGGGGGCGCCTCGTCGACGATGCGCCGGGCCAGCTCGTCCAGCGCCCCCAGCGGCCCCTCGGCGTCGACGATCACACCGCGGCTGTCGTTGGCCACCGTCCCCGACAGGCCCAGCTCCACCGCCAGCCGGTAGACGAAGGGGCGGAAGCCCACTCCTTGGACGGTGCCGGTGACCCGCAGCCGGTGCCGCCCGACGCTGATGGGCCTAGCCTCCATTACAGAGGCCTTCGCCGGGGAACCCGACCAGGACGGTGGTCCTCAGCAGATGCGGGGGAGCGGATCGCCGACCAGCATGTCGACGACGCGGTTGCCGCCGAAACTGGTGTTGAGGATGACGATGCCGGGGGGATCGTCACGGATCTCGCCGATCACCGCGGCGTCGGCGCCCACCGGGTGGGCCCGCATGGCCGCCAGGGCGTCGTCGGTCTCGTCGGCGGGAACGACGGCGACCAACTTGCCCTCGTTGGCCACGTAGAGGGGATCGATGCCCAAGATCTCGCAGGCGCCGTTGACGATGCCCCGCACAGGCACGGCCGACTCCTGCAGCACCACCGCCACCTCGGCCGCCCGGGCCAGCTCGTTGCACACCGTGGCCACGCCCCCGCGCGTCGGGTCGCGCAGGAAGCGGGTATTGGGGGCGGCGGCCAACAGCTTGGCGACCAGGTCGTTGAGGGGGGCCGAGTCGGTGGGCAGGTCGGCTTCGAGGGCCAGCTCACCCCGTGCGATCAACACGGCGACGCCGTGGTCGCCGATGTTGCCCGAGACCAGTACCTTGTCGCCGGGCCGCACCGACTTGGCGTCGAGACGAAGACCCGGTGCCACGGTGCCCACCCCCGAGGTGGTGATGTAGACGCCGTCACCCGCCCCCTTGTTGACCACCTTGGTGTCGCCGGTGACCACCTGCACACCCGCCTTGGTGGCGGCCAGGGCCATGTCGGCCACGATCTCCCGGAGCTCGGCGATCGGGAACCCGTCCTCGATGACGAAGGCGGACGAGATCCAGCGGGGAGTGGCGCCCATCATGGCCAGGTCGTTGACGGTGCCGTTGATGGCCAGGTCGCCGATCGACCCACCGGGGAACCGCCGGGGCTTGACCACGAACGAGTCGGTGCTGAAGGCGATCCGCTCGCCGCCGCCGACGTCGAGCACCGCTCCATCGGGCAGTCCCTCGAGGGTGTCGTTGCGGAAGGCCTCGAGGAACACGGCGTCGATCAGGGCGGCCGACGCCTTACCCCCGGCCCCGTGGGCCGAGTTGATGAACTCGTCCTTGAGCTTGGGACGCCGCCGCCGGAAGGCCTCGATGCGCTCGAGGACGATGTCTTCGGGCGACGCGCCCCCTGCCCCCTCGGACACTCAGGCCACCGGCTCGGGCTCGGCCGCCCGCACGGGAATGGTGGCGGCCCGGGTGAAGCGGCCGTAGTTGTAGTAGGCGGCACAGGCGCCCTCCGACGACACCATGCAGGTGCCGATGGGGGTCTCGGGGGTGCACGCGGTACCGAACACCTTGCACTCCCAGGGCTTGATGACGCCCTTGAGCACCTCGCCGCACTGGCAGGCCTTGGGATCGGCCACCCGTACACCGGGAACGTTGAAGCGCAGCTCGGCGTCGTAGTCGGCGAAGGCGTCGTTGAGCTTCAGGGCCGACTGGGAGATGAAGCCCAGCCCCCGCCACTCGAAGTGGGGGCGGAGCTCGAAGACCTCGGCCAGGATGGCCAGGGCCCGGGGGTTGCCTTCGTCGTGCACGGCCCGGGTGTACTGGTTCTCGACCTCGCAGCGCCCATCGTTGAGCTGACGCACGAGCATGACGATGGCCTGGAGGATGTCGAGGGGCTCGAAGCCGGCGGTGACGAGAGGCTTGCCGTACACGGCGGGAACGAAGCGGTAGGGGCGGTTGCCGATGACGGTGGACACATGGCCTGGGCCCAGGAAGCCGTCGAGGCGCAGGTCGGGCGACTCGAGGATGGCCTTGACGGGCGGCACGATCGTCACGTGGTTGCAGAACACCAAGAAGTTGGTGACCCCCCGCTCCTTGGCCTTGAGGAGGGTGACGGCAGTGGAGGGGGCGGTGGTCTCGAAACCGACGGCGAAGAAGACCACTTGGCGGTCGGGGTTGGCCTCGGCGATGCGCAGGGCGTCGAGGGGGGAGTACACCATGCGCACGTCGGCGCCCCTGGCCTTGGCCTCGAGCAGGTTCCCGTCGGCTCCGGGGACCCGCATCATGTCGCCGAAGGAGGTGAAGATGACCCCGGGGGTCTCGGCCACGGCGATGGCGTCCTCGACCCGGCCCATGGGAATGACGCACACCGGACAACCCGGACCGTGGACCAGCTCGACCGATTCCGGGAGCAGGTTCTCGATGCCGTGCTTGTAGATGGTGTGGGTGTGGCCGCCGCAGACCTCCATGAACTTCAGGTGCTGGCCCGACCGTTCTGTCAGGGGCCCGGCCAGCGCCTCGATCTGGGCCACGGCCGCCCTGGCCGCTGCGGGGTCACGGTACTCGTCGACGAACTTCATCTCTTCGCTGCCTCCTCGGACGGACGTGCATCAGGGCTTCGGCGGTCGGGCGCCTACCTCACAGGGGTGCTTCCTGACTGAACTGGGCCTTCTCGTCGTCCCACACCTCACCCATCAGCTTGATGAACGACAGGGTGCGCTCGGCCTCCTCCTCGTCGAGGACGCTCATGGCGAACCCCACGTGGATCAGGACCCAGTCGCCCACCTTTAGCCCACCAGGCTCGTTCAGAACCAGGCCGATGTTGATCTCGCGGCGCACTCCGTCGATGTCGGCCATGCCGCGGTGCTGCTCAACGTCGATGATCTCGACCAGTTGGCCGGGGATTCCCAGGCACATCAGGCACCTCGTCTTTCTCCGCGACGGCCACTCGGACCTGACGCAGAACACCGGTGGATGTTCAATTCTCTCATCTGACAGGAGTTTCAGTGGCGGCAGAGTCGTAGCCGTCGCCGGTCTGGGCGAGCGAGTCGTACCGATCGAGCAGGTCGATGAGCAACTGGCGCACGTCGCGGAGCGAGTCGACCGACGCTTGCAGAGCCCTGCGACCGGCGTCGGTGAGGACATAGGTACGGCGGGCGGGCCCCGCCTGGGACGGCTCCCACCAGGACCGGACGAGCTCTTCTTTCTCCATGGACCGCAAGTAGCGGTAGAGGCCGCCGGGCTCCGCCCCCTGCATGCCCAGGCGCCGCACCTGTTCGAGCAGCTCGTAGCCGTGGGAAGGGCCCTCGGCCACCAACAGCAGCAGGCACGGCTTCAGGTAGTGACGGGGCAACGCCCCGGTGACCGTCTCCTGACCGGCCGAGCTCATCTGCTCGCCGCCTCGGTCGCTTCGACGTTCCGGGTGGGCATCAGCAGAGATGCGCTGCACGCCGCCTCCTCGTCGGTGGACAACTGGCACCAGCACTCGTCACTGCAGGCGCCGCTCACCGGTCGGGCCAGGTCGGAGAACAGCGTGGCGTACTCGACCTCTCCCTGGGCCAGGCCCCGGGGAGAGATGGCGAACCACTCGCCGTCGGTGACGACCGACCCTTCCTCGACCAGCCCGGCGAACTGGGCCCGGCACTCGTCGGCGTCGATGTCGAGGTACCGGCCGACCATGGGCACGTCGACCAGGTCGCCCATCCCCTCGCCCCGGAGCCAGTACATGACCCGAAGCATCTCGCTGCGCCAGTAGAGGTTGCGCAGAGCATCGGATTTGGGAATTGAGCTCAGGGCGCGGCCTCCAGATTCCTGTTGCCGAACGACGTTCTCACGTCCCCAGGTAAGGGGCGATGGGATACAGACAGGATACATCTAGAGGGGCCCGACCGCCGGTGGTTCTTTGACGCCCGGGCTTGTCGATGGGGCAAGATGGCGGCTTCCAGAGCGCCGTCGAGCAGCCGCAGAGCGCCGGCCGCCGGCCGACCTCCTCGCCCGGAGGAGAGCCCCCTACCCCCGCAGAGGAGACCGAGCCATGACGTCAGCTCCCGTCGACACCAGTCCCGCCTACCTAGCCCGCCTGGCCGCCGTCGTGAGCGATGTGGTCGCCCCCCGGGCCGGCGAGGTCGACAGCGACGCCGTTTTCCCCCGGCAGGCCCTCGACGCGTTGGGCCGGGCCGGTCTGCTGGGCCTGATCAGCGCCGCCGACGTCGGCGGCATGGGTGAGGGGTTCCGGGCGGCCGCCGACGTGGTGCGCGAGCTCGCCCACCATTGCGCCTCGACGGCCATGGTCGTGATGATGCACTACGCCGCCACCGCGGTGATCGAGACCCTGGGCCCCCTCGAGGTGCGCCGGTCGATCGCCGCCGGTGACTACGTGGCCACCCTGGCCTTCTCCGAGGCCGGTTCACGCAGCCATTTCTGGGCGCCCATGAGCTCGGCCGCCACCGACGGCAGCGGAGTGCGCCTCGACGCCCGCAAGAGCTGGGTCACCGCGGCCGGCGAGGCCGACGGCTACGTCTGGTCGAGCCGGCCTCTGTCGGCCGAGGGTATGAGCACCCTGTGGCTGGTGCCGGCCGGGGCGCCGGGGTTGGACGTGGGCGCCCCCTTCGACGGCCTCGGGCTGCGGGGCAACGCCTCCAGGCCCATGACCGCCGAGGCCGTTCCCGTGGAGGCGGCGGCCATGCTGGGCCCCGACGGTGGGGGGTTCGACGTGATGATCGGCACCGTCCTGCCCTGGTTCCAGGTGATGAACGCCGCCTTCTCGGTGGGGACGGCCGACTCAGCGACGGCCAAGGCCGCCGCCCACGCCATGACCACGCGCCTGGAGCACCTCGACCAGACCTTGGCCGACGACCCGACGGTGCGGGCCCACATCGCCCGCATGCAGATCACCACCGACCTGGCCGGCGCCCTGCTCGTCGACACCCTCGGCGCCCTGGAGACGGGCCGGCCCGACGCCACCTTGCGCGTCCTGGAGGTCAAGGCAGCGGCCAGCACGGCCGCCACCGAGGTCACCGACCTGGCCATGCGGGTCTGCGGGGGATCGGCGTTCCGCAAGGAGGTCGGGGTGGAACGCAACTTCCGCGACGCCCGGGCGGCCACCGTCATGGCTCCCACCACCGACGTGCTCTACGACTTCATCGGCAAGGCCGTCTGCGGCCTCCCGCTGTTCTGATGGCCCCCTCCTCGCCGGCGACGCCGACCATGGTCGTGGGGGCGGTCGCCTACGATCCCAAGGTCGTGGTCATCTGGGACGGCTTCCGTGCCTGGTTCCGCGCCCAGGGCCTCGACGTCGACTACGTCTTGTTCTCCAACTACGAGCGCCAGGTCGAGGCCCTCATGGACGGCTCCATCGACGTGGCCTGGAACTCGCCGCTGGCATGGGTCCGGGCCCACCGGTTGGCGGCGGCGGCAGGCAAAACCCTGTCGGAGCTGGCCATGCGTGACACCGACTGCGATCTCACGTCGGTGGTGGTGGTGCTCGAGAGCTCGGACATCGAATCGGTGGCCGACCTGGCCGGTCGCACCGTCGGCGTCGGCGCCGTCGACTCGCCGCAGGCCACGCTCATCCCCCTGGCCCATCTGGAGTCGCTCGGCCTGGTTCCCGGCCGCGACTTCCACGTCCGGTACCACGACGTGGGCGTGGGCAAGCACGGTGACCACGTGGGAGGCGAACGGGATGCCGTCCGTGCCCTGCTGGCCGGTGATGTCGACGCCGCCTGCATGATCGACGGCAACCATCTCCTGTTCACCACCGAGGGCACTCTTGCCCCCGGGGCCACCCGCGTGCTCACCCAGACGGCGCTGTTCGACCACTGCAACTTCACCGCCCTGTCGTCGGCCCCACGGGATCTGGTCGAGCGCTTCACCGCCCTGCTCCTGGCCATGAGCTATGACGACCCCGACGTGCGACCCCTCCTCGACCTCGAAGGACTCAAGGAGTGGCGCGTCGGACGCACGACTGGCTACCGCCAGCTCGACGACGCCGTCGCTGCCCAGGGTTTCTACGACGGCGACGGCCAGGTCACCGCGGCCGGCTATCGCCCTTGAGAAGCTTCGCCGACCCCGTCTCGAAAGCGCTCAGGAGGTGGCTGCGTTGAGCGGCAGGGAGAGCAGCCGCTCGGCCACCGCGTCGATGGCGGCGACCACGGGGCCGTCGCGGTCGAAGTCGTAGAGGGGAATCCCCGCCAGGTCGGCATCGAGGACGGCGTCGCCCCACGGCAGGTGGCCGTCGAAGGACATACCGTGACGTTCGCAGTACTCGGTCATGGCCTCGATGTGGGCCGGCTGGCGAATCTTGTTGGCAATGACGCCCACATGGCCGATGGGCAGCTCCGACGCCAGCTCGGCCATGCGCCGGGCCGTCTCGTACGACCGGTAGTACGGCTCGACGACGAGCAGGAGGGCATCGACGTGGCGGGTCGTCCCCCGGCTCAGGTGCTCAGGTGACGCCTCCAGGTCGAGGATGGTGACCAGGTCGGTTTCCTGGCCGATGTCCATCAGCAGCCCGCTCACCGTGGCGTGGGCCGAGCAGAGACAGCCCTCGTCGGCGTGCTGGGGAAGGCACATCAACAGCACGTTCACGCCGTCGGCGGTGGTGACGCCGAAGTCCTTGACGACGGTGTCCACCGGGTCCTTCAGCGCCGTGCCCCCGCTGAGCCGGCGCGACACCAGGCCGGTGGGGAGGGGCTCGATGGCGCCGGCCACCTCCCGGTCGAGGCCGAGAGCGACGCCCACGTTGGGGTTGCTGTCCCCGTCGATGACGATGACCCGCTTCCCCCGGCTGGCCATGATGCGGGCCAGCGTGGCCGAAAAGGTGGTCTTGCCCGCCCCGCCCTTGCCGGCGACGGCGATGCGCAGCGATCCGGGGACGCGCACATCGGTGGCGTCGGCCGCCTCGGTTTGGAGCTCGGTGATGTCGGTCATGGGTTCAGGTCAACAGGATGGCGTCGTCGGGGATTCCCGCACCCGCGGGCTCTCCCCAGGGCCAGGCTCAGAGCTGCGGCTCGACACCGAGGGCATCGAGGGCATCGGCGCCGGGGGCGAAGGACTGGGCCAGGACGGGCTCGGCGATGGAGTCGTAGCGCGACAGGTAGGCGCTGAGGTAGCGACGACCCTCCCTCAGGGCGCCGGCCCAGGCATGGAGCCAGTCGACGCCTTCGTCGGTGAGGCAGTAGCTCCGGCGGGCGGGGCCGGCCGAGGAGTGCTCCCACTTCGACGCCACCAGGCCGTCCTGCTCCATGACCCTGAGGCCCCGGTAGAGGCCTCCGGGGTCGACGTTGGCCAAGCCGAGCTCTTTGATCTGCTCGAGCAGGTCGTAACCGTGGGCCGGCGCCTCGGCGATGAGCAGCAACAGACTGGCTCGCAGGTAGTTGCGGGGGAGCCCGCCCTGGGGCTCTTCGAAACCTCGTGCCTTCATCGCCGGCGCTCGTTGGACATCTGGAAGGCCGGGCAACCCTCTTGGCAATCGGTGTCGTCGGGATCGGCGGGGAAGCAGTGGGGACAGTCGGGGCCGCACTCGCCGTGGGTGCCGTGGGTGAGCTCCTCGAAGGACTCGGCGAACTCGATGCCCCCCTCGTGGCGGCCCAGGGCCGACAGGCTGAAGCGGTCGCCCACGCAGTCGATGAGGCCCTCCTCGACCAGCTCGTCGAGGTAGCGGATGCCGGTGGCGGCGTCGACACCCAGGAAGCGCTCGATGACGGCGGCATCGACGTCTTCGCCGAAACCCTCGCCGTGCAGCCAGAACATCACCTGGAGGATCTCACTGCGCCAGAACATGGACTTCAGGGCACCGCAGTGAGGTGCGTCCAACGTCTCACTCATGTAGACCTCCCGAGCCGGATAAACTGCGACGAAACTGTCGGGTGTAACCTACCGGACAGGCGTTCGGTGGAGACCAAGAGCACCTGACGGGCGATTCAGATAGGTGTAGTCTACATCTACTTGTCCCAAAATCAGGGGGGTACTTCGCATTATGGCCACCGACGGACGCAGGACCAGGGCCAGCACCCGAGGCAGCGGCACCCGCACCAACTCCACGCCTCGGGGCAACAGCGGCTCGGGTGAGCTGGTGAGCGGTCAGGGAGGCCCCAACTTCACCCAGGGTGGGATCATGCCCGGCGGCGGGCAGATGGAGAACTGGCGGGAGAACCCCCTCGACCCCATGGCCCCCATCGGCGTGCGCTCCCGGGCCGTCGAGCGTGACAGCTCCATCCTGCGCCTCGGTCCCCTGGAGAAGATCTACCTGATCTGGATGGTGGGCGGC